>JAHDIP010000016.1:0-2119 GCA_020630735.1 Saprospiraceae bacterium | reverse complement strand
TTATTAAAGACAATCGTAACTGGAATATCATGCGGTTCTGTCATCATCAAAAAACGATCAATAAAACCTTGTTTTAAGTTTGGTTCTATGATGGTAACGATGACAATAGCTTGGTCGATATTACTAGCGAGTAAGTGTAAAAAATGTTTTTGGCGAGGCGATTGGCGGACGACATAATTTCTTCTGGATAATACTTTTTTAATCAAACCTGTTTCGCCATCAGGTTCTTTTTCTATATTCACTTCATCTCCTACAGCTACAGGATTGGTAAGTTTTTTACCATTCAACCGAAACCTTCCTACAATACGACATTGTAGATATTCACCATCCTCTAACCGTACTTGATACCAACTACCTGTTGATCGTATTACTGTTCCTTTTTGCAAATTATTGTTTATTTTGGGTAAAGATACTAATAGATTTGATATTCGTTGAACGAATAACTGTTGCTAATAGTTCCATATTTCTAAAGTCGTTCTTTCATTTTTTCTAAAAGCCACTTTTGTTCACTTATATTAGGAGTATTTGTTATTTCATTTTGAAGATCGAGTAAGGCTTTTTTATCAAATTCAGGAATATTGATCATTTTTCTGACGATTTTTATAATGGTCAAAAAGTTATTTCGATGATAATCGCTGACCTCCCTTCTTCGAATAAATTGGGTAAAACTATCAAGATTAGCATACAAGGCATCCTCGGTTTGCATTTCATAATAAATTTTTATGATTGTCATTTTTGAAATCAATACATTCACCAAGTCTTTATACTCGACACTCTGCAAATGACTTAAAGCTTCTTCAAAGTCTTTTTTAGCAAAAGCCAAACGAGCTAAATTAAAACTTACGGTCTGTGCTTGAAATTCTTGATCTAGTAAAACCGCTGATTCTTCAATAAATTGACTGATCCAATCATATTCTTTTAAGAGGATAGCCATTGCAATTACGTTATTAAACGTAAAGCGTGGTATCTGATTATTTTCAAGTAGAATTTTTTCAGTAATGCCTTCCTTGTATAATTCCCAACCTTCTTTAGCAAATGCGGTATTGCCTTCATTCAATTTTCGAATACAATAATTGATGGCTAAGCGATAAGGACCTTCCAAATCTTCTTTCGTGAATTTTTCTTTGTTTTGAAAAAAGGCTTTTTTGAATTTTTGAAAATAGTTTGCTCCTTCTTCTACTGTCAAAAAACGAAAGCAATAATAATAAATTTGAATGGCAGGATATTGAAGATATTTCTCTTGGTTGATTTCTTCTAATAAAAGATTAAGTAATCCATAGTCATATTTTGTTTTGTAGACTAACTGATGAGAAAGTTGAGCACAAGCATTCTTTAGTTTTTGACTAAGATACAATACATCATGTGTGTCAGAAATTTCTTGTAAGTATAAATGTTCTGTACGTTTTGTACTTGACTGATAGTTCATTTGTTCTACTTGAAAAGCAAGAAGGTTTTCGTAAGCCTTTGCATTTTCTAGTTTTTCTGTCTCCATCAATTTGAGTAACTTCTTAGCGGCACGTTTATAATTTTTCTCTAAATTTCGCTGGCGGTATATTTTGGTGAGTAAAAGTTGGTTCTTTATTTTTTCTTTTCTATGCATTGAAATCAATAAAAATTCCTCGACTAATTCTAGCAAGTCACTCATCGTTCCTCGCAGCTTCAGTGCATCATATCTTTCTTCAGGAAATACTTTTAGGAATAGCTTTTCTAAAGGCGGAATAGGGCGGTCCTTTTTTATAAAATAGAGTAAAACTTCATACAAATCTTTTACATCATCTCTTCTTACAAAGAAGGGCGATTTTAAGAATTGCTTTACTTGTCGTTGCTCTTTGGTATCAAATGTCTTAAGAAGGTTAAATAGTTTATAGTTTCCTGTCATAAAAGATAGTGATAATTTCCACTTAAATTAAGTGTAATTTACTAATTATTAAATGATTATGAAGATATTTTATTATTTAATTTCCACTTTAAAGAGTATTTGTTTTTGTCTTTGGCTATGAATTCTAGCAATTTTGAATCAGATAAAAGGAAATATTGATTATTTTAACTATGGTTTGAATGGCTTGACGACAGCGAGTAGTTCATTCCTTAAAAACAAATCCTATGAAAGCTTTTTATA
>JAHDIP010000230.1:4997-9788 GCA_020630735.1 Saprospiraceae bacterium | reverse complement strand
ATTTTATGAATGTTAAAATTACTGATCAAAATTTAGCTATTAGACTTATCCAGAAATAAATTGCTGATAATCAAATAGATAGTATTGTTATTCATCCTCTACAACAATATAAAAACAAGCAAATTATGCTTAATTATGGTTAAAACAATCATTTTTCACGATTTTAAATTGTTATACACATGAAGCTTATAGCTTTAAAATTCTCATATTCAGTTGATTAAGCCAGAACAAGTCTATTAGATATAATGCAAGAGGTTTGAATTTTATTAGTATACTTAAAATCTTCAAAAAAGTTAAATTTTCACCATATCAACAGCTTCTAATAACCAATTCCGATCAATTAATAATTCGGTATTGGTTATTTCAGCTTTTAATTTTTCGGTAGCATTGGGCGTTTTTTTCACAATTTTATGAAGTAACCTTATAAAGTTCAAATAGGTTTGTCGAACATTATTAGAGATCAATTTATTCCGACGTAAAAAGATTTTAAAGGAAGCTAACAAATTGAATAATGCTTCCTCTTCATCTTTTTCAAAATAAATTTTGAGCAGCATAAATTTTGAACTCAAGGCATAAAAGACATCATTAAACTCGACACGTTGTAATAGGTCTTGTGCCTTATCTAAATCTTTTTTGTAATAGTACAAATCAGCCAAATTATAATTGAGAGCATTCTCACGGATACTCTCATCTAGATCGTCTTTGAAGGTGAGAATGAAATTTTCGATCCAATCAAACTTCTGCAATTTCAAACCTAGCTTGATCGTATTTTTGAATGTCCACGGTGACAATAAATTATTTTCGTATAACGATTTATTTTCGATGCCTTCTTTAAATAATGTAAAAGCCTCTTCCACATATCGTTCATCTTTAATTCTAATTTTTCGGATACAAAAATTCAAGGCCATCAGATACATTTCTTTCAATTCAAACTGCGAAAACCTATTTGTATGTTCGTGCAGTAGAGCTTTTAATTCTTCAAAATGTCCATCACCATTTTCCTCAGTTAGTGTTAGAAATATTCGATAGTAAATAGAGATAGCTGGATAATCTCGTTGATCAAAATGTTCTAAATACAACTTGACTTCTTCCAACATTAATTGTTCATACTTTACAGAAAGGGTCTTTTCTCGGTCGAGCATTTCACAAGCATATTTTAGTTTTTGGCTCAAGAAAAATAAATCTAAATTATCAGAAGCTTCTTGGATACTCGAATCATAACGTCTAATTTTTTGTAAACCAAAATGCTTGTCTGCAACTTGTGACAATAATAATTTTTGGTAATAGTACTCCGTATCTCTTAATGGATTCTGTTCTAAACGGCTAAGCGATTTTTGATAAATACTTTGATAATGTTTACTCAATTGACGGTCTAAGCATGAAGACAAGATGTGATAATCTACCAAAATACCTTGGTCTTGATATTTGGTATATCCAATAAATTTTTCAGCAAGTTTTAATAAAAAGCTCATTAAGTAATTCAGGTGCTTTTCACTGTAGGGCTGATCTTTGAATAAGACTGCATAGACATATTCTCTTCTTAACTTTTTGGTGGGAAAGCTTGGTGCATTTTTTTTTAGATAATCGTATAATAAGATAAGCTCTTCATTTTTATTAAAAAATGGAGAAGCGACAAAATCTTTAAATGCCCGCAACTCAGAAGAAGTAAAAGTACTCAGTAATTCGATCAGTTTGCTTTTTTCCATCGCTCATTTTTTGACGACACTTTCAAGTATTCGGTTTAAGGACCATCATTAGTAGTTATCGTCTAAATTTAAGTCGCTTTAAACGTTCGACAATCCGAAAACCATTTCGTTTTCTGTATAATTAGTTACAAAAAGATAAATATTCTCAATATAAAGCGCAATCTTTTCTCTTTTTTTCTTGATTTTTGTCAAAAATCAAACAAAACACAAATTAATATAAAAAACTAATAATCAACACTTTAAATAACACAAACCATTTTACCTCCTTTCTAAAATAGTAATTTTTTATTGAGAACTTATCAAAAAAGTAGTTGAATAAAGGCACAATGAGAACTAAATTTATATCGTATTAATGCAGAGTAAGTGCTTGGACAGTAATAAGTAAGTTATTTTAGTCCAAGCACTTACATTGTAAACTTATTAACTTCCTGTTTTGATGGTCTCTTTTTTTGAGATAGGCTTCGTTATTTTTTCGGCAAGCCAAAGAGGATTCTAGCAAAAAACGCCTTGCTACTTCTAGTAATAGCCTTAATCAAAACACGAAAGAATTTAATTTACAATGTACTGAACTATTGTTTTTTTTTAAAATTGAGTACTATGTCTAAACTTGCTAAATCATTTTTTCTTCTTGTCTGCTTAAATATTTTTGCGCCAACTGCTTGGTCGCAAGTCTGGCCTGGTGATGTCAATAATAATGGTGAAGTAAATGCTTTAGACTGGGTAATGGTTCATAATGCATTAGGTTTATTTGGACCTCCAAGAGAAGTTGTAGAACAAGGTATTAGCTGGGAAGAAAAAATATTGGAGCCTTGGGGTATTACATTTCCTGGTACTACTATAGATATGGCTTTTGCAGATTGTAATGGAGATGGTGTAGTTAATTTTGAAGATACTCACGGTATCCACGAAAATTATTTACAAACACATGGACTTGTTATTAATGACCAAGTCTCTAGTGGAGAAGCTGAAGTTGATCCTCCTTTATTTTTTGATGAAAATACTTTTAACCCTTTTCCTGAAGGCTTTACATTATTTAGTGCCCTTTACTTAGGTACTGAAGAGATACCTGTAAGTTCATTTAATGGAATTTCTTTTGATATTGTTTTTAATCCAGATTATGTTTTAGCTATTGATTTTCTTGGTTCATCGGGTCAATCATCTGGATGGGATAACTTTTTTTTGGAATTCTTCCAACCAAACTTTATCGAAGACAATAGAATCAGCGTAGCTATTTCTACTTTTGGTCAAGAAACAATTATCAATGGGTCAGGTATGATTGGTTCCGTATTTATAGTCATAGAAGATGATGTGCTTGGTATGGAAATTCAAGAAGTAGAAACACTTGTCAGTATTGAAAATGTGATTCTTACAGGTGATGATTTTAGTAGTCCTTCACCAGTCGTAAATGATAGTCTTAGTATTACGATTGTAAGTAATCCACTTTCGAATGATGACATACTTCCCTCTTCAAATCTTGAAGTTTTTCCAAACCCCATAAATGATTGGGTACAGATAAAATCTATTGTTAATATAGAACGAGTCGAAATGTACAATACCATCGGTCAAATGGTATACCAGAAAAAAATAGAACAACCAACTTTAAACACTACAATTGATCTACCTCATATAGATAAAGGAACATACCTATTGAAAGTCTTTTCAGAAAAAGGCTTTAGTACAAAGAAAATAGTTATACATTAAAAATCTTGACACATCTTTTTACGAAAGAATTATCCTCTATTGGATAGTTCTTTTTTGTTTTTATGGACTGTAGTATACCTACCGGTATTCGGTTATCGGATCATCATCGGTTACTACCATTTAATTTTCAGTGGCTTTAAACGTTTGGCAATCCGAAAACCACTTTGGTTTCAGTATATATATAGTCTGTACAACAACCGAAGTGGTTCTC
Organism: Saprospiraceae bacterium; assembly: GCA_020630735.1. Taxonomy (GTDB): domain Bacteria; phylum Bacteroidota; class Bacteroidia; order Chitinophagales; family Saprospiraceae; genus JAHDIP01. Next base: position 6,170 of record JAHDIP010000230.1, on the reverse strand, counting down.
AGGTTGCTACAAATGACCATCCTAAGAGACTGTTTTGAATTATTACCATCTTATTCAAAGAGTTCAAATATCAATGCTCCTATTTTTTTGTATAATATCCGTCATTTCAACTACAAACACCTGTTCAAAACGATCCATTTTTCTTGATAAATGCTTTATTTTGTATTTCACATAAACAACTCAAAACCAACACTATATATTAAATAATAATTCCAAAAAAGCTTTTTTTATCTTGATAAGCCCTGTTTTATGTTGAGAAGCTATTTCATTTGTATTTTACTCCGATCACAATAGGGATTACATTTGTATATGTAAAGAAGTTATATAGACAATAGCACATTTGCTTCTTTAAAGTCGCAGTATCTATTATTAAATAATTTCAAATTTTGTAATCTTCTAATGCTTAAAATTATTTTATCATGAAAAAAATCAATTTGCTATTTCTTAGTCTCTTTCTTGTCCTTGGCGTGGCTACTGCCCAAGATGACTGCAACTGTGAGTTTACGATAGACCCAGTATGTGTAGTTGTAGACGACGGAGAGATTATCCCATTTCCGAATGAATGTTTCGCAGTTTGCGAAGGTTATGCCGCTACTGATTTTGTAGATTGTGATGATATTGATTGGCCTGATGACAATGGAAACGAATGGCCGACTGATTGTGATTGTACAGATAACTTTGAAGAAGTATGCGTTGATCTTGGCGAAGGGTTCATTATCCCATTTCCAAATGCTTGCTACGCTGAATGCGAGGGCTTCTCTACTGACGATTTTGTAGACTGTACTGATATTGATTGGCCAGGTGGTGGTGACGATTGGCCAAATGATTGTGATTGTGAGTTGGTTTGTGATTTTGTATGTGTAACTCTTGATGATGGAACCATTCTCTCTTTCCTTAATCCTTGTATTGCTGAATGCGAAGGCTATACTACAGATGATTTTGTAGATTGCCATGATGATGAATGGCCAACTTCTGACTGCGATTGTACAGATGAAATTGAAGAAGTATGTGTTGACCTTGGTGAAGGATTTATTATTCCATTCCCAAATGCTTGTTGGGCTGAATGCGAAGGTTTCTCTGCTGATGACTTTGTAGATTGTGAAGATATTGACTGGCCTGGTGATGGTGGTGATGAGTGGCCTACTGATTGTGATTGCACAGATGACTTTGAAG
>JAHDIP010000230.1:0-4897 GCA_020630735.1 Saprospiraceae bacterium | reverse complement strand
GGTGATGGTGGTGATGAGTGGCCTACTGATTGTGATTGCACAGATGACTTTGAAGAAGTATGTGTTGACCTTGGTGAAGGATTTATTATTCCATTCCCAAATGCTTGTTGGGCTGAATGCGAAGGTTTCTCTGCTGATGACTTTGTAGACTGTGAAGATATTGACTGGCCGGGTGACGGTGGTAATGAGTGGCCGACTGATTGCGACTGTACAGACGAAATTGAAGAAGTATGTGTTGACCTTGGCGATGGATGTATTATCCCATTCCCAAATGCTTGCTACGCTGAATGTCAAGGATACTCTGCTGACGACTTTGTAGATTGCGATGAAATCGTATGGCCTGATGGTGATGGTACTGAGTGGCCTACTGAATGTGACTGTACAGAAGAACTTGATGAAGTCTGTGTTGACCTTGGTGATGGATTCGTTATTACTATCCCTAATCCTTGTATTGCTGAATGCTTAGGATTTACAAGTGATGATTTTGTAGCTTGCGATGGATTTACAGAAGGTGGTACAAATGGATATGTAACTACAGGACAACATGACGATATCAACAAAGCTGAAAAGCAGAAAGTATCTTATGCGCGTATTGTTAACAATCCAATAATTGGAAATATCGTAACAATTGATTTGAATGCGACGGAAGATATTCAAGCAAAAATAATGATTTCTAGTTTACAGGGACAAGTGATCTATAGTACACAAAATCAATTGATGAAAGGAACTCAAATATTAGAAATTCCTATTAATCAATTAGTAAAAGGAATGTATATAGCAAGAATTGAGACATCAGACGAATTGTATACATTGAAGTTTATGATACAATAAATATTTTAATTACTCGTTGTTACTACCGCTTTTTGTACATACAAAAAGCGGTATTTTTTTGTCTTATCTCTTATTAATTTTCAGTTCAATAACAAATCTGCATTGTTCATACTTAAAACATGGGGTGTTCACTCATTTGCTAAAATGAATCGTCCTTTTTTCCATAACTTTATAGTCTAAACATAGTTAATTATCCTTCATAGAGATTTTTCTCTTATTCTAATAATTAAATCTATGAAATCTAAGTCCTTTGCTAGTAACTACGAATATCCCAATTGTCTTTCAAAATAAAGAACTACAGATACTAAAGACAAGTTACACTTAAAGAAAAATGCGACTAGCGATTAGTTGGGAAGTGCTTTTTAGTGCTTCCCTTCTTTATTTTTATACCCTTGATATTCGATTTACACCAACTAGTATTTAGTTATCAGATCATCATCGGTTGCTATTCTTTAATTTTCAGTAGCATTAAATGCTTGGCAATCCAAAAACCACTTTGGTTTCTGTATAAATATCTATACATTATTCATTGTATAAAATATTGAAAATACGGTCAAAAATCCGTTCGAAGATTCGTCTATCTTCTGTAATGATTCTTGCTACCCCTTGCATCTCTTGTCTAAATTCTATTTCTTCGCCATAGCTGGTTATCAATTTTTCAGGCATTTCAATTTCAATATTGTAATTAGATTCGTTAGGTATCGCAGAAATACTCTTAATGGTGCCTTTTATTATTCCAAATTCTTGATAAGGGTATCCGTCCAAGCGAATATTAGCGACCATGTCGCTTTTTACTTTTCCTGAACCAGAAATAGGCAACACCGCTTTACCCAAAACGACACCAGCATCTTCTTCAGGTATAATCGTCATTACTTCTTGATTAGTAGTAAGAAACTGATTCTTGCTCCAAACTTTTGCTAAAGAAACAGCGCCTTTGATAGGAGATAAAATGAGGTAACGTTTTTTCCACGTTTCGACTTCACTTTTCAATCGTAAAATATCTTCGTTGATCGTCAACCTCCTTCCAGACTTATTGTCATCATTTCCTTGTTTCAATTCAAGAATTTGTAAATTGAGTTGGTCGATACTAATTTGGTTATTAATTATTTGTTCGTCAACTCGGTCGTATTGTCTTTGGTATTGAAGGTAATTCGTTTCGGCTCGTTCAACATCCAATTTAGAAGCGCCCCCCTCTCTTTCCAAGTTTTCTTCTCTAGCGTAATTCTTTTTTGCAAGATTTACTTCTTTTAATAACGTTTTTTTTGATTTTTCTAACGAGGCACTGAGCAGATTAATATTCTTAATTTGTTCTTCTAGGGCGAGTGCTTTATCTCTAGTAATATCATTATTGATGTAATACCGATAATTTTTTAAATTTTCTGTAAATCTAGAATAGCCATTTTGTAGAGAACCTAGTTTTAGTTTTTCAGGAAATTGAATATTAGTAGAATTTATTTTAGTAGAAGCTCTTAGTTCAATAAGTGAATCCAAGACTAAAACATCTTTCCAATTAGCAGGGCTATCGAGTATAGCCAAGACAGTTCCTTCGTCTACCTTTTGTTTATCTTGTACATTGAGTTCTTCTAATTTTCCACTACTCAATGCTACTACACGTATCGGTGGGTTTTGGGTTGTTAGAGTCACACGAGCATCTACAATATCAGGATACTTAATCAGCCAAGCAAGTATCGCAAAAATAATAGCCGAAAGAAAAACTAAGGTAATTCCCCAACGCAGTATCCAACCAGGCGGATTCCCCAAGATGTATGCAATTTCATCTTGCTCATTCAATCTGATGTCTTCAGGATCATTAATTAATTCTTGTTCAGGCATATTACTTACTTCTCATTAATTTCCTAATTCTAATTGATTTTTTACTAAGGTAAAATAAGCTCCTTTTTTCTCTACGAGTTCTTTATGGGTACCTCTTTCGATTAGGCTTCCCCGCTCTAATACAACAATTTGGTCTGCATTTTTAACGGTACTCAAACGGTGCGCTACGACAACTACTGTTCGATCAGCAAAAAAGACATCCATGTTTTCCATAATAGTTTTTTCATTTTTTGAATCAAGTGCATTAGTCGCTTCATCAAAAAACAAATAATCAGGATTTTTGTAGACAGCACGTGCAATTAGCATCCGTTGTCGTTGCCCTTGGCTAATTCCATTTCCTTTAGATCCTACCATTGTATTATAACCTAAGGGCAACGTTTCGATAAACTCTTGGATATTCGCCATTTGTACAGCATTTAATAATTTCGACCGATCAATAAAGTCATCACTTTCAGCAATATTTTTTCCGATGGTATCAGAAAACACATAACCATCTTGCATCACGGCACCACAGCTATCACGCCATAGCCTATTACTAATATTGGTCAAGCGCGTATTCCCTACTTTTATCGAGCCTTTTACTGGTTCATAAAAACCAAGTAATAATTTCACTAAAGTCGTTTTACCACTTCCACTTGTTCCAACAATCGCCGTTATTTTACCTTTAGGAATAGTAAGATTTATATCTTTCAAAACCATTTCGCCTAATGCGTTGTATTGAAAGCTTACATCTTCCAAATGAAGGTCACCTTCTTCAGGAATATTATCTACTTTTTGAACACTAATATTTTCTTCTTCATCTTTATTATGAATCTCACCTAAACGTTCAAGACTAATCTTGGCATCTTGTGCCGACCGAATAAAACCGATCAGCTGTTGTAGTGGTGCATTTAATTGTCCTATTATATATTGTACAGCGAGCATCATTCCCAAGGTCATTGTTCCATCTATCACTGCTTTAGCAGCAATAAATGAAATGATAATATCTTTCAATTGATTTATAAAACCTGCACCAGCATCTTGGTATTGCGTAATGGCGAGAGAACGAATATTTACTCTAAACAATTTCGCTTGTATATGCGTCCACTCTGCTCTTCTTTTCCGTTGACTATTTTGCAATTTAATTTCTTGCATACCTTGTATCAACTCAATCAACATGCTTTGATTATCTGACAACTCACTGAATCGTTGATAATCTATTTCTTTTCGTTTTCGTAAAAAAATGACAATCCAAATAACATAAGCTATACTCGCAATGAGAAATACTAAAAATATATTGAAATTATAAAACAATAAGACAATGCTAAAAACAATAAGATTGAAAATAGAAAATAAAACTGATAAGGTTGAGGTTGTCAAAAATGTCTCGATACGTCGGTGGTCTCCTATACGCTGCAACAAATCTCCTATCATTTTGGCATCAAAAAAACCAATAGGTAGCCGCATCAATTTTACCAAAAAATCAGCGATCAAATTGACATTGATACGTGTTCCTATATGTAGCAATATCCAACTTTGAATAAACTGCACACTCGTCTGACTCAGAAATAACATAAGCTGTGCGATCAAAATCAAATACACAAAACCAATATTTTGATTTTGAATACCAAAGTCTACTATTGATTGAGTAAGAAAAGGAAAGGTAAGTTGAAATAAACTCCCAAGTAATAAACCAAGAATGAGTTGAATTAATAAAGACCGGTATGGACGAAGATACTGAAACAAAAAACTAAAGCCTGTCTTATCTATTTCTTCACCTTCAAAAGTATAAAAGTCAGGTGTCGTTTCTAATAATAAAGCAACTCCCTGATCATTATCGCTTACCCAATGTTTTTTGAATTCAGCAATAGGTAACTTAAATCGACCTGCTGCTGGATCAGAGATCCAGGCATATTTTTTAGTCGTCTTATATACTACGACAAAGTGCCGTTGGTCCCAATGCACAATACAAGGCATAGGAGCTCCATTTAAGGCTGCTGCATCATCATCTTCTGTATGGTAAGGTACTTTTACAGCAAGTGTTCGCATACCAATATGCTCTGCTGCTTCGATGATACCTTGTAAGGATACACCTTCTCTATCAATATAACTATGCTCTCTCAAATACTGTAAGCTATAAGCCTTACCATAATGTTGCGCAATCATGCGCAAACAGGTAGGACCACAGTCCATAGCGTCAAGTTGTTTGAAAAAGGGAAAGCGTAGTCTCATGCGTGCAAATATAAGAATCAAA
>JAHDIP010000229.1 GCA_020630735.1 Saprospiraceae bacterium | reverse complement strand
ATTATAATATTCTAGTCTAATTATAATCTGGTAAAAAAGAATATGTACCACCGTACTCTAACATCTGTCCAACAAAATCATCGGGATACGTTATTTTGATATCAGTAATTTCACCTTCATCATTTTTAACAGGCTTCAACACTGGATTTATAAATCCTCTATACGCTGGGATATTTAAGTCTTTGGTTCGAGCAAGAACTTCTTTGTGCAATGCACCATCCACCTTTACTCCAAATTTTTCTACTAGTGTCTTTCCTGCCTCAAAGTCACCTTCCGATTTTATACGTTGCAATTCCTTTAATAAAAACCCAAATAGTTCTCTTAACTTTTCGTAATCATTAATTTCGAAATACGTTTTTCCATCACGTTTTACTTGAGAGATAACATTGTCTTTCTTTCCTTTTTCAAACACCCACTTTGCAATCAACTGACGGTTGCGCATATGCGATTCTTCAATATCTTTTCCTAGTTCTATACGGCGTAATTGCTTCATCAAGCCATTGCTAATGTAGTTATCGTATTCTGCTTTTCCAACCTCTAGAGAAGGCATCAAACCCATGTCTACAATTTTCTGATCTAAGATAAAATATAAAGCAACAATATCTGCTCTAGCTTCCTCTAAAGTAGAAGCATAACTCTTAAGTGTTTCTTTAGGCGTACCAACACCAGGATTAATTTGTCCTGAAGCATGACCAATAACTTCGTGCAAAGCAGTACTTAATTTGTCAGCCAATTCTCCATATTTTGAAACACGGTTATACTCTTCCTCATCGTGTGCAAACTCTTTCAACATACCAGGACCAGATGCATTACTATAGGCATTAATGATATTGCCCAAACTAACTGATTTTGATCCATGTTTTGCACGAATCCAATCAGAGTTTGGCAAGTTAACTCCTATTGGAGTCGCAGGAGAAGCATCTCCAGCTTCGCCAGCAACCGTTACTACTTTGTAACTAATACCAACTACATCTTTCTTTTTATGCTCATCAGCAATAGTCGAATTATCTTCAAACCATTGTGCACTTTCAGCAACCACTTTCATTCTAGCCGAAGCATCAAAATCTGTAATTTCAACAATATTTTCGTAAGAACCTCTATACCCTTTTGGGTCATTATAAACTTCAACGAACCCATTGATATAGTCAATATCTCCTTCTTTTGTTTCGCACCATGCAATATTATAATCATCCCATTTCTTTAGATCACCTGACTTATAGTATGAAATTAAATGATCAAAAGCCTTTGCTTGTTTTTCGTTTTCAGCAACACCTTTAGCTTTGCTCAACCATTTGATAATTTCCTTAATTGCTGGGCCATACATTCCATTCAAGCTATACACTTGTTCTGTAATTTTTCCACCTTTCTTAACCAGCTTAGAGTTTAAGCCATAAGCAATAGGATTTTTATCTTTTTTGTCAATTACTTTAGCATAATAAGCATCTACCTCTTTTTCCGTAATACCAGGATCATAAAAATTAACAGCTGAGCCAGCAACCAAACCTTTAGATTCATCAAGGTTTACTTTTTTAGCATCAAAATTAGGATCGAAGATTGCCTTTAAAGCTTCTTCGTTTAATTTTGCACCAGTGTCATTCATTAATGTCATGAAATAATCTTTAGAAAATTCTGGCACAAATTTGTCCATAGAATAATGGTGGTGAATACCATTTGAAAACCAAAAACGCTTGGCGTATATCGAAAAATTTTCCCAATCCTCCCCTTCTCTTTTTCCTTTATAATTTCTCATTATTTTTTCAAAGGCTCTACGGATACTAAGATTGTGTCGGTAGTTTTGATCATACATTATATCTCTACCAGCAAGACCAGCTTCAGTCAAGTAATACACCAATTCTTTTTGCTTGGTAGTAAGTTTTTCGAAGCCTGGTATTTGATAACGCAAGATTCCTAAATCAGCAAATGTTTCTGTTTGCCATACAAAATTGTCAGTAGAAGATGTCGATTCAACTGGTTTGTCAGTAACAGGTGCCTCGACAGCATTTGACGAAGGGTCACCACAACTGAATAGAAGGGTCATTGCTAAAAAGCAATACAATAATCTAAACATAGTTTTTATTTTTTTTCGAATTTAAGGAAATATTAGGAATATACGCCATTTGATAACAAAAAAAAGAGTGACACATATGCATCACTCTTCTTTATATTTTTAGATTTTACGAATTATCTCATAAACATCATTTCACGGTATTTGACTAAAGACCAATCTTTGTCATCAACGATCAATTCTAAATCATCCGCAAATTCTCTAATTTTTTCCATTAAAGGTTTTACTTTTTTACAGAAGTGAATGGCAGAAGCACGACTTGTCTTAGCACTATGTGCTTTATGTCGTTCTTTGGTCATAGATTTACCAGCAGCATGCAATCCTTTAATATTAGCAGCAATTCGCTTGATCATATCCATTTGATAAGTACAATCTTTTGCTGTAACACCTACTGTTTTCAAATTAGCAACATTTTCAGCTAGCGCCGTTTGATAATCAATAGCCGAAGGCAAAACATAATTCAAACAAAGTTCTTCTAATGCTTTCGATTCGATGTCTAACTTCAAAATGTAATTTTCAAGCATTACTTCATGATGTGCATTCAACTCAGTATCAGAAAAAACACCACTATCTTTGAATAGTTTTTTGCTTTCTTTCGATACATAAGCATCAAGCGCTTCAGGAGTATTAGGGAAATTACCTAAGCCACGTTTAGCTGCTTCTTTTGCCCATTCATCTGTATAATTATCGCCTTCAAAACGAATCGCTTTAGACTCTTTAATATACTTTTTCAAGACAGTCAAAATAGCGGTATCGGTATCTTTACCTTTTCCTTTCAGTTTATCTACTTCGGTTTTAAATTTCATTAATTGCGCTCCCATCATAGCATTTAGTACTGTCATAGGAGAAGCACAATTCATCGTAGAACCAACCATTCTGATTTCAAACTTATTGCCTGTAAAAGCAAAAGGCGAAGTACGGTTACGATCTGTATTATCCAATTCAAGATTAGGAACCTTGCTTAATAAATCAAGTGTTTTCTTGACATCTTCTTTTGTCGTTTTTCCTTTCTCTATTTCGTTTAATACTTTGGTTAATTCTTCTCCAATAAAAACAGATACGATTGCTGGAGGTGCTTCATTTGCACCAAGACGATGATCATTTGAAGCTGATGCTACGCTTGCTCTTAACAAGCCAGAATGTTCATGTACCGCTTTAATCGTATTGACAAAAAAGGTTAAAAATTGTAAATTTTTACCTGGAGTTTTTCCTGGAGATAAAAGATTTTTCCCAGTATTGGTACTCATCGACCAGTTATTATGCTTTCCAGAACCGTTAACACCAGCGAAAGGCTTTTCGTGCAATAAGACTCTTAGACGGTGACGACGTGCCACTCTATCCATTACGTCCATCAATAATTGATTGTGATCTACAGCTACGTTTAATTCTTCAAACATTGGAGCTAATTCGTACTGACCAGGACCTACTTCATTGTGACGTGTACGTACAGGTATTCCTAATTTGTGGCATTCTGTTTCCATATCACGCATATAAGCATACACACGCTCAGGAATAGATCCAAAATAATGATCATCTAATTGTTGACCTTTAGATGCATGCTTTCCTAATATCGTTCTGCCTGTCATTACTAAATCTGGTCGTGCATTATACAATGCCTCATCAACCAAAAAGTACTCTTGCTCCCATCCTAAGGTTACAGATACTCTTTTGACCTTTTTGTCAAAATATTGGCAAACAGGAATAGCTGCTTTTTCAAGGTAAGACTGCGATTTCAATAAAGGTAATTTGTACCCCAATGCCAAACCTGAATAGGTCACAAAGATAGTAGGAATACAAAGCGTTTTACCCTCGCCCACTTCAAGTATAAATGCAGGAGAAGATGGATCCCAAGCCGTATAACCACGTGCTTCAAATGTAGAACGTAAGCCACCACCAGGGAAACTAGAACCATCAGGCTCTTGCTGAGTCAAATTATCGCCATTAAATTCATCAATAATTTTTCCGTCAGGTGTCAAAGAAAAGAAAGAATCGTGCTTTTCTGCTGTTTTACCTGTAAGCGGTTGAAACCAGTGTGCGTAATGACTAGCACCTTTGTCCATTGCCCATTTTTTCATAGCCTTAGCTACAACTTCTGCTGTTTCGCGAGACAACTTAGTACCTGCCTGAATAGCAGCTTTTACGCCTAAGTAAGCATCTTCAGAAAGATATTCTCGCATCGCTTGTTCATTGAAAACATTGCAACCAAAAAAAGAAGAAATCTTTTCAATAGGTTGGTCTTGAAAATCAATGTCTAACTCAGTACGATTAAGAATTGTGTCAATTGCATTAAATCTAGAATGACTCATAATTGATTTAAGAATTTAAATGATTATTGAAAAACTATTGTGAATGGATAGATCTTGTGTTTTATATTAAACGTGTTTTCGGGCGCAAAATTACTAATCTTCCATCACTTATCATATTCATACGCAAAAAAGTATAAAAGTTTTCATCAAACGATATTACAATCTACAAATAGCTCTGTTAAATCCAATTTATAGTCAAACATATAGTTAAATTTTGCTATTTTTGATGTTCTAAAAAATAAATAGAATGCAAGTATTAAGATATACCTTATATAGTTTTCTTTTAGTATTGCCTCAGTTACTTTTCGCTCAACAAGATTCTTTGCCTAATCGAGAAGAACCTGAAAGTCAAGATGATTTAATTGAAGATTTCATTCAAAATAGCGAGGCAGAGGGTGATTTTGACTTCAATACGATCTACGAAAACTTAGAGACACTTCTTAGAAGACCTCTTAATCTGAATAAAGCGTCGAGAGAAGATTTAGAAGATTTTGGACTATTGACAGATATTCAAATTAGTAGTTTGCTCAATTATCGGAAAAAATATGGGGACCTGATTGCCATTTATGAACTTCAAGCAATTCCAAATTTCGACCTTGTTGCGATCAACCGAATACGACCCTATGTTGCCGTAAAAGGTAGTGTCGATGATTATCAGATTCCGATAGTAAAAATGTTGTATGAAGGGCAGAACGAAATCTATGCACGTTATCGTCAAGTCTTAGAAACTCAAAAAGGCTATATTCCTAAAGAAGATGGCACGACTCCTTACCTTGGAGACAATAAACAATTGTATTTTAGATTTCGTCACCAATATGAAAACCGTTTGAGCTTTGGATTTACTGCTGAAAAAGATCCAGGGGAGGAATTTTTTACTGGCTCTAACGAAAAAGGGTTTGATTTTTATTCCGCTCATTTTTATTTGAAAGATTATAGTAAGCGTTTGAAAACACTTGCCTTAGGTGATTTTGCAGTAAGTATGGGACAAGGTCTCATTTTATTTTCTGGCTTTGGTGCTGGTAAGAGTTCCTTTGTTACAAGTATAAAGCGAAATACAAGAATGCTGAAGCAATATACCTCGGTCAATGAATATAATTTTATGCGAGGTGCTGGTGCAACTTTGTCGATAACTGACAATCTTGATTTCACTGCTTTTGCCTCTTATAAAGGCTTAGATGCAAATGTAGATTCTTTACAGACCAATATCATTGATAATGAAGAAGAACAAATAGATGAAGATGCTTCTGTACGAGTCACCTCTATACAAATTTCTGGTTTGCACCGTACTGATAATGAAATTGCAAAACGTAATGCTTTCAAGCAATTAGTAGTAGGTGGGCGTGTTCGCTACAAATCCGACAATGGGCATTTTGCCATAAATACTTTATACAACCAATTTGATCAGCCATACGTAAGAGATCAAGCATTGTATTCTACTTATAATTTTAGAGGAACAGAGTTATTGAACTTGAGTGCTGATTATTCTTATGTCTACCAAAATTTTCACTTTTTTGGAGAGACTGCCATGAGCGATAATGGTGCTCTTTCTACACTAAATGGATTATTAATTGGTTTAGATAAAACGGTTGATTTCGCTTTGCTTCAACGTCATTTTTCTAGAAACTATCAAGCTATTAACGCCAACCCTTTTGCTGAAACTGGTGGTGGGTTAAATGAAAGTGGTTTGTATATGGGGATGGAAGTAAAACCCAATTACAACTGGCGTTTAAGTGCTTACTTCGATACATTTAAACATCCGTGGCTCCGTTTTAATGCTGACGCTCCTTCTGGCGGCCATGAATATTTTGCCCGACTTACTTATCGCCAAAAACGTAGAATGGAAGTACACGTTCAATTTCGCCAAGAAGTAAAAGACGTCAACATCAATTATTTAGACAATAAACGAAAAGGTCTTATCGAACGCTATCGTACCAATTTACGTTTCCAAATCAGCAATAAACTTCATAAATCTATCGAGCTTCGTAATCGCTTTGAAGTTGCATTTTTCAAATTGGGCAATGAAGCAACTTCTGGTTTCATTATATATGATGAAGACATCTATCAACCTGGTGATATTTTGAGTAGAGGTTATATGGTTTATCAAGACATAATATATAAACCCATTGGTATTCCAATCTCTTTTACTGCACGTTTTGCACTCTTTGATACAGATGATTATAATTCGAGAATTTATGCTTTCGAAAATGATTTACTTTATCAATTTTCAATTCCAGCATACTATAATAAAGGAACACGTTTTTATCTCAACCTTCGTTATAAAGGCATCAGAAATTTGACGCTTGAAGCTCGTATCGCCCAAACCTATTGGTCAAACGAAGAAAGCATCGGTGGTGGAAATGATGAAGTTGATGGTAATGTTCGTACAGATGTAAAAGCGCAAATTAAGTATAAGTTTTAGAAAAATAAGACAAATTAAAGTTAATAGATACTCATGATGCCTAGCATCAGCGAGTATTTTTAACGACGTAAAGTGGAAAAAGATAACTTCAAGATGGGGAATTTATTATTTTAATTTGCCTAAAAGTCAACATGAAAATGAAAAGCCCAATCACCTTTTTTCATTATCATGTTGACTTTTATTTTCTCTCTTACTCATAAATCAAATACTTCTTACGGATGTACTTAAATGCATCTAGTCCGCCTTGCCAAGTTGCTCTAATTTCATCAGCCGATTTTCCCGCTATAATTTGTTTGCGCAGTTTGTCACTTCCTGCCAATTTATCAAAGAATTTATTTTCTAAAAAGAAGTTTTCTTTATCAGGATAGTTCTTATAAAAATCAATGACATAATTGAGGTTGAAACTCGCATCTGCTTGTAAATCATCCAAAGCTAAACCAGACAAATCATAACCATTACAAGTTTTATTTTCGTGTTTTGGATATTTTGCACCTTCCATTGATTTTGGTGTAAAAGTAAAACTTCCTTTTGTGTATGCAGGATGTCCAATGACCTGAAATTGTTTATTCGTTCCTCTTCCTATACTCACATTTGTTCCTTCAAATAAGCACAAAGATGGATACAAATAAATGCTATGCATATTCGGTAAATTCGGTGAAGGCTTTATCGGCAATGCATAAAACCTTTGGTGTGTATAATTATTGCAAGGCACTATATTTAATGCGCATTTAACACCGCCTTTTAGCCAACCTTCTTCATTAATCATTCGAGCATACTCCCCTACTGTCATGCCATGTACAACAGGTACTTCGTGCATTCCTACAAAGGAAGTATGAGATGGTTTTAAAATAGGTCCATCCACAAAATGACCATTCGGATTGGGTCGGTCAAGTACTAAAAATTCAACATCATTTTCGGCGCAAGCCTCCATCATATAATGCATACTGGAAATGTAGGTGTAAAAACGTGCTCCAACATCTTGTATATCAAAAACCACTAAATCAATTCCTGCCAGATCAGAAGACGCAGGCTTTTTCTTTTTGCCGTAAAGCGAGACTAATGGTATACCCGTTTTTACATCTTTACCATCTTTGACTTGTTCTCCTGCATCAGCTTTTCCTCTAAATCCATGCTCGGGTGCAAAAATTGTTTTGATATTAATACCTTTTGATTGTAGCAAATCCGCTAAATGCTGACCATCGACAACAGATGTTTGATTGACTAACAAGGCAATCGTTTTATCTTCCAAAAGAGAAATGTATTCCAAAATACGAGCAGCACCTACTTGTATTTCTTTATTCGGTTCGTATGGATCCTCTCTTACCGTGTCTATCTCTTTTATTTCTTCTGTTTCTGTTAGGCTTGTACTTGTTTGTTCCTCTTGTTGAATTTGCCGATTGCAACTCGTATTCAATGAAGGAATGATAAATAAGATAGCTAAAATGATTTTTAGGTTCGTCAACATATTTTCGTAATTTCGTGTTGCAGCAGGGAGACTATTTTAAACAAATACGTTTAGAATAATCAAGCTGTTTTATTATGAAAGAAAAACTTTACGCAATAATAGATATCGAGACGACTGGAGGTAAAGCCAACCGAGATCGAATCACTGAAATCGCCATTGTACTGCATGACGGGCAAAAAGTAGTGGATACTTTCGAAACACTCATTAATCCCGAACGCAGTATTCCCTACAATATTACTCAAATCACAGGTATTACCCAAGAAATGGTCGATGAGGCTCCAAAATTTTATGAAGTAGCCAAAAAAATAGTCGAATTGACAAAAGATGCCATATTCGTAGCACATAATGTTCGTTTCGATTACGGATTCATACGTGAGGAGTTTAAGTCTTTGGGCTTTACCTTTATGCGAAAACAGTTGTGTACCGTACGGTTAAGTCGGAAAGCCTTCCCTGGTTTGCGTTCGTATAGTTTAGGCAATTTAATTCGACATTTTGGCATTCAAGTAAATGATCGGCATCGAGCGATGGCAGACACTATGGCTACCGTCGAAATTTTTGAAAAGATATTGGGGCAACAAAATATTTTTGAAAGTGTCGACTCTATCGTTAACTTAGGCATTAAAGAATCTCAACTTCCCGCAAATCTTAGCTTAGAAAAATTACATCAATTACCAGAAGCTTGTGGTGTTTATTATTTTTTGAATAATAAAAATGAAGTGGTTTATGTAGGTAAAAGCATCAATATCAAAAAGCGAATAATGGAACATTTTGTAGACAAAACAGAAAAAGCTGCAAAACTCCAAAAGCATGTACACGATATTACATACGAAATTATGGGCTCGGAATTGCTCGCACTTTTATTTGAATCGCACGAAATTAAACGAATACGTCCTACTGTTAATAAGGCGCAAAAAAGTCTGAGTTTTCCCTATACTATTCATCACTATACAGATAATGCAGGCTATCTTCGTTTAAACATCGCAAAACTATCTAAAAAAGAAAAGGCTAAATTAGATATTGTTGTCGAGTATTCAAAGGGGACTATTGCTAGAGCAAACATGATTGCAGTTATCAAAAAATTTGATCTTTGTCATAAGCTTTGCCACCTTGACCATAGCGAAAATGCCTGCTTTTATTATCATATCGAACAATGCAAAGGTGCTTGTATCGGAAATGAAACACCAGAAATATACAACCTAAAAGCGCAACAAGCAATTGATACTTTATCTCTAGCTTTTCAGGATAATTTTTTTATAATTGATGAAGGACGCAACAGTGAAGAGAAGGCTGTCGTTCTAATAGAAGAAGGCGAATATAAAGGTTTTGGATACTTCGACCCAAATGCTATTGAAAACAATATAGAAGAACTTCGAGATACCATCAAACCGTATGCACATAATCCAGAAACGATTCGCATTATTCGTCAGTTTTTAAATAAAAAAGAGTCGGTTCAAATTGTAAAATTTTAAACAGATGAAACGTCCATGATTAAGCCTTAAACCTGCCGGCAGGCAGGCACACAAGGGCATGATTAAAACGAATCATTCTTTTAGCATCGTGCAAAAGGTGCTGTTAGAAACAG
>JAHDIP010000228.1 GCA_020630735.1 Saprospiraceae bacterium | reverse complement strand
AAATAACTTCCTGATTTCGTTTATGCTCTTTTGCTACTACTCTTCGTTATTTTTTCAACGATAGCTAGGCTATCCTTTCAAAAAATGCCTCGATTAGCAACAAAATTTCTATCTCCAAATCGGGAACTTATTATTCACCCATTACTAATTAACTCATTCCTATATTCGCAAATCTTCCCAGAAAATAAGCTTAAAACTACATTTTATAAATTCTTGCTATAAATGCACTAAGTCTTTCTACTTTAAAGGACTATAGATTATGCTATTTTTTGAATTAAAATAATCTAGCACCTTTGGCGGAGTTCTTGTATACTGTTAGATGAATATAAGCGTTTAATAACTGAATGAGACATATACTTCCATTGATTTTTTGCCTGTTTTTTGGCGTTTCGGAACTACTTGCACAAGTAGGTAAGGATAATACTGTGATGGAAAATATTGTTCCTAATCCCAGTTTTGAAGACTATTCTAGTACACCCATTGGTTGGTTTTATAAAGGAAAACATTTTACGAGTGTCGTCAAGTATTGGTCAGCACCAACAAGTGCTTCACCTGATGTTTTTGGACCAAAAGTGCGTGTTCCTACACATTGGAAAGAAAAAGGATTTGGTGGGCAAAAAGCTCGTACAGGAACATCTATGGTAGGAACTACTTTGTACGGATGCGAAGACGGAAAACCTCATTGTAGAGAATATGTTCAAATTCAACTAAAAGAACCATTAGTTTTGGGGCAAAATTATTATACCGAATTTTGGGTGAGTGACCTTCCTCGCTCTATGAAAGTCAATAATATTGGTGTTCATTTTTCTGATGAGAAGATAGATATAAAAGGTGATCCGATTCTTGATTTTAGACCAGAAGTAAAAGCGAAAGATATCGTAACATCTCCAAGTGGTACTTGGGTGAAAATTGCTGGTCGTTTTCAAGCCAAAACCGAAGCAAACTATCTCATTATTGGAAATTTTATGACAGATACTTTGACGAGTATGAAAATGAGTACAGCACCTCAACCACTTAATTATGCCTACTACTATATCGATGATGTTTTACTTAGAAAAGAACAACCAATCTTATCTGTTCCAATCAAAGAAGATGATCTAACCAAAATTACATTGGAAGAAGGAAAGGTCGTTCGATTAAAAAATATTTTCTTTGATCACGATAAAGCCGTTTTACTTCCTCGTTCATATATCGAACTAAACAAGTTGGTAAAACTAATGAATGAAAACCCTTCAATGGTGATCGAAATAAATGGACACACTGATAGTGTCGGGAAAGATCGCTATAATATTTACCTATCTAGAAAACGGGCTAAAGCTGTTGTCGAATATCTTGTCGAAAATAAAATTAGTCGTAATCGTATGCGATACAAAGGCTATGGTAGTGCTCAGCCAATTGCAGATAATGATACTAAAGAGGGACGCCAACTCAATCGTAGAGTGGAGTTCTTAGTGATCAAAAAATAAGGCAAATTAAAGTTAATTAGATACTCATCTTGGATAAATATTTTTCTACTAGACTAGGCAAAAAACACAGATGATGCCTAGCATCAGCGAGTATTTTTAACGACGTAAAGTGGAAAAAGATAACTTCAAGATGGGGAATTTATTATTTTAATTTGCCTAAATGTTTTAGTGAGCCTGATTTATACGTTCCTTCTATTCTTGCATTAAAAATAAAATTCTAAGCCTGCTCGGAAAGAAAATTTCTGCACTTCAGGATTGTCCAAATAATTCAATCTCCAAAGGGCATCAATTCGAATGATCTTAAAAATATTTTCGATACCAATTCCTGTTTCCATATAAGGTGTTTTGGAAGGAGAGCGGAAACCTGTGTAGTTGTCTAAGTTGGTAGATGGAGTATATTGATTGAACTGATTAGCTCTTTGGTTGGCAGATGTCATTGAACCTATGACCGACTTGAAGGTAGCTACCGTTCGCCATTTTAGCTTTCTGATTAATGGAACTTTATTGAGGATAAAACCATCAAAGTGGTGTTCTACAAAAAGGCTAGCATAGGTGTCACTCACGAACTCGTAGCGATTCATGCCGTTAAAATTATGCTTACTATAAAAGTAGGTTTCATTTCCTGGGTGTGTTTCTAAAAGTAAAAAAGGAAGTGTGCCCATTATTTTTCCAAACTTTACTTGGTAAGCTGTCCAGCCAATGGGGTTTAAGTAAAAGTAGTGACTAACACCGAGTGCCACTTTATGATAGCTATAGTCACTATTCAAAATACCTTTCATCCCCGCAGTATATTGAAACTCCACAATTGGATATTTAGTGCCTAAACTTGTTCTAAAAAAAGCACCATCCAGAAATTTTTCACCAAAGGCAAAACGTGTTTTAAAGATGAGTTCACTGCTCGTAACTGTTGTGTCGATCACCGAAAGTGATTCAGGATTAGGGAGGAATTGATAGTTGAATCCAGCACCATTTTGCTCCAAACCGCCATACGGGTCCATATGCCGATGCAGTAAGGTGAGGCGACTCGACCATCCTTTGCGCCAATAGCGTTCATAAAATAATTTGCCTTCCTGTATCTTCATCAATTTTTGAACGATTGGTCGTCGATAGAATCCTGAAAATAAATTTCCTTCTCCGATTTCTTCGGTACTTTCACTATTTACATCCAAATCATTTCGGATTGCTGCGCCCATTATTGTACGGGGGTATTTTTTGAGATTCACCTGCACATCGGCACCATATTTAAAGGTTTCGTCCTTGACTCCATAGGCAAGGTAGCCACCAAAGCGTATTTTTTTACTAAACGAATTAGACGTCCAAGCACCCAACTTGAAGCGATGACCTTCAACGATATTATTATTGTACATCGAAAAGTAGGGACCTATTTCGACAGGGCCTAATACTTTGAAGCCAGTGGTAAGCGTAAATAAAATATCGACATAGGTTTTATAAACGGGTACATTTTTGATACTATCTACCATCGCATAAATCTTGGTTTCATTGGCAGATAGTTTTTCGTGTCGAGCATTTTGCCAATAGTCGTTATCCTTTTCTAAGTCGCCAACATAGTAATCTATTTTAGATTTTTTTTGAAAAGCTTTTGCAATATCTTCCGACTCTATTCGGTAATTTTTGAAGCTTGATGTTTTGCGACCAATAAGACCAGGTGCTTTTGGTGTAGCTGTAAAGTCTATGACTAATTGTTGTTTGGCAGGGAGCCAATGTTTGTCATTATACCATTCGAATTCTTCATAAATAATAACACGGCTGACGAGATTCAGATTTGCATCAGGCGTCATACGCATATTTACCCGTTGGATAGCAAAGGTAGAATCGACCACCCAAAAGTCACCATAGAAGGTATTATCCTGTTTTCGCTTGGGCTTGAATTTCAATTTATAACTCCATTGATTTTGAATAAGCGTACTATCTAAAATATAATATTCGTAGTAAGCTAATCCTTGATTTGAGAAGGGGCTCACAAAAGGTTTATTCATGATATAAATCCAATTGTCGTAAATGCTATGGCTAGTACTCACTTTTCCAACAAGATCCATCAAGGTACGATCATTGACACCAGAGATACGCTGTGCTTGAGGGATCGTTTTTACTTTTCCTTCTTCTTTTACATAGTAAATATCTGAAATGGTCTCCGTAATAAAGGCAGGCAAAAATGGTTTTTCGTCAGAAGTGCTATCAACATTTTCGAAAATAAATTCGAAGGGTTTGAATAATTTATTATCCAACATCTTCGGATTTAGGTTCTCCAAATCGAGTTCTATTTTAGAATATTCTTCACATTGGTAAGCGTCAAAATTATCTAGTTTGTGTTCCTCTTTATTTTTAATAATGTTTTCGACAATTCGATTGGCAGGGTTTTCGCCAGCAATAACGACGACTTCATCCAACATAAAATCAGCTGATTTTAGTCTAAAGTTGACGACTTGGATAGCTTGATCGGTTATCTGTCGATTAGCTTCGTTGTATCCAATAGCTGAGACGACTAAGGTATCCGTAAAATTTTCGGAACTCAATTCGTAGCTTCCATCAATATCGGTAGAAACGCCTGTTGTTGTCCCTTTAAAATAGACATTGCAAAACGGCACACCTTCCCCTGTATCATCATCCAGTACTTTGCCGGTTATGGTGATCGATTGCCCTATTGCTAAAGAAGCAAAACAAACTAATACAATACTACTAATAAGTTTAGCCATGGGATTAAAGGGGTTAAAACGTTTTCACAACTAAGGTGATTCTAATATACGCATTAAGAATTATTATACAATAAATAGACCAGTTCTATTATTTAAAGCACCGAAAATTTGTTAATATTTGGAAGCTGGTATACATATTTCTTTGGGATAAGGACATTACTAAGTAAGTTTGCAGTAAAAATGAGAAAATGTTAGCACCATATTTTAATAAAAAAGAAATAGAAGCAGGCTGTGATGAAGCGGGTAGGGGATGCTTAGCAGGACCAGTCTATGCAGCGGCTGTTATTTTGCCAAAGGATTTTGAACATCCATTGCTTAATGATTCGAAACAGGTGACAGAGGCTAATCGGTATATTTTGCGAACTTATATAGAGGAGCATGCTCTGGCTTGGGCTGTAGGAAAACTCACAGCACCTGAAATCGATAAGGTAAATATTTTGAATGCTTCTTTTCTAGCAATGCATCGAGCAATCAAAAAATTGAAAACTAAACCAACGTCGTTACTCATAGATGGCAATCGGTTTAATGCATATAAAGGTATTCCACATCACTGCATGATAAAAGGCGATTCGAAATATTTATCCATTGCAGCGGCTTCCATTCTTGCCAAAACGTATCGAGATGATTTTATGTTAAAGCTCGATAAAAAATTCCCGAATTACACGTGGAAAAATAATAAAGGCTATCCAACAAAAGCACATCGAGAAGCTATTCGAAAACATGGTGCAACAAAATACCATCGAACTACATTTCGGTTGTTGCCAGAAAATGAGAAAATAAAATCATGAGTAATATTCCATTTCAAACAATTGACTGGACAAAGATTTCTAAGATAGAACATAAAGGGGAAACGGGAACTGCATATTCACAAACGATTGAATACGATAAGTTACGAATTAGAATTGTTGAATTTTCGAAAGGATATGTTGCAGATCATTGGTGCCAAAAAGGGCATATTGTATTTTGTTTGGAAGGTGCATTTAAAATGGAACTTAAGAATGGGACAGTAGCTATTTTAAAAAAAATATGAGTTTTATTGTTTCAGATGATTTGAGCTCACATCGTGCATTGTCAGAGAATGGAGTAAAGCTGTTAGTAATTGATGGTGAATTCCTAATGCCAAAATAATAAAAATTAGACTATACTAAAAAAGGCCCTGCTTTTCAGCAGAGCCTCTGTTACAAACTATGCGTAAGTAACTAAATATTTACAGCTACTGAAAATCAAACGGTATCAACCGATGATGATCCGATAGTATGGTCTAGCAACTGCTTTATTTCTCTGGTAGTTTAATGCACATTGCAAAAGCTCCATCTATGACATATAGATGATTTAAAGTTGGATTTATAGCAACTCCTCCTTTGAAGTATGTAGAATTATCATCTTCGTTGGGAGAGTCCTCTTCCCAAATTGTTGAACCATTAGAAGTTTCAACTGCGCAGAGTGTTCCATTTCCTTCACTTGTAAAATAGACAATGCCTTTATGATAAATCATATTACCAGAGTTATGAGATTTTATGGTTGTGTTATTCCAAATCGTTTCACCAGTATCAAGGTTTAATGCCCATAAATTTGCAGCATCTCCATTTGCAATAAGTTTATCATCCGCTAGAACCATATTGCAGGTTAGAAAACCTGCTTCTGGAAATTTTCTTTCCCAAACTAAATCACCCGTCTCTATATTATAACAGTGCAATGATTTAAGCCCTTGAAAGTACACCATATCATTGTGAACAATTGGTTGGTAAACACTTGAATTACCGGACTCTGTAATATCTTCGTGTACCCATTCGATTTTTTCTTGAGTTAAGTTATAGGCATAAAGATCAATCTTGCCATCTCCGACTGTAAAATTATGAGAGCGATTCTGAAAGATTAGAATTGTTTCTCCATTAGAATTAATCCAACTTGCAGGAGGCTCTATTGATGGAACATAGTCATTTTTTTTGACCAAAGTAAATACGTTTTTCCAATTTTGAAAATCAAGATTAGAACTAACTAATGAACAAGAATCCCATTTGAAACTTTTACTTTTAGTTAACCATAAAATGGAATGATCAACTTGTCCAACTCTAGGCCAGCCAGAAGTTTCTTCAGAATTCCATACTTTTTGTCCTGTATCTAAATCCAAAACATATACTCTTCTATTTGTTGATAATCCAATTTTATTGTTATTGTGAATAACTCCATTATGGGCTATGTCTGTACAATTAGGGTCATCCCAAGTCCAAATGTTGTCGCCAGTTTTTCCATTTATGCAGTGGAAAAATTCTTTATTACTATTATAACTTCTGCTGCTTAGAATTACATTGTCGCCATGTATTATTGGGGTAATAGAATTTGAAGCACTGGTATCTGCAAAAAGAGGAACCTGCCAAATAATATCTAAGATTCCATTAGTAATAGGTTCTGCTGTTTCATTATTTTGAATTTGAATCGTCTCTTTGGGATTACAAGAATTAAGAGAAAAGAATAGAAGTAGGTATAAAAGATATGGTTTCATCATTTTCATAGTTTATACTTGTGAGAGAAAAGTGATTAAAACAATTTTTATATTTAAAAGCTGAAATAGTCTTTTCAATAAGACTATTTCAGCTTTTAAATTTTTTTATCGTGGTTCTGTATAGAAAAACATTCCGTGAGCGCCATCGTAAAGGTCCGTCAATGCATCTTTAAAAGCAGTATTATTACGTGCTTGCATGTGTGATGTATTTTCTAATCTTACAGCTGGTGCAGTAAGATAAGGTTGATTACTTGCAGATTCTGCACGTACAACGCCATCTGTTTCTTTATTAATAACAGTTACTTGTGTTGTTGTTTGTTCTTGACAATACTGTGCATTAGGAGGGCATGGTCCAGGCGAAGTAACTAAATCACTTGGGAAATTTTGAAAATCAATACATTCACATTCTGTAGTAGTAGTAGTAGAGACTTCTTTAGCTCCGATTGTCCACAAATAATCAGAATTCAAATTTGTTATCCAATCCATTCCTTTTTTCCAAGCGTCTCTTTTTGCTTTAAAGCTCCAATAACTAGTATCCCAAACTCCACAACCTATAGGACTTAAAATCCATTCTAATGGACCACAAGGGAAGCCCATGCTTTCAAGAACCAGCATCTTAGTTGTAAACTCTAAATATTTATCTTCATATTTTAACTTATTCGCTACAGCATTATTCCACAAAGCACCATAATCTGGGTTTGCCTCCCAGAAATCATAAGAATTCGGTGATTTTACAAAATATTCCATTGTTCTCCAAATCAAATTTTCATGAGATTCAACCCCATAAAAAGCAACTCGATCAATCCCTGGAGTTGGAGTGGTATTAAACCATTCAATTTCTTCAGATCCTACGTCATAGTTTTCAGTTGTTGGAACTGTTTGTCCAGAAAAAAGAATAGGAGTAAAATCAGTTTCAATGAAATCGCAAACATTTTCAACGACATCTTCGACTACACCATCTTTATTAAATAAACGAATTAAGAAATTTTCTTCTACTGAAGCTGCAGGTCCCGCTATAAGTGCCTCACATCCTTCGCCTGACATTTCGTATAGAGTAGCGGTATTGTTTAATATTATTGCTCCTTGTAAAGGAGAACAAACAGAAACCACCCCTCCGTAAAAACGGTTGTTTTCAGGTCTAGGGTCTAAATGGAAGTCTTTATATAATAATGCCATAGTAACCATTCCTCCTTGACTATGACCTATAATAAAATTATCATTCGGATCTACGTTTTCTGTGTTTTGAGAAAGTACGCTTGTATTGATATCTTCACGTACTTCAGAAGCTGCACCAAAAATATCTGACATTTCACCATAATGAGGTCTGGTAGATTCTAGTTCCCTCGCTTGGAAACCATTTCCATTTTGAAGTATGTTTATACTTGCTTCAGCAGCTTTAGATAAGGCATCTTGATTACCTCCCAAACCGTGTATCCAATAAACAATTCGTCTGTCTTCTTGACTAGGAGGCGGAGGTGGAGGTGGATTTTGAGGATATTTAATAGTGTGCATAGGGGTTTTTATATTATTTTCCTGGTCTATTTTTACGACTTTTTGACAAGCGTTTTGTGCAAAGGCTGAACTGCTAACAAGTAGCATAGCCAATATTATGAAGATTATATTTTTCATCTTTTTATTTTTTTGTTTTAGTTTAAAGTATTTACATCTAAGAACATGTTAGTTAACAAATGTTGAACTTTGGAACTAACTAATAAGTAGTGTAAAAGATTGTGATACGTTTAATTTTTTGAATTACATTTTTCCACCATGATTACCACCAGAACTATTTCTAAGATCTAATGTGACTTTGCCTTCATGAGTGATATAGTTATTCTTGAATAATGTTTTTATTTTTTCGGTTCGAGTTACACCAGAAGGAAGACGTTCAGAACGTTCAGTAATAGAAGCAACTTTAATTGATGCATCATTGAAAATGGGTTTATAAAAGGTTGTAATTTTTTGTTCTTGCTTTGTTTTAGCGTCAAAGTGTTTAATTTCTACAACTCCATCTGAAGGGAAAACATACATTTCTGTATCTCCTCCACTTACTACATATGATCCGTCTTTATGCATAGAGATGGACTTGCCACTTTTCGTTAAATCATCCATTTCTTTACCAGAAGGTGGTCTAAGTATAGGTGAAAGACCTAAACGTGCGATTTGATCATTTGAAAAAGTAAGGTTAAAATCACTTTTCGTATTACCATTGGGCTTGCTGATTGCTCTACCATTGTAGTCAAACATTTGTACTCCAGTACTAGAGTAAACGACTTGTGAAACTAAGTGTTCTAAGTCATGAGCACTTCTTGGTTGGTCTAAATTCGTCAATATACATGTAGCTGAGTTTTTACTATCAACAGATATTTCTATTCGTTTATTCTTTACTTTCTTTTGAGCTTTCAGCAATTCTCTTTCTGGCACATTTTCTACACAATCGAATGAGTATGTTGTGATTTCAGTTACTTCGTAACTAGACATTGCTTTAGGTGCAAGATCGTTATTGTTTATTGCAAAGGATTGTAAAATAGTACCTAATAAAGCTAAGGATAATAATCCCAAAAAGACTTTATGTACCTTTTGTTTGTTCTGTGTTTTCATAACAAATGTTTTAAATGTTTAAAAATAAAAATATAGATGTCCGATTAATTTTAACTGATAGAAACACTGCTTTTATTATTCCATGCTCTTCCTAATTTTGGAATAAATAACTTCCTGTTTCATCAACAGTATTTTTTGTAAATTATTTGAGTTTAAAATAAATTTGCGATCTAAACTAAAAAGGAGATGATATTTTTAATTATTTGGGCAATTCATTTTCCCAACTCTTTTCATCTTTTTTAGTAGAAATTACATGAAGAAAAATCGTCTAAGTATTCGGCTAAAATTAAAAACTCAATCATAACACTTGCGGGGGTACAATGTGTAATAGGTGCGAGAATTTTATTTCAACTTAGCACTTACTTGATTTATTTAATATTACTCAAATAAAGTCTATCAGTTTATGAAAAATCGGCGTTTGACTATCCGTTTTTTCTAATGTAATTATTTGCTTTTATTGCGATTTGTATTCCAGAATTGGTTTCGTTTTTATCGAATGGTTAACTAGCGACTATTTTTATAGCCTTAAAATACGGAACTTATTATTTGACCATTACTTAGGTAAGCCAAATTCTTTTTTCTTAAATTA
>JAHDIP010000015.1 GCA_020630735.1 Saprospiraceae bacterium | reverse complement strand
ATTTACTACAGGAATCTTATCTAATAAATTCGATCATAGGACCATCAACTTCTGGATGGTCAGAGACGAAAAGTTTGTCATTTTCGAAAGTATAATCATATTCTACTTCTAGGAAAATTAGTTTTTGTGTTTCAGTATTTATCTCGATAGTATAACTACCCTCATCAGGAATCGTATGAAACTCTTCAGAAGCATTATTGACGACTTCAAGGCTACTGTTCGCAATATCAAACGTCCATTGGTGTTCACCACTTTCTAAGAGTACAGGTGGACATTCACAAGTAACAGAAATCAAGTTCCAAGTACCGTCTAGTTCGTGCGTAGTTGTTGTAGGTTCGACAGATTCTTTTTCTTTACAAGAAAAGAATGTCAGCCCTACTAAAGTTAGTAGGAGAAATAAGTTTTTCATAACAATAAATTTTAAGGATTAAAAAGCGTATTTCAATGCTAGGAATATATCTGAGTTTAGATTCTTTTTATCATCATCTTTATCTTGGTCGATCAAACCTTGGCTGTAGCGAACATCCATAGATACTTTTTTAGTCAATTGGCGTTCGATTCCGAGCGTGACAGCAATATCATCACGAGTTGAAATTGAATTTCTTGAATCTAAATTTGAGCTAAAAGCATCAACTATTTTTTGTTTCGTTCGGATCAATGTTGGTCGAATACCAGCAAAAATGGCATTGCGTTTATTCACATTGTATTTAATAGTAACAGGTAATTCTATAACTGTTTTTAGTTCTTTATTAACGTAGTTATATTCTTGAGGCAAATTGACAATAGTTGTATCAAATAGATTTTCGTTTGCTGAAGGATTACTCAAAAGAGAAGTGGAGGTAAAAAATGGTTTAACCAATGCTTCTACTTGAAGACTTAGTTTGTCATTGATATCGTAGTTGACAAAAGCACCGATTGTAGGAGAAATTGTTCCTCGGTCGATAGGACCATTAGCAGAAGTAGTGTAGCCTGTTCCTACCAATAACCCTGCATCAAATTTACGTTGAGCAATTTCTTTTCTGACATCGATCTCTTCTTCTTTTTCTTCAATCTCTAATAAAGGAATATTCTTTGTTTCCAATAACTCAAACTCTTGTGTCTTTTCATTAAATCGAATAACTGGTGCAGTAGCAGGACTCGTAGGTGTCACTTTCATTTCTTCCGCTTCGTCTTCAATTATTAAAGGAATCGCCTTTCTAATAACAGGAGATGACTTTGGTAATTGTTCATTTAAAAACGGTGTTAGGGGTACTGTTTCCTTGCTTATATTTTTTGTTGGTGTTGTAGTAGCTTCATTAATTATGCCCGAAGCTTTTTCTATGATTGAACTAGCCGTTGCATTCGTAGAGCTAGTCGTTTTACGGTTAGATGTATTGGTTGTATTTGTTTCATCTGTTACTAGAGTCGAGTTTTCGATCAATACATTTGAGGTAGTCGTATTTGAGGTCGTAGTGGTATTTGTTGAATTTGCGTTTTCTACAGTAGTGCTTTGTACTGTATTATTTGTATTCGTAGTTATATTATTTTGCCCTGAGTTATTACTAAACGTAGAAAGGCAAACAGCGAGTGTAAGAGTAGCTATACCAATTGCTAGGAATGGAAAACTAAAATACCAAGCAGCTCCACCTCTAGGCTTCTTTTTATCCAATAGTTGCTCCATATCGTCCCAAGCACTAGGATCGAAGTCGAACTCATGCGAGTTCATTCTATTACGGAGATTGTGTTCTGAATTTTGATTAAATGTGTTCATATACTTACATTTGATCGTTGTCGGTTAAGATTTTGTAATAATTCTTTAAGTTGTTTCCTAGCAGTTGCTAAATGCCACTTAGAGGTACCTTCACTAATATTTAATTGTTCGGCTATTTCTCGGTGTTTATACCCATCAATTACATAAAGACAAAAAACGCTTTGACTAGAAGGAGGTAATTGCTGAATAACGGCAAATAATTCTTCGGTTGCTAAATTGTCTAATGCAGTATTTTGAATAGGCAATTCTCGTTCCGCATTTAGATCAATGACTTTTTTATATGTTGCTTGTTTTCGGATATGATCTATAGATGTATTAAATACGATTCTAGCAATCCATCCTGCAAATGAACCCGTAGGTTTGTATTGATCTAATGAAGTGAGCACCTTATAAAAAGCCATGTTGAGCACTTCTGTCGCTTCTTCACGGTTTTTGGTATAGCGCATACAAATCCCTAACATCTTACCAAAATATCTTTGGTAGAGGTATTTTTGAGCAAGCCGATTTTCCTGCTTGCAACCTATTATTAGGTCTTCGTCTTTGCTATTTGGCGTAAACTTCATAAATGTTAATTAGGAAGTTGTTTAAATACTGCTACTGGTTTCTAATCTCAGTACTCACTTTCTTAAACAACTTCTAGAAGTACTATTTGCTCTTAACAACGATAGGAGTTGATAAAAGGGTTGGTTGGCTTGGCGTTTTTTTTACTTTTTTTTATTTTTCTTAACTTCATAGCTGTCTACAAGTGAAATAATATTCAAATCTTCACCAAAGTCTTCCATTTGTTCGCTAGGTACAAAATTGATCGTAACTGGTTGATTAGGAAGAATATCGAAAAAATTATTACTGAAAAACCCAGCTCTAGGGCTACTGATATAAACATTTTTTGCCAACTGATCGCTTTTCAATTTAATACTAAATCCTGTATCATTTTTTAGGATTTCTTTTTTAATATCAGTAATAGGCAATTGAAGCTTTTTTGGCTTTTCCAGGTAAAAATTGCGTTGGTATAGCAAATTGGTTTCTTCATCATTCAGTCTAATATCGAAAACAATATTATCTTTTGCATGTCCATTGAGCAACTCACTTACTTTTTCACGATAGTAAATTGAACTATTATTAGGGCTAATAGTAACAGGAATACTCGCTTTTGCCAATTCCGTACCTTGAAAATCCATTGCTGTAATGCGTAATTCAGCATTTACTGTCTCTTGCAAATCAGAAACGAGATAGACATGTAGACTGTCTTCAAAAAGGGTAGGGGAAGTAATTAATGGTTCAAATGATTGTTTCGCATAATATTGTAATGCTTTCCAATGACCATAATAATCTATACTCGACCAAGAAGCTACTGGCCAACAGTCATTTAGTTGCCAATAAAGCGATCCCATACAATAAGGCATCGCACGGCGATGTGCCTCAATACCTATTCGCATACCTTCAGCTTGTAATAGCTGGCTGACATATAAAAAGTGTTCAAAGTCTTTAGGTGTATTATAGTCCCGTTCCATATATTCTTTGATGAGCTTGTTACCTCTTGGGTGTTTTTGGTGAACGAGCATTACTTCAGAGTCGATAGCATGATCTTCTTCTTCCGTAAAACTTTCAATGTTTTTTAATTCTGGAAAAGATTGAAAACCAAATTCACTCATAAAACGAGGTACTTTTTGTTCGAACATTTCGAAAGGCTCTGCATCGTGCCAAACGCCCCAATAATGTGCATCGCCTTCAAATTGATGTTGCGGATTGCCTCTACCATATTTTGGTGAAGATTCCCAATAGGCAATATCAGGCGATAGAGTTTTTACGGTGGCAGGTAATATTTCTTTGAATACTTTATCGTAGCCTTGAGCTATCGTCTCTTTTTTTCGTTTTCCGAAATTAGCTTGCCAGCCCCAACGGTGCCAACCTTCCGAATTTTCATTATTACCACACCAAAGTGCAATACTTGGGTGATTGCGCAAGCGCCGAACATTTTCTTCCGCCTCTAGTTTAATGTTTTCTAAAAAGTCAGCATCGCTCGGATACATGGCGCAAGCAAACATGAAATCTTGCCAAACAAGAATTCCATTTTTATCACATAATTCATAGAAGAGTTCTTGTTCATAAATGCCTCCTCCCCAAACACGAAGCATATTCATATTTGAAATGACAACTTGTTCGATTAGTTTTTTGTAATCATCTTTCGTTACTCTAGTATGAAAAATATCTTGAGGGATATAGTTGGCACCTTTCATGAAAACAGGAATTCCGTTTAATTTGAAATAAAAACTTTCTCCTTTTTCATCTTTTTCGGTTACTAGCTCTATAGTACGTAGACCAATTTTTTTCTGATCCATATCTGCCATTTTTCTATTGATGCTTAATGTCGTTTTTACAGGATATAAATGAGGCTCACCTAATCCATTTGACCACCACCTAATAGGATCAGTAATGTTTACATCAAGAGAAATAGTATTTATGCCTTTTGCTAATGAGACATTTTTTTCAACATATTCATCTCCTACTGTTACCGCCACTTTTGCTTCCTGATAATGTTGAGAATTGATCTTAAGTTGAGCTTCAATATTGGCAGATTCATCGGTCAGTTCTTTTTGTTGAATATAGACATCTTCGAAATGTGCATCATCGAATGATTTTAATTGTACAGATTTCCAAATGCCTGTAGTGACAAATCGTGGTCCCCAATCCCAGCCATAATGAAATTGTGCCTTTCGAGTAAATACCCGTTTGCCGCCTGGTAGTTCATAACCAAGCTCTGCCATTTTTCGATCATCTTTTTTAGTAGCAGAGTAGAAAACAAGGTGGAGTAAATTGTTTTTTGTTTTTAGTTTGTTTTTGACATCGTATCGCCACGAACGAAACATATTATCTGCGGCACCAAGTTTTTCACCATTTAAATAAATATCTGCATAGGTATCTAATCCTTCAAAATTGAGATAGACAAAATCACGCTTAAAAAAAACAGAATCAAGGTCAAAAGTTGATTGGAACTCCCAGTTTTCGTCTTCGATCCATTGTAGTTTTTTTTCATTATTTCTGTAGAACGGATCTTCTATTTCATTATCGTCATATAAGGCTGCATGTACACTAGTCGGCACCGATGTTTTAAACCATTTACCCTTAGGTGCACGTCTGAATTCCCAGTTTTTTAGTTCGATAGAGTAGGGTACTTTTTTTATTACAGCATTGGTATCACTCTGAACACAAGCTAAAAGTGTCATACTTAAAAGTAGACAACAAATAGAAAGATATACTAACTTCATTTGTTTAAAATTTTTCATTTTGCCAAAAAACAACTATATCTGCTAAGCATAGTTTTCAACTACGCTTTTATATTTCGCTGTTTTTAACAGCACCTTTTGCACGATACTAAAAAAGAATCAGCTTAATCATTCCCTCATATGCCTATTCCTTAGTCAAGGTCGTTTCATTTGTTTAAAATTTTTCCATTTGCAATTTAATCATTCCTATTGAATCGTAATAATATTTTTTTTGGCACGCCATTGCATGGCCAAGCTATCTGTAGCTCCCGTTGGTCGGCCCTTTAGGGCCTGCTTCTTTCGTCGCATCTACTACTATCTTTCGTGCATATTCAACTACTATCTATAAAAAATACCAATCATCCACAAAGGACAATTGGCATTTTATAAATTGATTTTTTGAAATATTGTTTTCCGAAATTCAAATTGGGGTATTAATCTTTTACTCTATTAAGCGAAAGCGCACTTAGCATCCAGTTGGGTAATGATTTTTCAGGATTACGTTTTGTTAAATCCAAGTACCAATTTAGCTTTTTTAGAATAGGTATTTTGTGTGTTTCTACAAATTCGATCAATGTACCATCGGGATCTTCTATATAAGAGAAATGGCCAGCCGCTTCGCCCATATCAAAACTATCGCTACTATCGACAGTAAATGGAAAACCTTTTGAGGTACATAACTCACGCATTTCATCCATCCCATTAATATCAAAACAAAGGTGGATAAAACCAATGTCTCCCCAGAAACGATTTTCAAAAATCTTTCGAGGAGTTCGACCTTCTACTTGTACCAATTCGATTTCACTTTTACCTAAGATACGGCTAAAACTTCCTTTGCGTTCTTGGCTATGCGTGAGCAACACTCGACGGAATCTTGCATCGCCACCATTCAATACAGCAAGGTCTTCAAAGGTGCCTTGCTCATCATAGACAACCGTATCGTAGCCCAAAATGTCAGAATAAACCACACGAGCTTTTTCGATATCAGACACACCAATCGTACAACCATACACTCCTCCTGAGTGATGCTTTGTTTGTTTAAACCAATCATCAGCCTCTACAACTTCGAGGATATTATCATAAGGATCTTTCAAGAAAAAATGCTCGCCGCCATCAGGACGTTTTGATATGTTGCCTAGTAGTTTATGCCCTTTTGATTTCAAGAAATCATAAGAAGCTTTTACATTTCTACTTTTAAATTTTGTAGCATAAATACCGTAGTCGCCAATGGCAATTTCAAATTTGGCAGGTTCAGAAGTACGGCTCGTATATTGCCAAATTTCCAAACCACCACCACTTTGATAATTGATGGCTAATACGGCATGACGGGAGCGAGGTTCGCCTCCAGTATACGGAAGCATCAAGCCAGCCTCTGCTGCTTCATCAAAAATAGGCAGGTCCATTCCAAAATTTTGGCGGTACCATTTCCATGTACCATAGACATCAGGATTGCCTATTCCGACTTGTTGGATACCACTAATGATTGGTTTTCTCATGATTGAATAGTATTACTAAGTTTTTACAAAGGAAAAATATGTTGGAGATTTAGCTTCCTAACATATTCCAAAAAACCTGACTACCTCAAGAGGCGGTCAGGTTTTTTGAGATGTTAAAAGAACCTCTGTTTAGAAGTCTTTTATCGTTTTACAACAGAATCTTTATAACCGCCCTCTTTGAGTTTGGTTGAGACTGCCGCAAAAGCATTTATTGTTTCTTCTACATCTTTTAGAGTGTGTACTGCGGTTGGAATCAATCGAAGTAAGATCATTCCTTTAGGAATAACAGGATAAACTACGATAGAACAGAAAAGGCTATGATGTTCACGAAGGTCGTAAACTAAACCTGTTGCTTCTTCTGGTGTACCTTGTAAGTAAACAGGTGTTACACAACTATTCGTATCTCCTATATTAAACCCTTTTTCTTTCAAACCAGACTGAAGGGCATTAACTACCTTCCAAAGATTTTCTCTTAGTTCAGGCATAGTACGAATCATTTCCAAACGCTTGAGTGCACCTTCTACAAGTGGCATCATCATCGACTTTGCAAAAACTTGCGAACGCATATTGTACTTCAAAAATTCAGTCATTTGCTGATCACCAGCTAAAAATGCACCTGTACTTGCCATTGATTTTGCGAAGGTAGCAAAGTATATATCGATCTCGTCTTGTACATTTTGTTCTTCACCTGCTCCTGCACCTGTTTTACCCAATACACCAAAACCGTGTGCATCATCAACCATTAAGCGGAAGCTATATTTTTCTTTTAGTGCTACAATTTCACGAAGTTTTCCTTGGTCGCCACGCATACCAAAGACACCTTCAGAAATGACTAAAATACCACCACCTGTTTCTTCTACAATCTTAGTTGCACGTTTTAGGTTTTTCTCTAAACTTTCAATATCGTTATGGTCAAAAGCAAAACGCTTTCCTAAGTGCATACGTACACCATCTACAATACAAGCATGACTTTCTGAGTCGTAGACAACTACATCTCGACGACCAAGTACCGCATCAATAGCAGACATGATTCCTTGATAACCGAAATTAACAAGTACCGCAGATTCTTTTTGAACAAATGCTGCCAATTCTTTTTCTAGTTGTGCGTGCATGTCTGTATCTCCAGACATCATACGAGATCCCATAGGGTAAGCAAGTCCCCATCGAGCGGCAGATTCTCCATCTATTTTTCGTACTTCAGGATGATTACCTAGACCTAGGTAGTTATTGACACTCCAACAGATGACTTCTTTACCTCTAAAGGTCATTCTGTTCGAAAGTTCGCCGCCTAGTTTTGGAAAGATATAGTATCCTTCTGCTGAAGCTGCATATTGACCGAGTGGTCCTCTATTTTTTTTGATCTTCTCAAAGATATCCATATTGTGTAATTTTGATGTATGGAAATGCTGTTTGTTAAATGAAAAACGTTCAGCTGTTCTAAAAAACGACTGCAAAGTTACTAAAACAGGGTACAAAAACCTTATTAATAGTTAGTTTATTAAGAAAAAGCTACTTCATTACGAATATCTGGTGGGGTTGCACCAAAGTAGTCACGCATTCTTATTATCCAAAATGCCATAATAGCTACATACAGTAAGCCTAAACCAATGAATAGTGCGGGATAACTACTTGACCAAAAGAATATTGGGATATTAACCGCTAAAAAAGCTAGTCGGAAATAATCCAATTTTAGCCCCCAATTTTTGCGTTCCATAAGGGGACCAAAAGCTAAAATCGAAACAATAATAATACTAGTTAACTGAACAATTGGTAGATACTCCCCTGCCTCAAGCCAGTTTTTATTATTAATTAATAAAGCTATGAAAATAAAGAGATTCATAAAGACATTGATGAAGGTATACATTTGTAGACGGAAAGGCATATCAAGGGTATACTTCTTCCGTTTTCCATCTTCGGTCAATTCATATCTTGGTTCGCTTAATGGTACATCATCTGGTGACCAAGCTGGCGGCATCAAAAAGACCTTTATTTTATCTGACCACTTCTTGGTTTTTTTAGCTCTTTTGAAAAGGTTTACCCAATAATAGAAATAAGCCCAATAAGGATTTGAACTTTCGAAACCAGAGATAATACCAAATTCTGCTTCTTCTGTTTCTGGCTCAAAAGTACCTAACATCTTATCCCAAATAATGAATACATGTCCATAATTTTTATCAATGTATTTATCATTTCTGGCATGATGAACTCTATGATGTGAAGGCGTAACAAATAGATATTCAAGTATACCTAATTTGCCAACTAACCTAGTATGTGTTACAAATTGAAATAAGCCTACAAACAAAATAACAGAAGTAGATAAGGCTGGTGAAAATCCAATCAATGGCAACCAAATCCAAAAGAATGTACGATTGATTACTGCAAAGGCTGATACTCTAAATACCGTTGTAATATTGAGTTCTTCACTTTGATGATGTACGATATGCGCTGCCCACATAAAGTTGACTTCGTGACTAAGACGATGATGCCAATACGCCAAAAAGTCGACAGCAAAGAGTGCTATGATCCATGTGACAATATTCGTCGGAATATGAAATGGAGAAATATTCGTATAAATAAAATCGAATAAAAAATAAAGTAAAACGACAAAAAATAAGTCAAATAGCCGCTCTAATATCCCACAGCAAACATTGACAAGCGTATCGCTTAGCCGATAAACTTCTACATTCTTTCGTTTAGAAATGTATAATTCTAAAATGTTGATCAATAACAAAAATGGAATAATATATCCAGCATATTGTAAACCACCCATATTCTAATTTTTGGTTGAAAAGTTATATAGCCATTGTTTGAGGTTTAACAAGTTTTTCTTGCTTTTGTTCCATGCTTAACTGGTAAGCCCCTTTAAAAATAAGGAAGGAACAAATGGCCATCAAAACATGGCTGATATCGTGATAATTAAAATATTTATGTAATGTCCATTCTGCACTAAATGTAATGCCAGGAATAACTGTTGTCAAAAGTGCCCAAAAGACCATTTTGTAGCCTTTTCCTTTTGTTTGATAGTAAAGGTAGGCAAAAAACGGGAGGTTAATCAACATCATGGCAATAGTTGAGTTGATTTTAACAACTTGAAAAACCCGTGTGCTTGGATTGGCAATTACGAGTACAAATATAATAAGTTGAGCTATGAAAACATACTTTAGCCAATTAAGAACATTAGCTTTTTTTTCTTTTTGATAAAAAGCCAAAGCTCCATTTTCCATACAAAGCAAGCCAATAGCCGAAAGCGTCCAGCCTAGTGTTTTCCAGTTATATCCCGACCAGTAAAGGATACCATGAGAAAGAAAAGCGGCACAAGTAGTACCTAAGCCCATAAACAGAAAATAATACTTCAAAAAAACAGAGCCCCGATCTGTATTACCCAATTTATGAAGCATAAAAAAACTATAGTAACAAACACTAGCGGTCAATAAATCCGTTAGTGTAGTCATCGGTTCTTCGATCAAAATTCCAAAAATATGTATAGAAGTGTATTCTACTGGACTCATGTGGTCAGTTTTTCTTTTTATTCTTTTGATAATTGATGCCTAATATTTTGCCGACAAGACTAGGAGACAAACGGTTCATAAAGGCATTTAATTTTCCTATTGGCGTAAATACCGATTTGAATGTTTTGCGTTCAATCATTTTTATAATTCGATTGGCAACATTTTGAGGAGGCTCTGCCTTGATGACTGCATTATTGGGTTGAGCTATTATCTTCCCATCGGTGTCATAGATTTTTTTGTCAGGATCATTTTCAGTAAAACCTACATAAGCAATTCCAACATGAACTCCTGTTTCAGCCAATTCATTTTTGAGCGATTCTGCTAGGGCCGTCAATGCCATTTTGGAAGAACTATAGACCGAAAAATTAGGGATACCATGAATGGCAGCAACACTCGATATAAAAATTACACTACCACCAGATTTTTTTAAATGAGGTATCGCATATTGTGTCGGATATACAGAACCTAAATAATTGACTTCCATTACTTTTTTGAAGACAGCAGGATTCAAATCTTCTATTGTACCTCTAGTAGAAATACCTGCATTATTGACTAGTACATCTACTTTTCCAAAAGCATTAATGGCTTGATTAATTAGATTCTCGCAATGCTCTAAATTTGTGACATCACCATCGACAGCGATCACATTATACCCTAAGGCTTTTAGTTCTGAATGCGTTTTTTGCAAACGTTCTTTGTTGCGGGCATTCAGCACAATTTTAGCGCCACGCTTTGCCATTTCAATTGCCATCGTTTTGCCTATTCCCATGCTGGAGCCAGTGATGATGACAACCTTGTCTTGTAATTTACTCATTAGCAGTATCCGTTTGCTTTCAGCCAATCAAAACATTCTTTGATGGCAATTTCAATATCAGTTTGAGGCATGCCTAATTCACTTACGGCCTTCTTCGCAGAAAAGTAATGACCATCGCTCGATATTTGAGCCATAGCATAACTCACCTTGGGAGTTGTTTTAAAAACAGAACCATACATCGAACCAAGCATACCATATGCTTTACTAAAAACAGGAGCTATTTTAATACTTGGTGCTTTTACTCCTGTTACTTTAGCAATTTTCGAAAAGGCTTCTTGGTAATTTAGATTTTCATTTCCGGCTATATAGCACTCACCAACCTTACCTTGTACCAAACCATTAGCAATGGCAATCGCCACATCTTTTACATAAATATAATTCCTCCCCCCTTGTGCAAAACCTGGTACCTTTTGCTGATAAATAGCGATAATCATTGCCCCAGCTCCAGGTTTAGAATCATAAGGTCCAAACATAAAAGTAGGATTGACAATCAAGGCTGGAAGTTGTTTTTCTTTGACGGCTTTGAGTACAAGTTGCTGCGCATCGTACTTCGAATCCATATAATCGAGTCCATATTTTGAAGATTGGTAACTACGAGTTTCATCACCAGGTGATTCTTTAGAACCAAAGCCAAAAGAGTTGGCTGTCCCGATGTATACTAAGCGTTTGAGCTTGGCATTTAGTGCTGCTGCGATTACATTTTTTGTGCCATCAATATTTACCTTTCGGACAATTTCAGAACGACTAGGCCAGATATTGGTATTAGCGGCAGCGTGTACCATGGCATCGCAGCCTTGCATCGCTTTTTCTAGTTCTTCCAACTTTAGAATATTTCCAGTTACTTTTTCGATGGCTAAACCATCCAATGATTTGGAGGGCGAATTGGGAAGTAAAAAAGCCTTTACCTGATGACCACGCGAGAGAAGTTCACGGGTCAAATTACTACCGAGCATACCATCAGCTCCTGTTATCAGTACTTTCATTGTAGACGTTTCTCTATTTGTTTAATCGTTTTCGACGGCGAAGATAGCCAAAATATGCCTACTGGCATTCAGATTAAGGATCGTCGTTAGTAGTTATTGGTTGATTTTTAGTAGTTCTAATCGTTTGGTATTCCAGAAACTGTTTGGTTTCAGTATATAAAATGGTCACAAATAACGAATTTACTTGTGACCATTTTAGTTTGTCTATGAAAATAGAAAAGTTAAATGCCTCGTAAGAATTTTCTGAACTTGAGCATATACTTATAATTGTCGTATCCGTAATGGAAACCAGACTCTTCCATCCATTCGTTATTGTATATTTTACCGAGGTAGCGACTACCGTGATCAGGGAATAAAACAACGACTAAGTCGTCTTCTTTCAACTGATCTTTTAGTTTAAATAAGCCTTGCATTGCCGCACCACTTGAGTAGCCTACAAAAATACCTTCTCGACGAGCGAGCTGGCGTGCTCTAAAAGCACTCGTTTTGTCTTCTACTTTAACCATTTGGTCAATAATGTCAAAATCAACATTATCGGGTATCATATTTTTACCAACTCCTTCGAGCTTGTAAGGATATATTTCGGATTTATCCAACTTTCCTGTTTCGTGGAATTTAGTCAAAACAGAGCCATAAGCATCGATACCAATAATTTTAATATCAGGATTTTGCTCTTTAAGATATCTACCTGTTCCACATAGTGTTCCTCCTGTACCAACTGTTGCTACATAGTGCGTTATTTTTCCTTCCGTTTGTCTCCATACTTCAGGACCTGTCGTAGCATAATGTGCCTCAATATTGGCATCATTAAAATATTGGTTAATGTAGTAAGAGTTAGGAATATCTCTCGAAAACTGTTCGGCTTTTGAGTAGTATGATCTAGGATCTTCAGGTTTTACATCAACAGGGCAAACAACAACTTCTGCTCGTAATGCACGAAGTAGATTTAGTTTTTCATCAGAAATTTTATTAGGAACGGTTAGTATACAACGGTAATTTTTGATCAAGCAAATCATAGCTAGACTAAAACCAGTATTACCAGAAGTAGATTCGATGATCGTGCCTCCAGGTTTGATATTGCCTTCTCGCTCTGCTTTTTCGATCATAAAAAGGGCTATTCTATCCTTTGACGAGTGACCAGGGTTATACGCCTCTACTTTTGCATAAACAGTAGATTTGATCCACCTCGAAAATTTATTTAAGCGGATCAAAGGAGTATTTCCAATCGTTTCCAATACATTATTATACATCATAATCAAACTTTTAAGAAAAGAGTATCAGCTTTTTATAAAAAAGCATACTCTAGATATTCTAAATTTTGGAAGGGCTTGGTAATAGAATAGGTAATTGGGATTTTCAATTTACTACTAAAATATTGAAATGCGAATTTAAGAACTAATGTCGAATCATTCTATAAAATTGCTTCAAATAAATAAAATTAACTATTATTTAATAGAATTTAGCTAATCATTTTTGCTCGAAAATTGATGTTTTATGACCTATATTTTGAATTTTGACATAAGAGAACTCAAAAAAAAGACGCTTTTACTGCTATTGGCTAAATATTCTTTTAATTTAGCTTCTTATTCATTTACTTAAAATAATAATGTCAAGCGCAAAAACAGTATTAATCGTTCGCCTAATCTTAGAACATGGTAATAAGGTATTACTACTGAGACAGACCTTGAAAAATGGGGGGCATTATACGCTAATTGGTGGAAAAGTTGAAGCAGAAGAAACAGCAGTAGAAGCCTTGATACGAGAAAGTGAAGAAGAATCTGGGGTCGTTTTATCCAGAAAAAAATTACGTTTAGTCCACGTAATG
This sequence comes from Saprospiraceae bacterium, assembly GCA_020630735.1. Taxonomy (GTDB): domain Bacteria; phylum Bacteroidota; class Bacteroidia; order Chitinophagales; family Saprospiraceae; genus JAHDIP01. The sequence continues at coordinate 35,427 of JAHDIP010000015.1, read as the reverse complement.
CAGCGAATAAAACCCGATCATACAGACCTGATTATGGTTTTTAGGGCAAAAAAATGGAAAGGAGATATACGTTCAAGAGAACCAGAGAAATTCAAACACACAAAGTGGTTTGATATAGAGGAGTTGCCAACCAATGCACTTCCCTTAGTCAAACATATTTTTAGAGAATATAAGCGAAAAAAGTTTTACTCAGAATATCGCAAATAATAATTGATTAAAGATTGAATTCATTTAATGATAAAGAAGTGGGGCGCTTCTATAAGGAAAATTAAGCTCAATAAAAAAAGCATCTTGGAATTCCAAGATGCTTTTTTTATTGAGTAAATAACGTTAGTTATTCAACAATTTATTCATTTTCGCTTTTTACTAACTTAACGTTAGACGCTTTTTGCTTTTGTGCTTCAGCAGCAGCTTTTTTAGCAGCACAAGTCTTAGCGCAAGATTTTCCTTCTTTTGCACATTTAGCTTTTTGAGCTGGAGTACAAGAAGACTCTTTACCAGAAACTTTTGTTGCTTTAGCAGCAGCAGCTTTTTTAGCAGCACAAGACTTTGCACAAGCAGCTTTATCTTTCTTAGAGCAAGAAGTCTTTTTAGCAGCCATTTCAGCAGAAGGAGAAACATTTACAAAAGCAGAACTTTTAGAGCAGTACTTTACTTCTTGGTAAGAAACATTACCAGATTTAGCACATACTGATTTCTTTACATAAGAAACGTTACCAGAAGTAGCGCAAACTTTTTCAGTGATACTTTCGTCAGTAGCAGCTAATTTAGCAGCAGCAGTCTTAGAGCATACTTTTTCAGTACTATCTGCAGTTTTTTTAGAATAAGGACAAGCTTTTTGAGCATTTACAGAAAATGCTACGAAACTAAAGAATGCACAAAATAATATTAACTTCTTCATGATGATTATTAGATTTTGAATTTATTAAGATTTAGTAATGAATACGCAAGTCAAAAGTAATAAAATAACAGGTGGTTTTCAATATAGATTTTCTAGTTATGAAAACTTTAACCTTTTTTTAAGTTAAATTGTAGTAAGACAGACATCAAATGCCCTCTTTAATGCAAATGTACTGCCAAATTAGCAGTTTTTAGAATGTATGAATATATAATTTTACTGGGTACCTTTCTCAAAAGTGACCTTTGTTTGATATATTTGTCAAAAATATGTAACTGTATAAATAGAACCATCGTTACTAATTTATTGACATTCTAACAAATCATACTATTATATCATTTAAAAATCAACAAAACTTATGAGTTCATTATTTAAGATATTGAAAGGCGTCATTTCTGGTGTAAAAAAGAAAAACTTTGAAGATCCTAACGTAGAAACAGCTCCTAGTTCTGTATTTGATAAGATGAAAGAGAAAGTAGAAGAAATTCAAAATAATACAAATACAGTCGAAACTACCGAAAGTAGTACAGCGGGAACTAGTATTTTCGATGTTTTGAAAGAAAAAATGGATACTGTACAGAAAGAAAATGAAGCGGACGAAAATGAAGCTACGGCTGATAGTTCCGTTTTTGCAGATTTACAACGACAAATCGAAGAGTTGAAAGCTCAGCAATCTCAAATGCAAGAACAAAGTCAAGCAACAGCTTCTGTAAATGAAGCTCCGTCTATACCAACACCTGCTCCAACTCCCGAACCAACACCTACACCAGAACCTAGTACGGCTTCTAGTACAGGTATGATGGCAATGACTAATAGTGGTGGTGGTAGTTTGGCTATTCGTCAACATCCAGATATGGGTGCCGCACATCTTGATGTTCGTATTCCTGAAATGTCTTTATTAAAGGTGTTAGAATATTCTGATAAATCGGTTCATATCGACGGTGTTATTGCTCGTTGGTGTAAAGTCGATTTTCAAGGAACACAGGGATGGATTCTTGAACATTACTTGAATTTCAACTAATTCTGCAGATTTTTTGTATAAAATGGCGACTTCTCAAACAAGAAGTCGCCATTTTTGTTTTTTATAGTCTGAAGCCTTGTAAGTAGTACGTGTTAATAAAGCGGGCAATTTTAGAGTTAAGACTTTTTTTCTTAAAAAATCAATATTGGCTTAAGCTTCTTGTACCGACAGGATAGTAAATAGCCGAGCTACGGATTTATTTTTTAAGGAAAAATAACGAAAAAAGATAGCTATTAAAATACCTGATTAATTGGCACGTACTACTTATATTGCATCATTATTAATCGTTACTAAATAAAAAATGAAAATTGCGTTTTTAGATTCTGGAATTGGGGGATTGACAGTATTAGAGGAAGCTATAAAAGTACTACCTAATGAAGAGTATATTTATTTTGCAGATTCTAAAAATGCACCATATGGTACAAAATCATCGAAAAAAATAAATACCCTCGTTTTTGATGCTGTTCGGTTTTTAGCTAAACAAGATTTGAAAGCATTGGTCTTGGCTTGCAATACGGCAACTTCTGTATCTGTAAAAAAATTAAGGAAAGAATTTTCCTTCCCCATTATCGGAATGGAACCTGCCGTAAAACCGGCTATTGAACAATCCGATAAAAAAGTACTTATCTGTGCGACTCCCAAAACGTTGAAAGAAAAAAAACTACAAAAGCTGATTAAACGCTTAAATGGTAAAGAGAAAGTTGAACGACTTTCTCTCCAAGAATTAGTAGTCATTGCTGAAAAATTTCAATTCAAAAAAAAGAAAGTTAATCGTTATTTGAAAAAGCAATTTGAAAAAGTAGATTGGACAAAAATTGATACGATCGTTTTAGGTTGTACACATTTCCCTTTTTTTAAAGAAGAAATCCAAAACCTTATTCCTAAAAATATTCGGATACTAGATGGTAATGTAGGAACTGTCAATTATTTAAAAACACAGATTATCCCAAACCCTACAACACATCCTTTAAGCATAAGGTATTTTATTTCTAAAAAGCCTAAGGAGCGTGCTTACTTTGATCGTTATTTTGACTATTTGAAGGCACAATCTACTGAATATTAAATAAGATTCTTGATTTACCAAAATCATGAGCAATTAAACGCTTGCTTCTGCCGAATACGAGCGAATGTATGCTTAGAAAACTACTCCAAAATATTGATCATTATTTCTACACCATCTGCTTTTTTTGCACCTTCGTTTATTTCAGCCAATTGCTTTACCTGATTGACAGGGATGTGGTTCGTATTTATTTGATATTTTGATCGTAAAATTATCGTATTAGGTTTGACTTGATTGATCGACAATTCATAAGACCCCATATCATTTTTGATTTTAACATCGATGTTCTCCTTGTTTGCTAACGAAATTTCCTTATCAAATTCTAAGACATAACTGTAGTTGTCTAGTCCAGCATAAGGAGGGAAATAATCAAGCAATCGATTCGTAGGATTGACATTATAAACATTGTGTGTCAACCAGTTTTCAATAGAGATTTTGTAAACACTTTCATCTACTTTTACTACAACATTTGGCGTTGTAAAATCATAATTCAATTCAAAATCAAAAGGAGGTTTTATGGATGGTTTAGAGATTTTAGCCGACTCTAGTTTTGCATTAGGTATACGGTGAGAGAGAAGCCCCTCAACGGCTTCTTGCAATGCATCATTTTTATTTGCATGAATGTAATAATGACGAATATCTGTAGAGATCGCACCACTTAATGTTTCTTTACAATTATGTGCGATCGCTTGATCATCGAGTTTTACAGAAGACTTGATTTGTCTTAAACGTCGATTTTTTTTGTAAGTGCTAGCAGGTATTTTTATGTGTTTGAAATCATCCTTTTTGGTCATGTTAATCATGTACAAGGAAGTGTTTTCAAGTTCTGGAGGAACCTCATCCATTTCATAATATTTCTTTTTTTCTTTAGGTACAAATAAGTGATAATCTCCATCGATATTTACTACAAAAAGATATTCTGTTATTTGTATACTTGTCGGGAAATCTAAACGAATATCACCTAAGTAACGACTACGACCAGAAGCCAAATAATATTCGACACCGACCTTCTCAAAGAGCGCTTTATACATTTTTAGTAAGTAATGGAAATCAGCAGTATTATTTTCATAGAAATACTCAATACCATTACTTGCAATATTATCAGGAATACTTTTGATCTGAACATTTTCATTAATGTGTTGGTGCACCTGTTGTAACTGTTCTAGTTTTGAAGCTGTAGCTTTATCGCCTATAATTGCATCAAGTATAGCATCTAATTTTTTTCGTTTTCGTACAACAACATCCAGCGCAGAGTCATTGATATGATTGAGTAAATCTTCCCAATTATCTATTTTAGGAGGAGCGGAGCTAGAGTAAAAACGAGTAAGATTTAGCTCGTAAATAAAGAATGGTAAAACAGATGCCGAAATCGTTCCACGTTCATCATAAAGCCCTGGAAGATTTTTGAGATTCCAGGAAAAAATATAAGAACTTAAGGACTCATTAACAGTAGGTTTTGGCATGTTATTATAAACGCTCGTAAAAACGATAATTTTATTGTAAACATCGAGTTCAAATTTGGAATCAATGACAGGTAGATAGCGGTGCATTAAAATGTTTTCACCTTGCTCTATCGTTTTACCTTCAAAGACGCAAACCATTTCAAATTCGTCTCCAACTTCAAGACCAGGCACAGAAAAAAGTTTGTAACGATTACTATCGAAAATGTCTTCATCTTCATTAATATCTAACGATTTTATACTCGAAGCATCAAGGTCAACTACTTCTCCATTTTGTTTAAATGTGCGAGCATCCAAAATCGAAACTTGCATATCATCTTGCTTAGCAATTACAATTTTTCCAAATTCATCAAGTCCTTTTTTAGTTAATATTTTGACACGCCTTTTAATGATATGTCGAGTATAAAAATTATTGTTCTCAAGGGTTGTTTTTCTTGTTTCATAATCATATAAAATAACAGCATCTTCGTTTGCATATTCAGCAGGAAGATCAGAAAGACTAGTATCTTTTTTATCCCATTTATAATCTTTTTGAGCACTGATAAAAGAAGGAATAATTAAGCTTATAAAAAGCAAGAACAGGTAGTGTTTAATGTTGTTTTTCATAGACAATAGATTTTTGTAAAGTTTGCTCAATGAGCATATTGATTTCGTTGTAGCTATTGATAAGGTCGTCTTTAATTTCAAGATGATTGTTTACAAAGCTATAATTTATTTCTATCTTTTTAGGGTTAACTTGTTTTACCTCAAAGCTAAAGTATAAACCATCTTTTTTATAAAGAACATTTTCTATAGCTTGTAGTTTATAATTAGTTTTAAGATTTATAGCGATTGAATATTGGTTGTTAACGCAAGTGTATGTTGTTAGTTTTTTATCGTTTTCCAAATGTGTTTCCTCTTGGTGAGGGAAGGGCAAAAATGCCAAAGATAAGTAAGCTTTATTTCCAATATAAGTAATGTTTTTTTCAGCACGTACTTGGTTGGAGATATAGGTCATGTCTAAGCTATCTAAAAGGGTAATATTCTTATACTCCATATTGGACGTAAAGCTTTCAAAATAATTTTGTAAAGCACTTTGAGCTTTTTGTTCCGTAGTATAATTTTTAATATGCAGAAAAGGTAACTGACTCAAACCATGATAAACGGCATTGCTTTTTCCTTCCAAACGATTATCGATTTGTTCAAGTTGAATCGTAGAATGTGCTTTGTTTCGTTCAGCATTTACTTTTTCTACTTTGTGTAGTTTTCCCTTGTCTTCATCAATAATGAATAGAGTGCGATCTTGTATTTGACGACTAGGAAGATCTAGTAATCCATATTCTTCTGTAGCATCAAGGTACAACCAACTGTCTTCAAAACGGACAACACAAATAGCATGATTGGCAGAAGCAATACTCGGAAAATCTAAATCACACCAATGAGATAAAGTAGCCGAAAGAGCCATATAAGATTCATAGCCAACATGCCGAAGCGATTGACAAAGGAGGTTACTCATATCTTTACAATCTCCTTTTTTCTTTTCGAATATATCATTAACATTTCTTGGCTGAACAGCTCCTATCCCATTTTCAATATCGATATAGCTTATTTTTTCTTTTACGAAATCATAGATTGCCTTTATTCGAGTTTTATCATCCTTTTCTTCTTTAACTACGCTTTCTACTATTTTTAAAGATGTTTTATTAAGTTTAGTCATTGGTTGTACCAAGTCATAATACCAATCATTAAAAAAATCGAAGGCCTGTTTACTTTTGTGGTGTACCAGTAAACGAATATTGGGCAATTGATCTTCAGATAATCCTACACGCTGTTTTGCTGTAGATTGAAAAATGTAAATCGTTTTGTCTCCTTCTTTTTTTTCTACAATAGAAAACACTTTTTCAGATGTAGCTAAAGGATCTACTTTATATTGAAGTTTGTATGGAGTAGGAATATGTAATTCGTAATAAAAAGTATCTGTATGAATATGGTCAAACAAATGAATGGACGATAAGAACATCAAATCGCTCGTTGTTTTTTTATAGCCATAAGCAATCGGAAAAGAACTAGGAGAACGTTCGTAATCAAAAATCAATTTTTTTTGTTCATCAAAAGGACGACTCGGAACAGAACTAGTCATCATATCTTTTTGTTTGATGTTCTTCCACTTTCCTTTTTGTAAGAATTTTGCCTGAACATCTTCCAAGTTGTCTAATTCTCCAAAGTAAATATTAATACGTTGTTGTTTGTTAGGGGGACATTGACCAAAGTGCTGTACTTGTCGGCTAAAACTATTTTGATTTCCATCAATAGTAATAACTTGCTGCTTTTTAAAAAAGAAGGTATTTTTATCTGCTGGGGTAGCCAAAAGATTGATTACTATAAAAAGACAGCAGCAACTAGAAAGTAGTTTTTTCATACTATGACATAAAAACATTGAACAGTAAGCTATTTTGGGAAAACTCCGAAAGTGATCCATTGAGTTACGTTAAAAACGTGGAATGCTAATAAGTTGTGATAATTTCAATCAAAGCACCTAATTAGCAATGATTTGTGTAGTAGGGAAAAAAAAGGGGAACTACATTAAGCAGTTACCCCTCACACTATGAAACACTATTTCTTTATTATATGGAGTATAATATTTTCGATAAATTAGGAAGTAATTTACGAATAGGTATCGAGTCAAAAAGCTTTTCTTTAATACGAAAGAACTATTTTTAAACAACTTCTAAGTATAAAATTAATAAGATATTCTATTTTATACAAATATTTCGACTTAAAGTCTAATAATTACCTCAAGCATAACGAATAAATAATAAAAATTATTATAAAGATATAAAATATAACAAAAATCATGAATATAAGTGCCGATGCTTGTATCTTAATTATGGCATATCCAGATACATTAGTGACTTCTCCGAAAAGTTTTTATTACAAACCTTTAAGTTTTTTAGGTGTTATCCAAAAGGGGAAAACTTGTGCAGGGCATGCCGCTTTAGTATTAATCAAAAAAGATACAGGAATCATTGAATACGCTGATTTTGGGCGTTATATTACACCTTATGGTAAAGGACGTGTAAGAACAATTCTTACAGATCCAGAAGTTGATATCCCAATCAAAGCGACCTTTAATAATACTGGCGAAATTACCAATATTGAAGAGATTCTCATTTATTTAGAAGCTCACCCTGAGAAAACACATGGAGATGGTCGTTTGGTTGCTTCTCTTTGTGACCAGATCAATTATGCAAAAGCAAAAGAGTTTATCTCTGATTTACAAATGCGTGGTAGCATTCCCTATAGTTTACGGGTGCCAAATGGCTCTAATTGTGCCCGATTTGTAGCTGATGCGGTAAAAGAATCTACCGTTAGCAAAAAAATACGCTCTAAGTATGTATATTCTGCTTGGCCGACACCTAGCCCGCTGGGAAATGCTGCAAAAGGTAATACTACAGGGTTTTGGGAAGTAGAGCATGGTACAATTAAAACCTACACTAAAAGTGTTTTTTTAGAGGTAGTAAAAAACTTTATGCCTTGGGAAACTAAGGCTAAATTACCTCAAACAATCTCAGCTATAGGTTGTACAGAGGAACCAACACGCAGCGGAAAAAGTAAAAAAGGAGATTGGCTAGGCGGCATAGGTGCTGGAGCATGGTTTCATTTAAGCCAGTGTGTAGACTTAAGTCCAAATCAATATCGAATAAAGCGAATTGATCCTAAGGGAGATATTATCTTTGATCATGTTTATACATTAGTAAAAGGGAATTTTGATATCAGTTCACCCCATAAAGCGGTTCATGACTGCAATGCCTATTGGTGCACTTTCGAACAAAATGGTCAGTTAGTACGCTTTGAGAGAACGTAAAAACTCGATTACATTCTGATCGCATTTTTATTTTAACTTTCATTTGGTTTGTTTTTGAAAGTAAATTTTCCCATTCCACCATTCCTTTTCGATTGTAGCACCATTTTTTTCATAAAAACGGATTGCAGGCTTATTCCAGTCCAAAACTTGCCATTTTACTAACCTAGCACCCAAATGTTGCGCCTCTTTTAGGAAGGCGTCAAAGAGCATTTGACCAATACCTTTTTTACGAAATGCTTCATTAACAACAAAATCTTCCAAATAGAGCATTTTTCCTTTCCAAGTAGAGTAAGTCATATAATAAATAGTCATTCCGATGATTTTTCCTTCATTTTCAGCTACAAAAGAACTAAAAACAGCATCATCAAAATCTTTCTCATAATCCTTTAGAGTTGCTATAAATTCTGTTTCAGCCTCTTCATATATAGCTAATTCTCTGACTAATTGGTGAATTGCAGGTAAATCTTTTGTAGTTGCTTTCCTAATGCTTATTTCCATAATTAGTTGATTGTTTTTTGCGAAAAGAAGACACGATTTGTTTGAAGTATAAAAAAAATGCTCAAAGTGTAGTAAAAAAAGGAGTTTCACGAATAAATATTTTCAGTTCAATCTTTGAATTCAAGAAAAATAAACATATCTTTGCATTCGCTTTTGAGAGGGGATGGATTTTTCTTAATATGAAAAAAGGATAAGTTCCTCAAAATCAAGAGTTTTTTGATCATACAAAGAGCATTTTTGCTTAAAATCGCAAATTAACAAAAATATGCCTACAATTAATCAACTTGTAAAGAAAGGCAGAAAGAAAATAAAAGTGGCTAGTAAGTCACGTGCCTTGGATTCTTCTCCACAAAAAAGAGGGGTTTGTACTCGTGTATACACGACAACACCTAAGAAGCCGAATTCAGCTTTGCGTAAAGTAGCAAAAGTACGTTTAACGAACGGAATTGAAGTAATTGCATATATTCCTGGTGAAGGACACAACCTTCAAGAGCACTCTATCGTACTACTACGTGGAGGTAGAGTAAAAGACTTGCCAGGTGTACGTTATACAATTGTGAGAGGAGCTTTAGATACGGCGGGTGTTACCGATCGTTTACAAAGTCGCTCTAAGTATGGTACAAAACGTCCTAAAAAATAAATTAGGATAAACAAAATTCAAAAAACAAGAAACGTCATAATACAATGCGTAAAAGAAAACCTAAAATTCGAATTGTTGCTCCAGATCCTAGGTATCAAGATACTCTTGTTACTCAATTCGTCAATAACATGATGATGCAAGGAAAAAAAAGTTTGTCTTTTAAAATTTTCTATGATGCAATGGATATCATCAAAGAAAGAACAAAAGAAGATGAGCATGGAGTATGGAAAAAAGCTTTGAACAACGCAATGCCTCAAGTGGAAGTTAGAAGTCGCCGTGTAGGTGGTTCTACATTCCAAATCCCAACCGAAATTCGCGCAAAGCGTAAGATTTCAATCGGCATGAAGTGGTTAATCAGTTTCGCTCGTAAAAGAAGTGGTAAAGGATTCGCAGAGAAGTTGGCAGCAGAACTAATCGCAGCAAGTAAAGGAGAAGGTGCAGCAGTTAAGCGTAAAGAAGATACGCATAAAATGGCTGAATCTAATCGTGCATTTGCCCACTTCAGAATCTAATGAATCATTGTATTGATAACCATTTATTCGTAAAGCTTAGAAGTTAAAAGTTATGGCAAAAGATTTAAAATTCACGAGAAACATCGGTATTGCTGCTCACATTGATGCAGGAAAGACTACGACTACTGAACGTATTCTATACTATACGGGTATTAGCCACAAAATTGGCGAAGTACACGATGGTGCGGCTACCATGGATTGGATGGAGCAAGAACAAGAACGTGGTATCACGATTACCTCTGCTGCAACCAAAACAGAATGGAAATGGAACGATGTTCCTTATTCTGTTAATATTATTGACACCCCTGGTCACGTTGACTTTACTGTTGAGGTAGAGCGTTCTCTTCGTGTATTAGATGGTACTGTTGCATTATTCTGTGCAGTATCTGGTGTTGAACCACAATCAGAAACAGTTTGGAGACAAGCAAATCGTTACAAAGTTCCTCGTATCGGTTTTGTCAATAAAATGGATCGTTCTGGTGCTGATTTCTTTCATGTTGTAAATGATGTAAGAGAAAAATTAGGTGCTAATGCTATACCTCTTCAAGTACCAATAGGTGCTGAAGAAACATTTGTAGGTGTAGTTGATCTATTGACGGGTAAAGCAATGATCTGGGATGATGCGACACAAGGAATGACGTACGAAGAAGTGCCAATTCCTGAAGATTTAGTGGAAACGGTAAACAAATACCGTGGAGAACTAGTTGAAGCTGTTGCTGAATATGACGACAAATTATTAGAAAAGTTCTTCGAAGATCCAGAATCTATTACATTGGAAGAAATGCAGGCTGCGATTCGCAAAGCGACTATCGATATGTCTATCTGCCCAATGATGTGTGGTTCTGCTTTCAAAAATAAAGGAGTACAAGCATTATTAGATGCGGTATGTTGCTTCTTACCTTCTCCAATGGATATTGAAGCAATCGAAGGTGTTAATCCTAAAACGGATGAGCCTGAATTAAGAAAACCAGATGTAAACGAACCATTCGCTGCATTGGCTTTCAAAATTGCTACAGATCCTTATGTAGGTCGTTTAGCATTCTTCCGTGTTTATTCTGGAGCTTTAGATGCAGGTTCTTATGTATTAAATACTCGTTCTGGTAACAAAGAACGTATTTCTAGAATCTATCAAATGCACGCAAACAAGCAAAACCCTATCCAAAGGGTTGAAGCTGGTGATATTGCTGCAGGTGTAGGTTTCAAAGACTTAAGAACTGGTGATACGCTTTGTGATTTAGATAATCCAATCGTATTAGAAAGTATGACTTTCCCAGATCCTGTAATCGGAGTTGCTGTTGAACCTAAGAGTCAGAAAGATCATGATAAGTTAGGTATGGCTTTAGCAAAGTTAGCTGAAGAAGACCCTACTTTCAAAGTACAATATAACGAAGACACCAATCAAACAATTATTAGCGGTATGGGTGAGTTACACCTTGAAATTATCGTTGATCGTTTACGTCGCGAATTCAATGTAGAGTGTAACCAAGGTGCTCCTCAAGTAAACTACAAAGAAGCACTTACTCAATCTGTTACTCACCGTGAGCGTTTGAAGAAACAATCGGGTGGTTCTGGTTTATTTGCCGATATGCAATTTGAATTGAGTCCTGCTGACCAAGAGTTTTTGGATAGCGAAGACTTCAAAAACGGTAAAGAAAAACTTCAGTTTGAGTGGGGTATCACAGGTGGAGCTATCGATAAGAATTATCAAAAACCAATTAAAGATGGTTTCTTAGCTATGATGGATTCTGGTATCCTCGCAGGATACAATATCGAAAGCATGAAAGTTAGAGTATTTGATGGTTCTATGCACGCGGTCGATTCAAAACCAATTGCATTCGAACTTTGTGCTAAGGAAGGTTTCAAAGCTGCGGCTGCGCAAGCAAAACCAGTTTTGATGGAGCCTATCATGAAATTAGAAGTAGTTACTCCTGAAGAATATGTGGGTTCTGTAATTGGTGACTTAAACAGACGTAGAGGTTTACCAAAAGGACAAGAGCCACGTACAGGTGGAGCAGTTGCTATTCAGGCAGAAGTGCCTCTTTCTGAAATGTTCGGTTACGTGACTTCTTTACGTACGATCACATCAGGTAGAGCATCATCTACTATGGAATTTGCACAATACAGCCCAGCGCCTAAGAGCATCGCTGAAGAAGTGATCGAAAAGGCTAAAGGTACTGTAAAAATATAATGATTTTAACGGCACTACCTACTCTTCTTTGTAGGTAGTGCCTTTCAATAATTTTTTTGACAAAATCAGGCATGAATCAAAAAATTCGAATCAAACTCCGTTCATACGATCACAATTTAGTTGATAAATCAACGGAAAAAATTGTAAAGACAGTTCGCAATAGTGGAGCTGTAGTTACTGGTCCGATTCCGCTGCCCACTGAAAAGAAGATTTTTACCGTCTTGCGTTCACCGCACGTCAATAAAAAATCTCGTGAGCAGTTTCAGTTGCGGACTCACAAAAGATTAATTGAAATTTACACTCCTACTCAAAAGACAGTAGATGCACTCTCCAAATTAGAGTTGCCTTCAGGTGTAGATATTCAAGTTAAATTGACGTAATTCTCCCATTTTTTTGCTGAAAAGCAAATTTAATTGGATTTGGTATTAAGATAGTTGTCATTACAACTAAAATAGTGAGTAAAGTTTATTACCTTTGCACTCGCTTTTCGTGAAGCAGGTATTAGAGTAGTGGTATTTTGTATACCCAACAATAAACTCTAATGCATTCTATGCTGCACTAATAAAGTGATAAAGGCTTAAACTTTAGTCTACTATATCTTAAGTTTAAATTTTAAAAAATTTAAAACGTGAACGGAATAATAGGTAAGAAAATCGGCATGACCAGCGTTTTTAATGAAGCTGGTAAAAATATTGCTTGTACTGTCGTCGAGGCGGGACCTTGTGTAGTTACACAAGTTAAGACCGAAGAATCAGACGGTTATTTTTCTCTTCAAATGGGTTTTGGCGAAGCGAAAGAAAAAAACACTTCCAAAGCACTCCTACAGCATTTCAAAAAAGCAAATACCACTCCTAAACATAAAGTAGTTGAATTTAGAGATTTCGATCTAGTCGAAAAGGCTCTAGGTGATACAGTAACAGTCGATGAAATCTTCGCAGAAGGAGATATGGTTGCGGCTATAGGTACTTCTAAAGGTAAAGGTTTTCAAGGTGTTGTTAAGAGATACAACTTTAAAGGGGTAAACGATGCGACACACGGTCAACACAACCGTCAACGTGCCCCAGGTTCTATTGGTGCAGCTTCTTATCCTGCAAAAGTATTTAAAGGTATGCGGATGGCAGGACGTATGGGAGGGCAACGCACTAAAGTAGCTAACCTAGAAGTAATCAAAGTATTTCCAGAAAAAAATCTTATTCTAATTAAAGGAGCGATTCCTGGTCATAAGGGAGCGTTTGTAATCATTGAAAAGTAACGGCAATGAAACTCGAAGTTTTAAATACACAAGGTCAAAAAACGGGCAGAGAGATAGATTTGCCTGATGATATTTTTGGTGTAGAACCAAACGAACACGCTGTATATCTTGCTGTCAAGCAATACTTAGCAAGCCAAAGACAAGGTACGCATAAGTCTAAAGAGCGTGGAGAAGTAAAAGGCTCTACCAAAAAGATTAAACGCCAAAAAGGTACAGGTACAGCCCGTGCTGGTGATATCAAGAGTCCAATTTTTAGAGGTGGTGGTCGTATTTTTGGACCTCGTCCTCACAGCTATGATATCAAGCTTAACAAAAAAGTTAAACGCTTAGCTCGTAAGTCTGCTCTTTCAAATAAAGTAAGTCAAGGTCAATTAGTTGTAATCGAAGATTTTACTTTCGATACACCAAAAACGGCTGAGTATACTAAAATTTTGAAAAGCTTAGATTTAGCTAAAAAGAAAACTATTTTAGTAACAGGTGACCACGATAAGTTATTATACCTTTCAGGTCGTAATGTTGCTAACTCAACAGTTACTCGTGCTCAAGATCTAAATACATATGATGTAATGAGTACCAATACACTTATCCTTTCAGAAGGTAGTATTGAAAAAATTAAAGAAACATTTGCTTAAGGGATCGTTGTATTCCTAACATTTAGAAATAAAATAAAATGGCAAAGACAATATTAATTAAGCCTGTAATCACCGAAAAAGCAGAACAGCTTTCTGAAAAGCTTAATCAGTACAGCTTTATCGTAAACAAATTAGCCAATAAGATTGAAATCAAAAAGGCTATTGAGGATATGTACAGTGTTAACGTTGCTTCTGTTAATACGATAGTTATGCCTTCAAAAAGAAAATCGAGAAATACTCGTTCAGGAGTACTTAAAGGTTCTGTTCCTGTTTACAAAAAAGCAATTATTACAGTTGCTGAAGGTGAAGAAATTGATTTCTTCGGTGATATTTAATTTTGAAAAAATTTATTCCAGCTTTTAGCTGAATATTATAAACTGTTTGAAATGCCAGTTAAAAAGTACAATCCGATAACTCCTGGTACTCGTACTCGAGTAGGTAACACGTATGCTGAAATTACAACAAGCAAACCTGAAAAAAGCCTTATTGCACCATTAAAGAAATCTGGTGGACGTAATAACTCAGGTAAAATGACGATGCGTAATCGTGGTGGCGGACACAAGAGACGTTACCGTATTATAGACTTTAAGCGGGAGAAAGAAGGGATGTCTGCGACAGTCTCTACTATCGAGTACGATCCAAACCGTACTGCTTTTATTGCTTTAGTGCAATATGAAGATGGAGAAAAGAGATATATCGTTGCTCCTGATGGCTTGAAAGTAGGTGATACTATCGTTTCAGGAAAAAATGTTGCTCCTACTGTAGGAAACACCTTGTACCTTAGTGATATCCCAATGGGTGCAATCGTTCATGCAATCGAAATGACACCTGGTCGTGGTGCAGCCTTAGCAAGAAGTGCGGGTACTTATGGTACATTGATGGGACGTGAAGGGAAATATGCAATTATCAAATTACCTTCTGGTGAAGTTCGTAGAATTCTACAAACATGTAAAGCAACTATAGGAACTACCTCTAATCCGGATCATGGTCTTGAAGTTTATGGTAAGGCAGGTAGAAGACGTTGGATTGGTCGTCGTCCGAGGGTAAGAGGTGTTGCAATGAATCCTGTCGATCACCCGATGGGTGGTGGTGAAGGTAGAGCTTCTGGAGGTCACCCAAGATCAAGAACTGGTGTAATGGCTAAAGGTCAAAAGACTCGTAATACAAAGAAACCTTCTAGTAAATTAATTATTTCTAGAAGAAAGAAGAAGACTAGAAAGTAATCATTTAATACTTAAATAAAACGAATTAAACATGGCTCGATCAATTAAGAAAGGACCTTATGTTTTTCATAAATTACTTACCAAAGTAGAAAAATCTAAAGAATCAAAGAAGAAGTCTGTTATCAAGACTTGGTCTCGAGCTTCTATGATTATTCCAGATATGGTAGGTACAACAATAGCAGTGCATAACGGGAAAACTTTTGTTCCGGTATTTGTAACTGAAAATATGGTAGGTCACAAGTTAGGTGAATTTTCACCAACTCGTAACTATAGAGGCCATGCAGGAAATAGAAAGAAATAATTAGAAAACACTTTCCGAATAGAAAGTTCTAAATATCAAATTTAACGATGGAAGCAGTAGCCAAACTCAGAAATTGCCCAATGTCAGCACGTAAGATGCGTCTGGTTGTAGATATCATAAGAGGAAAAAATGTTGATGAGGCACTCAATATCTTGAGGTTTACCAAAAAAGAAGCAGCTGTCTGGTTAGAAAAACTAGTCTTATCTGCTATCGCAAATTGGGAACACAAAAATAACATGGCACTTAATGCAGATGATTATGATCTTGTAATCAAAACTGCATTCTCAAATGAAGGTACGACTATCAAACGGTTCAGACCAGCTCCTCATGGTAGAGCTCATCGTATTCGAAAGCGTACAAATCATGTTACCCTAGTGGTAGAAAATAGAATTCCAATTGATGCTGATTCGGAAGTAGAAGTAGCTGAAGAAGTAGCAACAGAAGAATAAATTTAAAACTTAATATACCTTAGAATATGGGTCAAAAGACAAATCCAATAGGTAATCGTCTAGGAATAATCAGAGGATGGGAATCTAGCTGGTTCGGCGGTAAAAACTTTGCTCAAAAGGTAGTAGAGGATGAAAAAATCCGAAAATATCTTAAAGCGAGAATTCATAAAGGCGGTATCGCAAGAATTATTATCGAGCGTACACTTAAGCGTATTACCGTAACAATCCACACATCTAGACCAGGTATTATTATCGGTAAAGGTGGTACGGAGGTAGATCGTATTCGTGAAGAGCTTAAAAAATTGACGGGTAAAGATGTGCAAATCAATATCGTTGAAATCCGTAAGCCTGAACTTGACGCTGCTATCGTTGGAGAATCTATTGCTAAGCAAATTGAAGCTCGTATCAATTATCGTCGTGCAATCAAGATGTCTATCCAATCTACTATGCGTGTAGGTGCTCAAGGTATCAAAGTGCGTATCTCTGGTCGTTTAAATGGCGCAGAAATGGCACGTTCTGAAGAATACAAACAAGGTAGAACTCCTCTACATACTTTCCGTGCAGATATAGACTATGCACTTACCGAAGCATTAACAGTATACGGTAAAATTGGTATAAAAGTATGGATTTGTAAAGGTGAAATCCTTGGTAAACCAGACTTGTCTCCAAATGTTGGTGGCGGAAAAGATAGCAAAGGCGGAAGAGACGGCGGAAGAGGTGGAAACCGTGGAGGTAATAGAAGAGGTGGAAATCGTGGAGGTAATAGAGGTGGTGGAAGGAGATAGAATTAAATCTCAATAGATACTAGTCTAAGTAAAAAAAAAACCGTACTTTTGCACAGCTTTTTTCAAAGCAACGTGTTTTTGCGGATTTTATTCAATAAATTTTAAGCCACTTTTTGTAGTAAGCTTTAAATAAAAGTTTTCAATATGTTACAACCGAAAAGAACGAAATACAGAAAACAGCAGAAAGGCAGAATCAAAGGGGATGCACATCGTGGAAGCACGATTTCATTCGGATCCTTTGGCTTGAAAACATTAGATTCTGCTCGTATTACGAATAGACAAATTGAAGCTGCTCGTATTGCAATGACAAGAAGAATGAAGAGAGAGGGAAACGTTTGGATTAGGATTTTTCCAGACAAACCAATCACTTCTAAGCCTGCTGAAGTACGTATGGGTAAGGGTAAAGGAGCACTGGATCATTATGTAGCAGTAGTGAAACCAGGAAGAATAATGTTTGAAATAGATGGCGTCACTCGTGATACTGCGATGAAAGCATTGGCATTAGCTGCTCAAAAATTACCTGTTCAAACTAAAGTCGTAGTCAGACACGATTACGTTGACTAAATTAGAAAGCACTTTATAATTTATATAAAATGGCAAGCAAGAAATTTTTAGAACTTCAAGACTTTTCTGATAGCGACTTACTTAGTGAGTTGAAGGAAACAGAAGTTCAGTATCAAAAACAAAAATTTGACCATGCTGTAAAAGGTCTGGATAATCCAATTTTATTGCGTGAGATAAGACGTGATATTGCCCGACTAAAAACAGAAATTCGCAAACGTGAAATAGGTCAACTTTCGGATGAGCAAATCGCTAATCGTTCAAAAATTCGTTTCAGAAGAAGAAAGTGATAAGCACTTAAAATAAACAACCATGGTGGAAAGAAATTTAAGAAAAACAAGAGTAGGAGTCGTTACGAGTAATAGTATGGACAAATCTATTACCATTTCTGTACTACGTCGTTTACGTCACCCTATCTATGGTAAGTTCGTTAAAAAGACGAAGAAGTTTATGGCTCATGACGAGAAAAACGAATGTACCGTTGGAGATACTGTACGTATCATGGAAACACGTCCGCTTAGTAAGCGCAAACGTTGGAGATTAGTAGAAGTTATTGAAAAAGCAAAGTAATACTTTATTTGTATGTTGCGATGTACTAAAATTAACTATATCGTAATTTTATAATTATTTATCATGATACAGCAAGAATCAAGATTAAAAGTAGCAGATAATAGCGGAGCAAAAGAAGTCCTTTGTATCCGTGTATTAGGTGGTTCAAAACGCCGTTATGCTTCTATTGGTGACCTAATTGTTGTTACAGTAAAAGAAGCTACACCAGGTGGTGTTAAAAAAGGAACTGTATCAAAGGCCGTTATCGTAAGAACAAAAAAAGAAATCAGACGAAAGGATGGTTCTTATATTCGATTTGATGACAACGCCGTCGTTTTATTAAATAACCAAGATGAGCCTAGAGGCACACGTATCTTTGGCCCTGTTGCAAGAGAATTACGTGATAAAGACTACATGAGAATTATCTCATTGGCTCCTGAGGTACTATAATTTTTTTATGCTCCACTTGGAGCTAAATCACTAATTGTCATGGCAAAAAAAGAAACGAACACACATCGTTTTGCTCCAAAACTGCATATCAAAAAAGGCGACAAAGTACTCGTCATTTCTGGTGATTATAAGGGGAAAGAGGGCGAAGTTTTACAAATGATGCCTAAAAAAAATAAGGCAGTTGTGGAAGGTATCAATATTAGAAAAAAGCATACCAAGCCTACAAACGAAAACCCTGGCGGTATTAATGAAATATCTGCACCAATTCACGTTTCTAATTTAAAATTAGTAGATCCTAAAACAGGTGAAGCTACTAAGGTTGGACGTAAAGTTGTGGATGGCAAGTCTGTACGTTATTCTAAAAAAACAGGTGAAATTATTAAGTAATGAGCTATACACCGAGATTAAAAACTAAGTATAAGGAAGAGATCGTACCTGCTTTGGTCGAACAATTCCAATATAAGTCTATCATGCAAGTACCTCGTATCGTTAAGATATGTATCAATAGAGGTTTGGGTGATGCTACTGCTGACAAAAAAGTAGTAGATACAGCACTTGAAGAAATGACGCTTATCGCTGGTCAAAAAGCTGTTCCTACTAAAGCTCGTAAATCAATCTCTAACTTTAAACTTAGAGAAGATATGGTTATCGGAGCTAGAGTTACACTACGTGACGAAAAAATGTGGGAATTCCTTGATCGTCTGATCACTGTCGCTTTACCTCGTGTACGTGACTTTAGAGGTATCAATGATAAAAGTTTCGACGGTAGAGGCAATTACTCTATGGGCGTTACTGAACAAATCATTTTTCCCGAAATTGATATTGACAAGATTAACAAAATATCTGGTATGGATATCAATTTTGTAACAACTGCTCGCACCGATGAAGAAGCATTAACGCTTCTAAAATTGATTGGGCTACCGTTTAAAAATCAAAGAAACTAATTTTAATATCTAGTTATTATGGCAAAGAAATCAGTAATTGCAAGACAGAATAAGAGAGAAAAATTAGTTGCAAAATATGCAGACTTACGTAAACAGCTCAAAAAAGAAGGGCGTTACGAAGAGTTGGATAAATTGCCTCGTAATGCATCTCCTGTACGATTAAAAAATCGTTGTTTGCTTACAGGTCGTCCTAAAGGTTATATGCGTATGTTTGGCATTTCTCGTGTAACATTTAGAAAAATGGCTTTGGAAGGTAAAATTCCTGGCGTGACAAAAGCAAGTTGGTAAACAATCTTATTAGAAGATTAAATTCTATTTATAAATGACAGATCCAATAGCAGATTACCTAACCCGAATTCGCAATGCACAGCAAGCGAAGCATCGTGTCGTAGAGATTCCTTCTTCAAAATTGAAAAAGGCAATCACAGAAATTCTTTATGACCAAGGGTATATATTGAAATATAAATTTGTAGACGAAGGAATTCAAGGAACAATCAAAATTGCCTTGAAATACGATGGAACTACTAAAGTGCCTGTTATCAGAAAATTAGGACGCATTAGTAAGCCAGGTCTACGTAAGTATTCAAACACCAAAGATATTCCAAGAATTATTAATGGTCTTGGTATCGCAATCGTCTCTACTTCTAAAGGAGTAATGACTGACAAGCAAGCTCGCCTCGAAAATGTAGGTGGCGAATTACTTTGCTATGTTTATTAATATTATTTGTGCTTAAAAACATAATACAATGTCTAGGATAGGAAATGCACCAATCGAAGTACCTGCTGGCGTAGAGTTCAAAGTTAGCGATGGCAATCTAATTACCATCAAAGGACCTAAAGGACAATTGACTCAAAAAGTTGATCCAGATATTACTTTTGAACTGGAAGATGGTCAGTTGATCGCAAAACGCCCAACAGAACAAAAAAGACACAAAGCAATGCACGGTCTTTACCGTTCATTAGTGGCTAATATGGTGGAAGGTGTTACTAAGGGATTTGTGAAAGAATTGGAATTAGTGGGTGTCGGTTATCGTGCAAGTAACTCAGGACAATTATTAGAACTAAGTTTAGGGTATTCTCACCCTATTATGTTTTATATTCCGGATGAAGTGAAAGTAGAAGCGAAGATGGAAAAAGGATCAAATCCATCAGTACGCCTGGAAAGTATGGACAAGCAATTAATAGGTCAAGTTGCTGCAAAAATTAGAGCCTTTAGAAAACCAGAACCTTACAAAGGAAAAGGTGTTCGATTTAAAGGAGAAGAAATTAGACGTAAAGCTGGTAAAACAGCTTAGTGCTAACTAATCATTAGATGAATTCGTAAAAATATTCTAAAATGAAGTTCACGAAAGAAAATAAAAGGGCAAGAATCAAGCACCGTATCCGTGCAAAAGTAAAAGGTACGGCAAACAGACCTCGCCTTTGTGTATATAGAAGTAATAAATCAATTTACTGCCAAATTATCAATGATATTGATGGTATAACTCTCTTATCTGCAAATTCTTCAGGTGTTGCTAAAGACAAAACCAAAGTAGAACAAGCAAAAATAGTTGGTAAATTGATTGCTGAAAAAGCTTCAAGTGAAAATATCACATCAGTTGTTTTCGATAGAGGTGGTTACCTTTATCATGGAAGAGTAAAAGCATTAGCAGATGGCGCTCGTGAGGGTGGCCTTCAATTCTAAAATAAATTACAATGGCAAACAAAACTCCGAATAGAGTCAAACCCACGGATACAGAACTAAAAGAAAAATTAGTAAACTTAAACCGTGTTGCAAAAGTAACCAAAGGTGGTCGTACATTTAGCTTTGCTGCTATTGTAGTAGTGGGCGACGGTAAAGGAACTGTAGGTCATGGCTTAGGTAAAGCTCGTGACGTTTCAGAATCTATTGCTAAAGCTGTAGATGAAGCAAAAAAGAATCTTATTAAGGTTCCTATTTATAAAGGTACTATTCCACACGAGCAAAAAGGAAAGTATGGAGCTGGTAAGGTTTTGATAAAGCCTGCTGCTGATGGTACGGGTGTAATTGCTGGTGGAGCAATGCGTGCTGTATTAGAAATAGCTGGAGTACAAAACGTACTTGCAAAGTCTCAAGGGTCTTCTAATCCACATAATGTGGTAAAAGCAACAATTGATGCTTTGGCTAAACTAAGAAGCCCAATTGATATCGCAAGACAACGTGGTATTACCTTAGAGAAATTATTTAACGGTTAAGCACCGTAACCGAATTGAAAATTTAATTCAATGAGTAAGATTAAAATCACTCAAGTAAAAAGTATTATTGATCGCTCTAAGCGTCAAAAAGATACTATAAAAGCCTTAGGGCTTCGCAAAATGAATCAGAGTGTAGTTCACGAAGCTACTCCTCAGATCATAGGCATGGTAAATAAAGTAAACCACTTAATAAAAGTGGAACAATTATAGTTATTATACGTAAATATTCTATTCCTTAAAGGATACTAATATGCAATTACATAATCTAAGACCAGCGGAAGGCTCTGTAAAAAAGAAAAAGAGAATAGGTAGAGGACAAGGATCAACTAGAGGTGGTACAAGTACTAGAGGTCACAAGGGGCAAAAGTCTCGTTCTGGATACAGCCGTAAACGTAATTTTGAAGGTGGTCAAATGCCTTTACAAATGCGTCTTCCAAAAAGAGGATTTAAAAATCCAAATCGTGTAGCTTATGTACCAATCAATTTGGACAGACTACAAGCGATTGCTGATAAATACAACTTGAGAAAAATTGATCTTGAAGCGCTCGTTGCTAACGGCATTGTCAAGAAAAACGATAAAGTTAAAATACTAGGAGGGGGAGAAATGACTACTAAGCTTGAAATAGCTGCTCATGCTTGTTCTAAAGGAGCAAAAGAGGCAATTGAAAAGTTAGGTGGCACTTTAAATCTCGTTTAAAAAATTCCGATGAAGAAGCTATTTACTACCCTTAATAACATTTGGAAAATTAAGGAACTGAGAGAAAGAATATTGTATACACTTGCGTTGTTACTAATATTTCGTGTAGGATCTTTTATAGTCCTACCTGGGGTGAACCCAGGAGTATTAGAAGCTGCTACAAGTGGTGCTGGTGGAAATGATCTGCTAGGTCTAATCAATATTTTTACAGGAGGTGCATTTAATAATGCAGCTATTATGGCATTAGGTATCATGCCTTACATTACAGCATCGATCATAGTCCAACTGTTAGGCTTTGCTGTGCCATATTTCCAACGTCTACAACAACGAGAAGGAGAATCAGGACGTAAAAAGCTTAGTCAAATTACTCGTATACTTACCGTAGCCATCACCTTAGTACAAGGTGGAGGTTATTTGTCTTATATATACAGTCTTGGCGCTGTTGATGCCAATTTAGATGCTAGTATTTTCTGGATCGCTAATATTATTATCCTTTCTACAGGTACTGTATTTGCTATGTGGCTGGGTGAACGTATCACAGATAAAGGTATAGGAAACGGTGTATCTCTTTTAATTACAGTAGGTATTATCGCTACATTACCATTAGCATTTGTATCTGAATTACAATTACAATTACAAAATAACTTTATTGCTTTTGTATTAGAATTAGCAGTGTTATTTATGGTAGTTGTTGCTACAATATTAGTAGTGCAAGGTGTGAGACGGATTCCTATCCAATTTGCAAAACGTATGATTGGACGTGGAGCTAGCCAAATGCCTGCTATGGGAGCTCGTGATTATATTCCGATTAAGGTAAATGCATCAGGAGTAATGCCTATTATCTTTGCTCAAGCATTGATGTTTATACCAGGAACATTTGCTCAGTTTTTTAGTGGCAGTGATGCTGCTGCAAATCCTATATTACGTGCATTAAATGATTGGACATCTCTTCCATATAATATTATCTATTTCCTTTTAGTTGTGTTATTTACTTACGTTTATACTGCATTATTGGTTAATCCTACTCAATATGCTGAATATTTAAAACGTCAAAATGCATTTATCCCAGGTATAAAACCTGGAAAAAGCACGGCTGATTTTATCGATACTATTACTACTCGTATTACATTACCAGGGTCTATTTTCCTTGGTTTAATTTCAATTTTCCCAGCATTTGTGAATAGAGTATTTGATGTTAATATTGCTTTTGCAATGTTCTTTGGAGGTACTTCTCTTTTAATCCTTGTAGCAGTCGTTTTAGATACACTACAACAAATCGAAAGTTACTTATTAATGCGTAAGTACGACGGTTTAGTGAAATCTGGAAAATTACAAGGGCGAAGTAGAATGCAAGGTATTGGAGCTAATATGTAACATATCATATTTGAAATGTAAGATATCCTGAACATTCAATTGCTATTTGTGTTTATACATTGATTATTGATTTTTAAAAAATAGATCTTACATTTCTTTAGCCATGATATTTTACAAAACAGAAGAAGAAATAGAACTAATTCGTGAAAGTTGCTTATTAGTATGTAAGGCTTTGGCGCATGTAGCATCTATTATCAAACCTGGTATTACTGGTGAGCAAATTGATAGAGAAGCGGAACAAGTAATACGAGACCATAATGCCAAACCTGGCTTTAAAGGGTACAGAGGCTTTCCTGGTACTCTGTGTATTTCAATTAATGAAGGTGTTGTTCACGGTATCCCTACAAAACGTGAGTTTCAAGATGGTGATGTTGTGTCTGTTGATTGTGGTTCTTTTCTCAATGGATTTTATGGAGATTCGGCCTATACATTTGCCTTAGGTGAAGTAGGTGATGACGTTATGGATTTATTGAGAATTACAAATACATCTTTGTACAAGGCCATAGATACAGCTATAGTCGGTAAACGAATTGGGGATATTGGCTTTACTGTACAAGATTACTGTGAAAAACAACACAAATATGGTGTTGTACGCGAACTTGTAGGGCATGGAATAGGCAAAGATTTGCATGAAGCTCCCGAAGTTCCGAATTATGGTAGAAGGGGAAGAGGTCCATTAATGAAAGAAGGATTAGTGATTGCAATTGAGCCAATGGTTAATCTGGGTAAAAAAGAAGTTAGACAATCAGACGATGGTTGGACTATAATAACAAAAGATAAAAAGCCTTCGGCTCATTTTGAACATACAATTGCCGTAAAAAAGCATAAAGCAGATATATTGTCAGATCATGTGCTTATAGAGGAAGAGATACGCAAAAACGCTGCTGTTCAGGAAGTTGCGATACTTGTATGAGAAAAATAGACCCAGTTTTTGAGGGGCAATTTATAGGAAATACTATTTGTTATAAAATTATGTGATTTTTTGCTGGTATAACTGCAAAAAATCATTTATATTTTGTATCTTTGCCCACCGAAATTCAAATTATGGCTAAACAGGAACTCATAAAACAAGATGGCATTATCGAAGAAGCATTATCTAATGCGATGTTTCGGGTGCGTTTAGAAAATGATCATCAAATAGTAGCTACGATCTCTGGAAAAATGAGAATGCACTACATTCGTATTTTACCAGGAGATAAAGTTGCCGTTGAAATGTCTCCTTACGATTTGAGTCGAGGTAGAATTATTTATCGATATAAATAATCAATCAATTACGGTAAACCACCTTTTAGGAGGTTGGTTATATTACCTTAATATAAAATAAATACTAATGAAAGTAAGAGCTTCTATCAAAAAACGTTCTGCTGATTGCAAGATCGTAAGAAGAAAAGGCAAGTTGTACGTAATTAATAAGAAAAATCCTAAGTTTAAACAACGTCAAGGATAATAATTTACTATTTAATCTAAATAAGATATGGCACGTATTGCAGGCGTAGATTTACCTAGAAATAAAAGAGGAGTAGTAAGTTTGACTTACATCTATGGAATTGGTCCTACTAAGGCTAAAGAAATTCTCAGTCGTTCTGGAATTGATGAAAGCACTAAAGTAACGGACTGGACAGATGATAACGTTAGATCTATTGCATCTTTGATTCAGGAAGAATATAAAGTAGAAGGTCAACTTCGTTCAGAAGTTCAACTTAATATTAAGCGACTAATGGACATCGGTTGTTACCGAGGCTTACGTCATCGTAAAGGCTTACCTGTAAGAGGCCAACGTACACAGACGAATGCTCGTACCAGAAAAGGTAAACGTAAAACTGTCGCAAATAAGAAAAAAGCAACTAAGTAATCATAGATATTTTCAATTGGCTTCTTAGCAGAATGTTATGAACATTAATTGAAAGTAAAATCATCCATATAGCATGGCAAAATCAAGAAAAGTTAAAAAAAGGAAAGTAAGAGTTGAACCTGAAGGTTTGGTATACATCAAAGCTAGTTTCAACAATATTATTATTTCTCTTTGCAATAAAAAAGGGCAAGTGATCTCTTGGGCTTCTGCTGGTAAAGCTGGTTTTAGAGGTTCTAAGAAAAATACGCCTTATGCTGCACAAGTGGCTGCTGCAGATGCTTCTAAAGTTGCCTACGAGGCTGGCTTAAGAGCTGTTGAAGTATATGTAAAAGGACCAGGTTCTGGTAGAGAAGCTGCGATTCGTGCAATTGATGGTGCTGGTATCAAAGTTGGAAAAATCAGAGATGTAACTCCAGTTCCTCATAATGGATGTCGTCCTCCTAAAAAGAGGAGAGTATAATTATTTGAATATTATTGGTTTTTAAATCAATCATAAATAAAGTCTAAACATGGCAAGATACACCGGTCCTAAGTCAAAAAAGGCAAGAGCCTTAGGTGAACCTATATTTGGATACGATAAAGCTTTCGAAAAGAAAAAGTATCGTCCTGGTCAGCATGGTAATGCTCGTAGAAGAAAGCAAGGTTCTGATTATGCAGCGCAGTTATTAGAAAAACAAAAAGCGAAGTATACCTATGGTGTACTTGAGCGTCAGTTCCGTAACCTATTTGAAAGCGCAAGCCGCAAGAAAGGGGTAACTGGTGAAGTCTTACTTCAGTTTTTAGAATCTAGATTAGATAATACGGTATACCGTTTAGGTATTGCACCTACTCGTAATGGCGCTCGTCAATTAGTTTCTCACAAACACATTCTTGTGAATGGAGTGGTTACTAATATTCCTTCTTGTCAATTACGTCCTGGTGATGTAGTAGCTGTAAGAGGAAAATCTCAACACTTATTAGTTGTACAAGATAGTGTTGGTGCCAAATCTGATGTTCGAAAATATGGCTGGTTAGAATTCAATACGGATAAGCTAGAAGGTACATTTCTTACTTACCCTGAAAGAGACCAAATACCTGAAAAGATAAATGAACAATTAATTGTAGAATTATATTCTAAATAATATTGTTCCTTCGCTTAGCAAGCTACTTTTTAATGTAGCTTGCTAAGTGCATTTATGTATATAGAGCAACCATTCCTGAATATAGGATTCCTATATTCTAATCTTTAACCTCCTGAAAGATTAACTAGCATATGAGCATTTTAAATTTCCAGAAGCCAGACAAAATTATATTACAAAAGGCTACTGACTTTGAGGGTCAATTTGAATTCAAACCTTTAGAACCTGGTTTTGGTCAAACTATCGGTAATTCCCTTCGTCGTGTTCTTTTGTCTTCTTTAGAAGGTTTCGCCATTTCTGCAGTTCGTATTGCAGGTGTAGATCATGAGTTTTCAACTATTCGAGGAGTCGTTGAAGATGTTGTTGATATTATTTTGAATTTAAAACAAGTTAGATTAAAGCAATTAATTGCTGACGAAGAAGTTGGTAATGAAAGAATTTATTTAACAATTAGTGGTAAAGAAGAATTTAGAGCAGGTGATATCGAAGAGCACACTAATGTTTTTAAGATCATGAATCCTGATTTGCTTGTTTGCAGAATGGAACCATTCGTGAATCTTGAAATGGAATTAACCATTACTAAAGGTAGAGGTTATGTTCCTGCGGATGAAAATCTTCCTAAAGATGCACCAATAGGTGTTATTCCAATCGATTCGATATATACTCCGATCAAAAACGTTGCTTACAAAGTATCTAATACGCGTGTAGGGCAACGTACTGATTATGAAAAATTAACTCTTGACGTTAAGACAGACGGAACAATTCATCCTGAAGATGCAATCAAAGAAGCTTCAAGAATTTTGATCCAACACTTAATGTTGATTACAGATGAAAATATCACATTCGATGATGCTTCTGGAAGAGAAGACAATATCGTTGATGAGCACATCTTACACATGCGTAAGTTGTTAAAGACTTCATTAGAAGATTTAGATTTATCTGTACGTGCATACAACTGCTTGAAAGCTGCGAAAATCAATACATTAGCTGAATTAGTAAAGTATGATACGCATGAATTACTAAAGTTCAGAAACTTCGGTAAGAAGTCATTGGTAGAAATCGAAGAGTTATTACAAGAGAAAGGGCTTACATTCGGTATGGATCTTTCAAAGTATAAATTAGACGAAGACTAGTTAGCATAGAATAATAAATTATTATTATGCAATAACTGAATAGACTATACTCCTTTTGCTAACTACAAGGATGTCGAAAAGTGTTGCGAAGGTATCGTAGAAGCTTCGGCTGATACATAAACATTAATCAAAATGAGACACGGGAAGAAATTCAACCATCTTAAGCGAAAAGTTGGGCACAGAAAAGCCTTATTGAAAAACTTAGCAAACGCTTTGATCGAACATAAGCGTATCACGACTACTTTAGCAAAAGCTAAAGCATTACGTCAATACATTGAGCCTATCGTAACTAAAGGTAAATCGAATACTACACACTCTCGTCGTATCGTTTTTGGTTACCTTCAAAATAAAGAGGCAGTTAAAGAACTTTTCGGTCCAATCGCTGATAAAATCGGTGATCGCCCAGGTGGATATGTTCGTATCATCAAAATGGGATTCCGTAGAAGTGATGGCGCTGAAATGGCAATTATAGAATTTGTTGACTACAACGATGTATACACTAAAAGAGATAAAAGCGAAAGCAAATCTAAAAGACGTCGTACTCGTAGAAGTGGTGGCAAAAAAGCAGCTGCTGCAGCGGTGGCAACAGAAGCAACTACTGAAGTGGCAGAAGAAATTGCTAAAGACGCAGCAGGAGAAGAAGAATAGGAATGAATACATATTAAATATAAAGAGGCGATACGTAACTACGTATCGCCTCTTTTGTATTTCAGTACGATTGCTCTGTCTTTGCTATTCAGGTCAAAGATATAGGTCTTACTTTAGTACAAATTCATATAATAAGATTCATTGATTAAAAACGATTATAGTATCTTTGCATCTATTAAAGAAATGAAACCATTTGACAACTCCAATATTCATCATCTATGAGCAAGATTAAACAAGTTCCAGCGATATTACTTTTAGAAGATGGTACTTTATTTAAAGGTAAATCAGCAGGAAAAATAGGAATTACTACTGGCGAGGTATGTTTTAATACAGGAATGACAGGGTACCAAGAAATTTTTACTGATCCATCATATGCAGGACAAATACTGATAGCTACTAATGCACATATTGGTAACTATGGTATCAAAAATGCAGATGTGGAATCCAACAAAATTCAAATTGCGGGATTGATTTGTAAAAATTATACAACTGAGTATTCTAGACCTCTTGCAGATAAATCTATTCAAGAATATTTTGAAGAGGAAGGCTTAGTTGGAATCTGTGATATAGATACTCGAGCAGTTGTTCGTCATATCCGAAATAAGGGAGCAATGAATGCCATTATCTCGTCTGAAGAATTGGATATTGAAAAGTTAAAAGCATTACTAGCTAAAGTACCTTCTATGGAAGGACTTGAATTAGCATCAAAAGTAAGTACAAAAGAGGCTTATTTTTATGGCTCTGAAGATGCAAGGTACAAAATAGCAGCTTTAGACTTTGGCATTAAGAAAAATATACTTAGAAATTTTGCAGAACGAGATTGTTATGTAAAAGTATTTCCTGCTAAAACGACATTCGACACTATAAAAAAATGGAATCCAGACGGATACTTTTTATCGAATGGACCAGGTGACCCTGCAGCAATGGATTATGCAATCGACACTGCAAAACAAATATTGAAGGAAGATAAACCATTATTTGGAATTTGTTTAGGTCACCAGTTATTGGCATTGGCTATAGATATTCCGACATACAAAATGCACAATGGGCATAGAGGAATTAACCATCCAGTTAAAAACATATCTACTGGAAAGAGTGAAATAACCAGTCAGAATCATGGATTTGGAGTAAGTCCTGAGGCAATTAAGCAAAATTCAGACAAAGTTGAAATCACCCATCTCAACCTAAATGATGACACTATTGAAGGGATTAGAGTAAAAAATAAGAAAGCATTTTCAGTACAATACCATCCTGAGGCTTCTCCAGGACCACACGATGCGCGTTATCTTTTTGATGAATTTGTAAAACTTATGAGCAACTCTGATCGTACAACAAAATCAGATCAATCATTTACTAAGAATGCAGTGTAAGAACTCATTCTCAACTAAAAAATAACTAAATAATGAGTAGTATTATTGATATTAGATCAAGAGAAATTTTAGATTCTCGTGGCAACCCTACAGTGGAAGTAGAAGTAATAACAGAAGACGGAGCGCTAGGTCGTGCAGCGGTACCTTCTGGAGCTTCTACAGGGAAATATGAAGCTGTAGAATTGAGAGATGGAGATAAAAGTAGATTCTTAGGTAAAGGAGTCTTGAATGCTTGTAAAAATATTGAAGACTATATTTTAGATGAACTTATAGGTGTTGATGTTTTAGAGCAAGTCTATGTTGATGATTTGATGTTGAAACTGGATGGCACCAAAAATAAATCAAAACTCGGAGCTAATGCTATCTTGGGGGTTTCTCTTGCAGTAGCAAAAGCTGCAGCCGAAGAAGTTGGGCTACCTTTATACCGTTATTTAGGTGGTGTAAATGCACATGTATTACCAGTTCCTATGATGAACATTTTGAACGGTGGTTCACATGCGGACAATAGTATCGATTTTCAAGAGTTTATGATTATGCCTGTAGGAACGGATCTATTTTCGGATGGTCTACGGATGGGGGTCGAAATATTTCACCACCTTAAAGGCGTTTTGAAGAAAAAAGGTTATTCTACAAATGTAGGTGACGAAGGCGGTTTTGCGCCGAATATCAAATCGAATGTAGAGGCCATTGAAACCGTACTTCAAGCAATCGAAGCAGCCGGCTACCGCCCTGGCGAAGATATCTTAATTGCAATGGATGCTGCTGCATCTGAATTTTATGATGAAAAAGAAAAAGTATATCACTTCCACCAATCAACAGGCGATAAGCTAACTACTTCTGAAATGGTAGCTTACTGGAAAACGTGGTGTGATAAATATCCAATCATGTCTATCGAAGATGGTTTGCACGAAGATGATTGGGCAGGTTGGTCTGCATTGACAAAGGAAATTGGACATAAAGTTCAGATAGTAGGAGACGATTTATTCGTAACGAATGTAGAACGTCTTCAAAGAGGTATTGAAGAAGATGCTGCCAACTCTATTTTGATCAAAGTAAATCAAATAGGATCGTTGACAGAAACAATAGATGCTGTAAATTTGGCAACACGTAATGCTTTTACATCTGTAATGAGTCACCGTTCTGGTGAAACAGAAGATACGACTATTGCAGATTTAGCAGTAGCGCTGAATACAGGACAAATTAAAACTGGATCAGCTTCTCGTTCTGATAGAATTGCTAAATATAACCAGTTGCTTCGTATCGAAGAGGAATTAGGCGACCAAGCGGTATATCCAGGTAGAGCTTTACTAGGAGTTTAGGCTGATATTAAGTATATTTGTAATCTTTAAGAAACACTAAATTTAGATTATGGCTGTACGAAGTAACCCTTTTAAGCCGATATTAAAAAAAATACCAGCACCATTAAAAAACAAATACTTTATCGTTTTGGCTTTTTTTTGTGCTTTAATGATTTTTTTTGATAAACACGATGTATTGACGCAATGGCGTTTACAGCAAACACTTAATCAATTAGAAAAAGATAAAGTTTATTATCAGAATAAGATAAAAGAGGCAAAGGAAGATAAGAGAGACATAGAACTTAATACTGAAAAGTTTGCACGTGAACGTTACTATATGAAAAAAGATGATGAAGATGTATTTATCATTATCGAAGAATAGAAAATATCATTTTATAAAACATAATAACATTTCGAAATGTCAGTTTTAGTAAATAAACATTCAAATATTATTGTTCAAGGATTTACAGGAAAAGAAGGTTCTTTTCATGCTGGACAAATGATTGAATATGGTACAAATGTAGTTGGTGGTGTTACTCCAGGTAAAGGAGGACAAGAACACCTTGGTAAACCTGTTTTTAATTCGGTACAAGAAGCTGTAGCTAAAGCGAATGCGGATACCTCTATTATTTTTGTACCTCCTAAGTTTGCAGCAGATGCTATTATGGAAGCTGCTGATGCAGGTCTCAAAGTAATCATTTGTATTACAGAAGGTATTCCTGTGCAAGATATGGTAAAAGTAAAAGCTTATCTTAATGGTAAAGATTGTCGCTTAATCGGACCTAATTGTCCAGGTGTTATGACACCAGGTGAGGCTAAAGTTGGTATTATGCCAGGCTTTATTCACAACCCAGGTCGTATCGGCATTGTTTCTCGTTCGGGTACTTTAACATACGAAGCTGTAGACCAAGTTACTAAAGCTGGTTTGGGGCAGTCTACTTGTATTGGTATAGGTGGTGACCCAATTATCGGAACTACTACTATGGAAGCTGTTAAGTTATTAATGGATGATCCTGATACAGATGGTATCGTAATGATTGGTGAAATCGGTGGAAGTATGGAAGCTGATGCTGCTCATTGGATTAAAGAAAATGGTACTAAACCTGTGGTCGGTTTTATTGCTGGTCAAACAGCTCCTAAAGGCCGTACAATGGGGCATGCAGGTGCAATCATTGGTGGTGCAGATGATACTGCTGAAGCTAAGATGAGAATCATGGAAGAATGTGGTATACATGTTGTAAAATCTCCAGCGCATATTGGTGCTACTATGTTAGAAGCACTTAAAGCACAAGCTGTAGGATAATTAAATTGAATTAACGAATTTTATAGAAAGGGAGTAACTTTAGTTGCTCCCTTTTGTGTTTTATAACAAATCCAATTTATAGGAGAGAAAATACTAAAATAATAACGGCAATAACAGCAACAACACTTACTGTAATAATGTATTGAGAATTTTGACGGTAACGATTAAAAAGAAGCTCCATGATATCTCGCCACTCTAATCCTCCTACAACTCCTTCACGACCCAATACGAAATATTTTTTCTTACCCTTACGTTGTTGATCTCCATGTTTTGTCAGAATAAAAAAATCTTTATTCATAAAAGCTAGATCGTAAAGTTCGCTATTACCACGATCTAAAATCAAAGTGTTGGATTCTTTCAAAAATTTCCAAGTGCCTTTCGAGATATTGCCATCTGTAGAGATGAGGTATTCATTTTTATCTCTAAAAATATGCAAGACAGATTCGTGAAAAGAATCATTATCTCTAATTTCTAGCCAACGAGTGTCCAGATAAAATTCGGTTTCGTACAAATCTTCTCCCCAAGGCCTCACCAACGGAATAATAAAATCCAAATAATCATCCATCCGATCACAGTCGGGGAGCTCTAGATTAAGAGAACGAGAGATGTTATCAAATAATTTTATTTCCAATCTATAATGATTTTACTAAGCGTATATTCGACGTTTTTAAAAATGAATCACCAAATTAAACTTTTTCAGCATATAATGCAAACGGAATAGATATTTGAATAATTGTCTTCGACCAAACTTTAGAATCCATCTTTATTCGCTACTTTTATGTAAATAGCTTACGATAATTAATTCGATAAATTTTAGGGCGAAGATTTTTTTGAGGAAAAATAGCATGAGGAAAGTCAATTCCGAACCGCAAAGCGGACGGGCTGCAAGATCGTTTTAAAATACCGAAGTAATTGTGGTGAGCTACTTAAATACTAGATCAAACTATTTTTTATGAGATTTCTATAACTAAGGTTTAGACCTTTCTGCCGATAGACAGGTACATAAAGGAATGATTATTCACTCAAAAGTAACCTTATGAGCATCTCCAGCGCTTTGTTTTTTGCAAAGAGAAAAATTTAACCACATGAAAGAACAGTTAAACAGTAATCAACTTTCTGAGCAGTTATTATTAATCGTTAAGATGGGAAAATCATCAGACGAATTAGTGATTCAATTAGAACAATTAAACTCTGAACAATTCCAAAGAGATCTGAAAAACGATCAGTATAAAAAAGCTTTTTGGATTAATATTTATAATGCCTTTTTTCAAATATTAAGGAAGCAAAGAAAGCTCGAAAAAAAGACAATTTATACTTCAAAAGAGATTGTAATAGCAGGGCATACATTTAGTTTGGATGACATCGAACATGGTATTTTAAGAAAATATCGCTATAAATTTTCGTTAGGTTACTTACCAAATATTTTAGCCTCTCGTTTGATAAAAGATTTAGCCGTTTCAGTTATTGATTATCGAATCCATTTTGCACTTAATTGCGGAGCTAAAAGTTGTCCTCCTATAGGGTTTTATACTGCTAAAAATATCGACCAACAATTAGACTTAGCCAGCGCTTCTTTCTTGGAAGGAGAAACAACGGTCGATGATGCCAAGAAAGAAATACACATAAGTAGTCTGTTCAAATGGTTCTTAGGCGATTTTGGTGGAACAAAAGGTATTCGAAAAATTCTGAATCAACATTTAGATATTGATTCTAAAGAACATCGCTTAGTTTACACAACTTATTCTTGGGATGAACAATTGGATAATTATTCAGAAGAACAGTTTGCTTGAAAAAACATTTCCTAATACAGGGAGTCTTGATATTAAAATATACCGTTGCTTATTTCAATACTAATTATATTTCTTTGTCATAAAACTTCAATCCTTTTTGGAGGCGATTCATCATTCTTAAAATTCGATTGGCTTTTGTCTCTTCAGTTTTGGCAGCATAGATCCAATCCAAATATGCTTTTTGTTCGCCCTGTGTAAAAGAAATGAAGGTCTTATAAGTCTTTTCCGATTCATCAGTAAAACATTCAATAATTTCGGTCGGAATATGCAGTTTAGAATCGTCTGGATATAGAATGACGTGGACAGAGTCGCCTGCTTCTTTTTTTATCTTTTTCCGAATAGCAGCTTTGACAGGTAAGAATAGTTTACCATTGCCCATAGGCATCAACTTGTATTGGTTCAATTCATAATTATCTATTGATCCTTTTACGGTTACCCAACCGAAAGGCTTATTTTTGTTTTGTAAAACTTCTGGAATTTCGGCATAAGTCCATCCGCCTTTGCCTGGGAATTTTTGGAGTAAATATGCTTTATCAACTAAAGGCTTTTCTTGATTCAACGTCTTTTCTAATTTAATTTTTTCAAATTCCCTTTGGTGAATTTTCCGTTTTTATCTTTGGCAACATACTTATATGTTTTGCCATCTATTTCATAGATATTTACGGTAAGAGCATTATCTGTATCTAATTTTTTATTTTTGTCATCAATCGGAATGATTTTATATTTACAATCTGTCAACCATTCGATTTTGTGTTTGATGATATTTCCTTCAAGATATCTCGTTTGGATTTTTTCTGTTCGTTCAATTAATACAAAGCTTTCGGTCTGCGCCATATCCTGAAAATCTCCTTCCTTAAAATCGCCACAATTTTCCAATACGACTTTGAACTTGGGACTCAAATCTTCTTCTTTACGGTCAGCTAAATTTTTAGTTAAGTATTCCGTTATTTGACTGCGCCATTCAGCATTTGCTTCTCCAGAAGGTTTTATGATATCGTCGTTTATTTCAAACCATTTTTCACCTAAATCAGATTTGTAAAATTTGTTGATCAAAGCAATTTCTTCTAATGAGAAATGTTCTTCATATTGAGGCACGAGATCTTCATAAAGATTAGATAAATACTTTTCGTTTAATTTTAGTTCTAGTACAAACCAGTCCTTTTCTTTTAGATGGGGAAAAGCCTTTTTTTGTAATTCTATTTCTTCCCGAATAATGGAACTATAGGTTGTCTTTATGTCTTGTAATTCTAAAAGACTAATAACGTGATCCTTAAATTCGTCCTCTTCTTGAGCAGATATATGGAAAGAGCAAATACAAAGAATAAAGCTTAGGATTAATATTTTTTTCATCTGTTTAAAATTT
>JAHDIP010000227.1:7574-9974 GCA_020630735.1 Saprospiraceae bacterium | reverse complement strand
TAACGACAAACCGTTCGCCCCCTTTTTCTAGTAATACTGTTGGAAAACCACGAACACCCATCTCTTGAGCATAAATGAAACTAGCTCTAGTCTTTTCTTTCAGTTCTGTAGAGTCAAATTTCTCTTTAAAATCATCAGGAGAGATGCCAAATTCTTCTACAATTGGCAAATAAGTTTCTAGAAGATTAGTATTCTTATTTTCTGCATAAAAGGCAGATTGAATAGCCTTAAAAAATTCCCACGTTTGTTCAGGTTTATATTGCTGAAATAATATTAAGGCACGAGAAGGCGGTTCTGTATCATATACAAATGAAGTATCCTTCAGTAAATCATACTTAAATTCCTGACCACTAGCATGCGCTACCTCAGTCCAATGACCATGCAAAAAATCGCCAAGTTGAGTCATCGTTTCTGTATTATAAGGTCGTAGACCACCCATTACAATTTTGAAATCGATACTATCAGGTAATTCTTTAATAACTTCATCCATTTCTGGAGAAAAGCCATAACACCAAGAGCACATTGGATCACCAACATAAATTAAAGTAGCTTTTGTTTGAGCCATAAGAAAAGAACTTGTTAAAAGAAGTAAAGAAATAAATAATGTTTTCATGTGTATTAAAATTTACTGTTCGCAAAAATCCTCTTCGCTGTTTTAACTCATCGGATCACTCCAAGTGATTCGATGAGTAGCTTTCAACCGACTAAGTCAATGACAACAGATTTGGTTTAGCTTTTGATCATATCCTTGTGTGCTTGTCCATTGGTAGAAAGGTCTAATCTTTAGCCATAGATGTTTCATATGTTTGAAATTCAAAACATCTCTTAGTGCTAAACAGATTTTCTACAAGTAAAGTTAAACCTTTAGCAACAAATCATTTAAATTTACGAATACTTTTGATAGAAGATGTTTTTAAACAACTTCTTTTATATATTGTATGATATTTTGAATTAGAAAAAAATAATATGAAGGTAAAATTTTGTGGAGCAGCACGAGAAGTAACAGGAAGTTCTCACTTACTCACCTTAGATGATGGCTATACTATCTTGCTCGATTGCGGACTTTATCAAGGACACGATAAAGATATGGAATCTTTTAATAGAGTTTGGAGCTTTGAACCATCGACGATAGACTGCATGATTTTATCTCATGCGCATATTGATCATTGTGGGCGTATTCCCAAACTAGTAAAAGATGGTTTTGAGGGCAATATATTTTGTACGCATGCTACTCGTAGTTTGTGTGCAATAATGCTCTTGGATAGTGCCAAAATTCAAGAATATGATGCGGCATACCAAAATAAACAACTGAAAAAGAAAAAGAAGAAAGGCAAAAAGAAAAAGAAAAAAGAAGTAGAGCCTCTTTATACGAGTAAGGATGTACCACCTGCAATGGATTTGTTCATTGGCTTGAGTTATGATCGTTGGTATAGTCTCAATGAAGATGTAGATGTACTTTTTAGAGATGCAGGTCATATTTTAGGTTCAGCAAGTGTGACGCTTCGAGTTAATCGAAATGGGAAAACAACCATGTTTGGATTTACAGGTGATATAGGACGACCTAAACGTCCGATCTTACGAGATCCTATGCCTATGCCAGAGGTTGATTACTTAATCTGTGAATCTACTTATGGTAGTAAAGAGCATACAGCACCTCCACAAGAGTTGGATAAGTTTCTACGAATTTTGACAGAGGCTTGTATGGAACGAAAAGGGAAATTAATTATTCCAGCCTTTAGCGTAGGGCGTACCCAAGAAATTGTGTATATGCTCGACAAATTAGAAACAGATGGTCGCTTGCCACGCATACCTGTTTATGTGGATAGTCCCTTGGCGGTAAATGCGACCTTAGTATTTGGAGCACACCCCGAATGCTACGATGATGATCTCAACGAATATATGTTGATAGACGATAACCCATTTGGTTTTAATCAACTGACCTATGTTCGAGAGGTAGCTGTATCGAAGCAATTGAACAATATTGATGGACCTTGTATTATCATTAGCTCTGCTGGAATGATGAATGCAGGACGGGTAAAACACCACTTGTTTAACAATATTGATAATGCTAAAAATACTTTATTAATTGTTGGTTATTGTTCGCCTGATACGACAGGTGGTATTATCAAAGCTGGAGCTGAAAAAATCAAACTTTTCGGAGAATGGAAGTGGATCAATGCACAAATTGAAATCATGGATTCTTTTTCTGCTCATGCCGATCGTTCAGAAATAAAAGACTTTATTAGTAATCAGAAAAAACGACTCAAGAAACTATTCCTTGTTCATGGAGATTATGAACGTCAAAAAGATTTCAAAAAATATTTGAAAAAAGATGGGTTTAAAAAAGTAGAAATTCCTGATCTAAGGCAAGAATTTGATTTACCTTAAGATTGACGTTTT
>JAHDIP010000227.1:0-7474 GCA_020630735.1 Saprospiraceae bacterium | reverse complement strand
TGCCCACCCACTTCGTAAAGTGCATTAGTGATTTGACCAAGGGAACAGTACTTACCTGCTTCCATCAAGCCTTCGAAAACATTTGCATTAGATATGGCTTTATGCTGTAGGTCTTTCAATAATTGATTAGTTTGATCCGTATTGGTCTTATGTAAACTTTGTAAGGTATTAATTTGATCCTCTTTTTCTTCCGTCGTTGCACGTATCACTTCTTTTGGAAGAACCGTTGGTGAACCATCTTTTGATAAAAAGGTATTTACACCAATGATCGGAAATTCGCCTGTATGTTTGAGCGTTTCGTAGTACAAACTTTCATCTTGGATTTTGCCACGTTGGTACATCGTTTCCATTGCACCAAGTACACCGCCACGTTCAGTGATACGATCAAATTCAAGTAGCACCGCCTCTTCTACCAAGTCTGTCAACTCATCAATAATGAATGCCCCTTGTAATGGATTTTCGTTTTTCGCTAAACCTAATTCCCGATTGATAATCAACTGAATTGCCATTGCTCGGCGAACACTTTCCTCGGTTGGTGTAGTGATCGCTTCATCGTAAGCGTTGGTATGTAGTGAATTACAATTATCATAAATTGCATAAAGTGCTTGTAGGGTTGTTCGGATATCGTTGAACGAAATTTCTTGTGCATGAAGGGAACGACCAGATGTTTGGATATGGTATTTTAATTTTTGAGAACGCTCATCCGCATTGTATTTTAGCTTCATTGCTTTTGCCCAAATACGTCTTGCGACACGACCAATAACCGCATATTCAGGATCAATACCATTAGAGAAGAAGAAGGATAAGTTTGGTGCAAAATCATTAATATTCATTCCTCTCGACACATAATATTCCACAAAAGTAAAACCATTCGAAAGCGTGAAGGCTAATTGTGAAATCGGATTCGCGCCAGCCTCCGCAATGTGGTAACCCGAAATAGAAACGGAATAAAAATTACGCACTTTATGGTCAATGAAATATTCTTGCACATCACCCATCAAACGGAGAGAAAATTCAGTAGAAAAAATACAGGTATTTTGTGCCTGATCTTCTTTTAAAATATCAGCCTGTACTGTTCCACGTACAGAAGACAGTGCTTTTGCTTTCAGTTCTTTGTAAACAGCAGGCTCTAAAACCTGATCGCCAGTAATACCTAAAAGCATCAGACCTAAGCCATCATTTCCTTCAGGAATTTCGCCACGATATGTTGGTCGTTTTAGACCTTTATCTTCATACATGGCTTTTAGTTTTGCCTCAACTTCATTTTCTAAACCGTGCTCTTTGATGTATAACTCACACTGTTGGTCGATAGCTGCATTCATGAAAAAGGCAGCAATTGTTGCAGCAGGTCCATTGATCGTCATAGATACAGAAGTGGTCGGATTACAGAGGTCGAAACCAGAGTATAATTTTTTAGCATCATCCAAACAACAAATACTTACACCAGAGTTACCTATCTTGCCATAAATGTCGGGACGATAATCAGGGTCTTCGCCATAGAGCGTTACCGAATCGAAAGCGGTCGAAAGTCGATTGGCAGGCATATCTAAGGAGACATAATGGAAGCGGCGATTGGTACGCTCAGGACCTCCCTCTCCAGCAAACATTCGAGTAGGATCTTCGCCCTTTCGTTTGAATGGGAATACACCAGCCGTGAACGGAAATTCACCAGGTACATTTTCTTGTAAGCTCCAACGTAAAATTTCTCCCCAGTCTTTGAAACGAGGAAGCGCAACTCTAGGAATTCTAGAATGCGAAAGCGACTTGGTAAAGGTAGGCACCTTTATTTCTCGTTTTCGCACTTTATAAATAAATTCATCAGCCGCATAAGCCGCTTTCTTTTCTTCCCAAGTATCCAGTATCCTTCTACAACGACCATCTAAATCGAGATTCAAATCATCGTATGTTTTTTGCAAACTAATAATAAGCGCTTCTTTATTTTCAAGACCATCTTGTTCTTCAACTGTTTTGATGGATTGCTGAAGACCAAAAAGTTTTCTAGCCAGATCACATTGAGCATCTA
Source organism: Saprospiraceae bacterium (assembly GCA_020630735.1). Lineage (GTDB taxonomy): Bacteria > Bacteroidota > Bacteroidia > Chitinophagales > Saprospiraceae > JAHDIP01. Next base: position 5,451 of record JAHDIP010000227.1, on the reverse strand, counting down.
CCCAACGATCATACTGTCGATTGTTTTCCGAAATTTCAGATAAATAACGAGTACGGTTTGGAGGAATGATGTAAATCTTTTTACTCATCTCATCGGTCACTTCTATTGTTGATTTGAAATCAACACCCGTTTTTTCGCTAATCTTTTTGATGATATTCGCATACAAAATATTCATCCCTGGGTCGTTGAATTGCGAAGCGATCGTTCCGAAAACAGGCATCTCTTCCATAGGCGTATCCCATAGTTGGTGGTTACGCATGTATTGTTTCTTGACATCTCTTAGAGCATCTAATGCTCCACGTTTATCAAATTTATTGATAGCAATCATATCGGCAAAGTCGAGCATATCGATTTTTTCGAGTTGCGTAGCTGCGCCATATTCAGGAGTCATTACATAGAGCGAAGTATCGGAGTGGTCGATGATTTCGGTGTCTGATTGACCGATACCAGATGTTTCTAAAATGATGAGATCAAAGCCAGAAGCTTTCAAAATATCAACTGCTGCCTGTACGTGTTTGGACAAAGCAAGATTCGATTGACGAGTAGCCAATGAACGCATATATACTCGTTCTCGGTTGATGGCATTCATGCGAATACGATCACCTAATAAAGCGCCACCTGTTTTTCGTTTTGACGGATCGACAGAAATAATGGCAATGCTTTTCTCTCCGAAATCTTGCACAAAGCGTCTGACTAGTTCATCTACTAGACTTGATTTTCCAGCACCACCAGTACCTGTAATACCGAGTACAGGAATTTTTTTGGTAGAAATATCTTTCCGAATATTTTCTAACCAAGCACTATTTTCTTCAGGGTGATTTTCGACTGCTGATATTAAACGAGCAATGGCTGTATCGTTTTTATCGCTTATTTTTTTGAGTTCACCATTTAGGTTGGTGCCTAAAGGAAAATCGCATTGTTCCAATACATCATTAATCATTCCTTGTAGGCCTAATTTTCGACCATCATCAGGGGAATAGATGTGAGCGATACCATATTTATGTAATTCCTCGATTTCGGAAGGTAGAATAGTTCCACCACCGCCGCCGAAAATTTTGATGTGATCAGCACCACGTTCTTTAAGCAAGTCATACATGTACTTAAAAAACTCATTGTGCCCACCTTGGTAGGAAGTGATCGCAATACCTTGTACATCTTCTTGTACAGCCGTATTGACAATTTCGTGTACAGAGCGATTGTGCCCAAGGTGAATAATTTCGGCACCAGAACTTTGCATAATTCGGCGCATAATATTGATTGCTGCATCGTGCCCATCGAATAGGGAGGCAGCAGTAACGATACGGATTTTATTTTTTGGTTGGTAAGGTGCAATCTTTTCCATCATTGTCGTTTTTATTCTATCCCAAAAATACAAAATTTTAAGTATGCTCTAAGCATAGGGCGCTAATCAAAATTAAAATGTAAATCAAAATTAAAATCTACAGGTTAGTATAAACATGATCTTACAGTTTTATATCAAGCTTTTACATTTTTATTTAAACATTCATTTTTATTATAAATGATATCATTTCTTCAAAATTTCTAAAAATTCACTCAGCATCATCGCTGTTGCTCCCCAAACAACATGACCATGAATATTATAATGTGGTACATCTTTGAGCACAAAACCTTGCGGAAGCTTTAAGGTCGTTTTCTGTAGTGTATTTTTATCCAATAAAAGACTTATAGGAGCTTCAATAATTGCTTTCACTTCGCTTTCTTGTCGGCTAAAATTTGGCGCATAATCCATGTGACCAATGAATGGATGAACCAGAAAATTACTAACTGGAATGTACAAATCTGTCATTTTGCCAATAATCGAAATATCCTTTGCAATAACACCTACTTCTTCTTCCGCTTCACGTAGTGCACCTGCCTCTAAACTTTTGTCGATTTCTTCTAGTTGCCCACCAGGAAAACTAACTTGCCCACTATGTTTATCATTAGGGTTAGTGGACGACATTCTTTTGATTAAGACGAAATGCCATGCTTCGTGCTTGGGATAAAGCAGCAATAACACGCAGGCAATACGTGCATCAGATGGTGGAGGCTGGGGATAAATGTTTTTTCGATTGAAATGCGCCATTTTGTACTGCGCTTTATTACCCGGTAGTGGCTCTTTTATTTTTTCTTGAAGGGTTGATATTAGTAATTCGGTCATATTCATATAAACAAGATTTAGGGTACTTTGTTCCAATAAAAAAGCCTTGATAAATGACTTACCAAGGCTTTTTTATTTATAAAGAAAGTTTAATTTTTATTTGACTCTTGTAAGTACTGTTCGAGTGCCATTGTCATAGAAGGTACTTGAGGTGCAGGAGCTTGTATATTAATTGTAAGTCCTTTTTCATCAACAGCTTGCTTTGTACTATTTCCGTAGATAGCCAAACGAGTTTCATTTTGTTTGAAATCAGGGAAATTTTCATACAATGAAGTGATTCCGAGAGGGCTGAAGAAAACCAAGACATCATAGGTGATATCTTTGAGGTCAGACAAATCGCTACTTACGGTGCGATACATCATAGCCTCTTGCCAATCGAATTCATTTTCTGTTAAGAAAGAAGAAATATCTTTACTACCGAGGTTAGAACAAGGGAGTAGAAATTTTTCTTTTGCTTTGTGTTTCATCAAAGCAGGTTTCAAGTCTATAATTTTACGCTTTCCTGTAAAAACTTTTCGTTTACGATAAACGATAAATTTTTGAAGGTAGTTCGATATTGTTTCAGACAAACAAAAATACTTCGTGTCTTGAGGCATCTTTATTCGCATTTCTTCACAGATACGGAAGAAATGATCAATAGAGTTTTTGCTATTAAAGATAATAGCAGAATACTCATCAGGACGTACTCTAGCTTTACGAAATTCTTTAGCAGTGACCTCTTCTACATGAATGAATTGACGAAAATCTATTGTAATGTCGTATTTTTTCGCTAGTTCAAAATAAGGAGATCGTTCTGGTTTGGGTTGCGATATTAATATTGTCTTTATTTTTTTATAGCTCTCACCCGCAGTTTTACCATTTGTTGACATGCAATATGTTTTTTTGTACGCTTTATTTATATTTCTCTAAAAAGATGAAATAGATTTAAATAAAACCAATAAAGGCGCGATTTCAACGGCACAAAGGTACATAAAAAAATGAAATTTGTGTAATGAAATATACTTACTTGCGATAAGGACGCCCCTCAGAGTTCTGAAAAGGTATACTAAAACTATAGCTAAAAAAGCCATATAGATTAAATAGGTAGCCATATCCGTTGGTGCATAGGCAATTAGGATATTGAACGGTAATAAAAGTAGACCAAGAATTATGCTAAATACGATGATTGTAAAGGTGTATTGTCTTATTTCTTTGTGGATAGGGAATACAAAACCTGCAATACTAAGTATACTAAGTTTGATAATGAAGATTGCTGCTACTCCAAGTATACAATATAAAAGGTTGCTTAATTCTGGAGCAACTAGCCCATAATGTTGTAAATACAAGTAGAATAAAGTCCCTAAACTGGCAAAAAATAGTAGAAAAAGTAAAAAGTAGGCTAATATAGCAGTACCTCCTTGGTCTCGTTGTATTAGTTTTAGGAAGTTATCATTTAGAAAGCCTTTATAAATTTTTACAATCAATGATTTATAGAGAGTTACCAGTATAGTAAGCAATAGCATAGTCAGCGAAAATACCCAAAATAAGAAGGAAGGCGCTTTTAAATCTTGAGCCACTAGCTTTTTTTTAGGCTTTGGACTAGGCTTTAACTCTGCAATATTAGCTTCTTTTTCTTCAAGCTGTTCAATTGTCGTGGCACTTCGTTTGATATCAAAAGGATTGCCAGACTCTGTAGTTATCGTCGTACTCTGTGTAGAGTCTACAGCTACAGATAAACCTTCTAATTGAACGTCATCTATTCGATGTAATTGTTCAAAAGGGTTGGTCTTATTTTGAGCCATCGCAGGGCTGAAAATGAAAAGTACAAAGACCAATAAACTAGTTGTTAATTTGTGTAGATTCGGCATCGTATTTTTAAAAATCGCTGCAAAAATACATATTTTCTCTTAGACTTTATTCTAAAAACATATTAGTATAACTAAAAAGTGTCTTTTTTTTAAAAAAAAACTGAGATATTCCACAATTGGAATACCCCAGTGAGTAAATGGCTATTGATTTCTTATAGTACTAAGAATTCAAGAAGGTTTGTACAAACCTATTTTTTGTCTGTTACTTAACGATTTTTACAAATCGCTTTTTGATCGCTCTCATATGATCATCATTGAAAGTGATAAAGTAGATACCTGAAGTAAATGTATCTAAATCTATATTCACAATATTTTTACCTTTTGAGATAGCGATAGGTTCCACCTTTATTAATCGACCATAAGTATCAACTATTCTAATTTCAGTATCGATATCTATTTCACTATCAATTGGCAGCATGATGAAATTAATAGCTGGATTCGGGTATGCATTTTTAACATCAATTTGTGGGACAGCACTCAATCTGTTGGCAGCATTTGGATTTGCATACTCTATCGTAATAGAAGCTTCATCATCTTCTGTTGGAATACCTGTTGTGTTATTCCCTGGTGTTGAATCAGGGTCAGACTGGTCGGCTACAAAAATCTGTACAAAGTTGGTGATCGACTGATTACTTACTAGTGTGAATAAGTTTAAGTCTAGTACTGCAGTTTCGCCTGCTCCTAAAAAGTCTATCGTCCATTCTTCAAAATAAAGATTGTAATTTCCATTGTTGGCTGTAGCACTTGTGTAAACCATTCCTTCTGGCAAGCCTGCGTTTACGATAATGCCTGTTGCTGTTTCAGCTCCATTATTAGTAACAGAAATAGTGTACACAACATTTTCATAAATATCATAGGTGTTTCTATCTGCAGTAATGCTCAACTCTAAGTCATTAGACCCTGTGTCTGTTCCGACTCCTCCGTCTGATTTTGGACTGATCGTTACGATAGCTTCGTCATCTTCTGTTACAGTACCAGAACTATTATCAGGTGTTGAATCTGTATCCGTTTGGTCTACTGCTACTATTTGTGTAAAGTAATTGATGTCTTGATTATCAACTAAAGTAAATAGAATCAAATTCAACGTAGCCGTTTGGCCAGGAGCTAATGAAGGAATAATCCAGTTGCCCCAATACAATTCGAAAACACCATTTGTAGTATTGTGAGAAGTATACACTAATCCCGTAGGTAAGGTAACATCTACTTCAATATTTGTTGCTGTTTCTGTTCCTTCGTTCGTTACCGTAAAAGTATACTCTACATTCGTGTAGATGTCATATAATCCATTGTTCACAGCTGCATCTAAACTCAAATCAACTCCATTACCACCTGTTTGACAATCATCACCCGCTAATCTATTTACGGTAACAGGATTAGAAAGAGAATAACAACCCATAAGATCATTTGCATTTAGACCAGCTTCTAAACCTTGTAATCCATCTT
>JAHDIP010000226.1 GCA_020630735.1 Saprospiraceae bacterium | reverse complement strand
TTTTATGAGAAAGTAGACTTTTAATTCAAAAATCCAAAGCATCAAAAAAGTGCTTTGGATTTTTGTTTAATCGACATCTCTAAAAGTAGTCGGACATAGCTTTAGTTAGTCGTTTTTACTAAACGAATAGCTTTGCTTAATTTTCCTTCCGACTCAATTTGGATGAAGTAAACACCTTCATTTAATTGCTCACCAAACTCAATTGTTCCTTTATCAGCAATTGTTTTGGTATATACGAGTTGTCCTAAAACATCAAATACTTGTAATAAAGCACTAGATGTGTTTTTTAATTCATATTGAATACTTACTTGATCATTAAATGGATTAGGGAAAGCATGTAGAAATAATTTTTCTTCATCGATATTAGTTGTATTCACAACATTAATTCCAACATAGCCACCACTTGTTACCGACCCACAATCATTGAACGCAGTAAGCTGTACAATATACTCTCCATCTTCTTCATAAAGGTGTGTAGGGTTTACGTCTGAACTGATATTACCATCACCAAAGTCCCATAGATAACTAGTTGCATTGGAAGAGTTGTTGGTAAAAATAGCTATCATATCATTAACCTCTATTTCGAATGTAGGGAAAGGCGAAAGTGCTACGTCTACAAAATCTTCTTGCATAACAGTGTAGCTGTGACCTGTATTGGTTGTTACTTCTAATGTAACATCATAGCTGCCTGCAGTAGGATAAGTAACTGTAGGGTTTTGTTCGGTAGAAGTAGCAGGTGTGCCGCCTTCGAAAGTCCATAACCAAGTAAGTGTACTGTCTGACATATCATCAAACTCAACAACAAGCGGTGTACAACCGTTAGTTGTACTTGCTGCAAAGTCTGGGTAAGTGCCATCGTTTACTGTTACTAATTCGGTATAGGTTGTCGAGCCACAGTTACTAGTAATTGTTAGAGTTACTTCGTAAGTGCCATTTTCACTATAAGTGTGAGTAGGGTTGGTGTCTGAACTGATATTACCATCACCAAAATCCCAGAAGTAGTTAGTTCCATTTGCATTGGTAGAGGTATTCGTAAATGTAGCTAGCAGTAAAGATGTTTGAGTCGTAAACGAAGCTTCAGGTGAAGCGACAACAGTAACAGCACTCATCTGTTCAACAGTATAGGTATTACCTGTATTGGTTGTTGCTTCTAAAGTAACATTGTAACTACCTTCAACATCATAAATAATTGTTGGGTTTGCTTCAGTAGAAGTTGCAGGCATACCACCATCAAAGGTCCATAACCAAGTTACAGTACTATCTGATTGGTCTTCAAATTGTATTTCTAAAGGAGTACAACCAGCAGTAATGCTAGATGCGAAGTCGGGATAACCGCCGCCACCAGTTAGGTTACCTTCGATTACCTCAAAGCCATCGACAGCTGCTTCAACTATATGTCCAGTATTAGGTTGATCTGCTGTTTCAAAAATGATTGTCATATTAGAAGTGATGGAAATAAAGTCAACAAGATTTATTTCTGATGGGACATTCCAAATGCTATTTGATATTGAAATGGTTTCAATCGTTACTTCTGTTATTCCATTATTGATCCGAATGACAAATTCGTCGTTAGGATCACCATTTTGACCACCACCATTAAAAAACCACGTGTAGTATTTTACGATAGGTTCGTTATACGTTGATAAATCCATCACAGGAGATGTGAGCGTAGTGGTTCCATCATCAACATCATCGTTACCTGCGTTGCCACCACCATTACCAGTAACGAAGCATCTGTCACCAATATCAGAATCAATATCGAATTCAGTATTGGCAATTTCACCACCACCACCAAAACCACCAGTCGAAGTACCTTCAGGTTCTCCTAATTCCCAAATACCTGCATCAGCATCACCCGATACAGACCAACCAAAATCAAAAAGGAAATCATCTGCATAACCTGTTTCCAATTCAATGATGATTCCATTAACATCTGAAATCGTTAAGGTTTGGTCTATTCCTGCATTTTTATAGCCCCAAGAACCAGCATAAATGTTATAAACACCACTTAGGATATCAGGAAGAGTAAAGTTTCCATTAACATCAGCAGTGGTGTATACACTAATACCTAGGTTTTGTATTACTACATCTGCATTGGGAATAGGTGCACCTGTTTGACTAGATATCACTTGACCAGAAACGTTGACAGGCACTGCAGGTTGTAATTGAATATCTTGAATAATAATTTCACCATTTACTAAAACAACCGTTACGGTTTGAGGAATATAACCATCTAAAGAATAAGTAACTTGATAAGAACCAGAAGTAGCAATCCCCGTTTTATAATCACCATCGAAATCGGAATTTTCAGTATTCAGCTGAGTGGCATCAATTTCTACAAGAACATTATTTAATGGAGCACCTGTTACTACATCCGTTACATTTCCTTCTAACCAACAAGCATTAACATAATTTGGTGCTAGTACAAATAAACCATTTCCAATATCAGAAACTAATATATTTCCAGACGGTAAAAAAGGATAAGCTCCCCATGCTCCGAAGAAGTCTGCTGTAGCGGGAAAATAAGTATCAAAGTTTCCAACTTCAATAAGATTAGATGGATTAGAGCCATCAACAATTATACAGCCATCTGTATAATAAGAAATAATTAACCAGTCTTGATAGACATGTACATTATGTGGAATGACTCCATCTCCCAAGGTTGTAAGTGGCCTAAAATCATCTAGTAGTTGAATATCAGTTGGGTCAGAAACATCATAGGAGCCTACTGGGGCATTAGAGGTTTCATCAGTTGTGTAAAGGTAATTACTATCATCAGAAGGCCATGCGTTATGTGTTACTCCAGCCGTTGTTTCTTGAGTTCCTAAAAGTTGAGTATTTATTTTATCTGATACATTATAGATAGAGAACCATCCTTCGTAGACTTCAGAGCTATACATAATATTGTCTCTTACATAAACGTCGTGCGAATAGGTCGGAGGACCAAAATTAACAAAAGAAGGTAACCAAGGATCGGTAAATAGATCGATATAAAGCATGCCTCCATTATTGATTCGTTCTGCGTCAGTATTTCTGCAACCTGCAAGATAAGCATAACCAAATTCATCTATGAAAATATTATGACATGTGGCTAATTCACCTCCAGGTAAAGTTGGTGCCCAATAATACCAATCATCAGTCGTTAAACCAGCGTCGATATTTTCGAGGTTGATGACTAAAAGACCTCCACTTTGTTCATTTGTTACATATGCATAGGTTTCCCAAGTCTTCAAATCACGCCATGTCGTACTAGCACCAGGAACATAAGCTTTTTCAATTGGATTAGCAGGGTCAGTTACATCTACAATAGAGACGCCATTTCTAAGTCCGACGAGGGCATATTCTTTGCCATCGGGTGCAGCATATCCCCAAATGTCATTGGTATCTTCATTATAAGAAAACTGAGATTGTAAAGTGACATTAAATTGAGCGAATGTGGGAATAGTTAGGAATAGTAGTAGAAAACAAAACAAGGAATTTTTCATAAAAAACAGGTGTTTGAATCGTATTATAAAAAAATAATAGATTATGGTAAATATAGGCTTAGTTGTGCTTTCACTCATGTAAAAGCAAGGGAAAAACTTGCCAAGTTCTTCAATCATTTAGGTAAGAGTCACAAATTTAACATTTTAAACCTATTTTATGGCGTGATATCAATGATTGCTATTGTCAATCGACTGACACATATCAGTTTAGCATCTTCATTTTTGATTTCAATATTCCAAATATGAAGTTTACGACCTATTTTGATGGGGCGAGCAGTGCCGTAGACGAAACCGCTTTTGGCTGATTTTAGATGATTCGCATTGATTTCTACTCCTACAGCTGTTTGTTTATTAAGGTCTTCGATGCAAAAGGTAGAGGCGACCGACCCAATAGTTTCTGCAAGAGCAACAGAAGCTCCACCATGTAAAATACGCATGGGCTGTACTGTTCGGTGGTCAACAGGCATACGAGCTTTGATATAATCGTCTCCAATTTCTGTAAATTCAATACCAATATGATCAACCATTGTATTTTTTGAAAAGGCATTCATGGCTTCTAGCGATGGTGTTTGTTTCCAAATCATGTGTATTGAATTTGTTTTGCAGCATATTTTTTTCGATCATTGGGGAAAAATAAATTCAGATGAAAATATATCATAACCCAAGGTGCAGCAAAAGTAGGCAAACATTAGCACTATTAGAAGAAAATGGAGTAGAAGCAGAAATCATTTTGTATCTCAATGAACCATTGACAGTCAAAGAATTAAAATCTATTCTTTCAAAACTAAAGATGAAACCCTTTGAACTAGTACGTAAAAGTGAAAAGATATATAAGGAAAACTACAAAGACACTACGCTTTCTGATGAAGAATGGTTAGTGGCACTTGTCGAAAATCCTAAATTGATTGAACGCCCAATTGTTGTAAAAGGAAGAACAGCTGTTTTAGGTCGACCACCTGAAAATGTATTAGACTTGATTTAGCGCTTTGCGTCGTTCATACGATTTGACTAAATAAAAATACCAGCAGACGCCAATCATGTACATCGCAACAGTGATCATGAAAATAGAAACATAGCGCAATTCCATTAGTCGTAACCAAGCGAATATTTTGGTAGAAACAAACCAACTGCCCGACCAAATAGAGGCATTGAGGGCGCCAATCATTTCTTGATTTTTTGCTCCAACATAATAGGTCGTCAACTCAGAGGTCATCGGATTGGCTGCACTCATGAGCGGTTGCCGAATGATGTAGGCTCCTATAGCAATATAAACGGCAAATGACCAATCATTGTAATACTCTGTTGTCGCTAAAATAAAAAGGGCAATAATAGCAAAACTTTGGAAGCCAACTATCGCGAACATATAGCCAAATTGTCGCCTGATATAAGGCATGAAAAGCATGACACCTACTACTAATAAAAAAGTAATAGCGCCCATTTTTGAAAAAACATCAGATGATACGCCATGCACATTTAGAAAAAATAAATTGATGACAGGAATCGTAAAACCTGCTCCTATAGCAATGATAATAGTCGGTACAGATGTCTTTGCAATAAGTCCCCAATCGTATTCTTTGACGATAGATGTAAAGGCAATTTTCTCTGATACATTTTCAAGTATTTTTATTTTTGAAATAAAATAAATACCCATTACAGACAAAAATGATACAAGTATGAGTACCATTTTTTCATCAAAAAAAATAGGATTTATTGCCTGTAAAATCATATTGAGAAATCCGACTGTACACATACTGATACTAAAGGTGAGAAACATTAATGAGATTCCCTCCGAATAGTTTTCTTCTTTTGCATTAAGCAAAATAAAAGGCAAAATAGTAGCTTGCATCAACGTAAACGAAAGCCCCCAACATACCGTGGATAGATAAACGATCTGGTCTATTCTCCAATCAACTGCATAAATTAGTGCCAATGAGCAAATCGGAAAGGTATAGGTAGAAATAAGAAAGAACGGTTTGAGTTGCCGTCCTTTGATAAATAGCCCTAGTGGTAAGGCTAAACAAAGCACTCCAAAAAAACGATAAGACAATATATTGGCTATCTGGTAGTCGTGATAACCTTTTTTGACCATAAAAAAATTAAGTAATAGAAAGAACGCAGCATTTACTAATTGCAAACAAAACTGTGCAGCGATCAAGTATAAAATAGCTTGTTCTAGTTTTTGGTATGACTTTAAAATCCCTCTTAAAAAATCGATCATTCCATTTCTGTTTTAGTTTTCCTTTTTTATAAACAAAACATCTGATTTGGATAAAAGATTTTGAAAAAACGATTTAATTTTTGGCATTAACATTTCGGTGTCTATTTGTTGGAAATGTCTTTTGTCAAAGTACGCTAGTTGTTCTTTTGTTGCTACATAGTAGGAAAGACGATTGTTGGTCTGTTTTTGAAGCTCGTGGAAAAGGAATTGAATCAACGTAGAGTTATTCGTTTCAATGTTTTTTAGAAGATAAAACAAATGATGTTCTTCGAGGATCACTGTTGCAAAATGTTTGTTGCCTTTTAACGAAAAAAGCAATCCTCGTTCTGTTTTAGTTGTGTTAAAATGAATTTCGTTTACGATGATAAAATCAATCAATTGCTTGGCAACTTCTTTTTCTGTTGGATGAAAATGAAACCAGTGCTTATCTCGTTTAAACCAAGTTGTTTGTCGTTTGGCATAGCGTCGACTATTTTGCTTGATCATGGCAACTGCTTCTTCTAGAGTACAGTTGCCGTCGAAGTATTGAAATAATTCTTGATAACCGACAGTTTGTAAGGCATTCAAATGGCGTTTGGGATAAAGTGCTTTGGCTTCTTCCAATTGTCCTGCTTGCATCATTAGGTCAACTCGCTGATTGATTCGATTATAAAGTATCGAACGGTCGAGTTGCAATTGTAAATAAAGAGGTACAAAAAAGCGTTCTTTTTTTTCTTTATTTTGGAAACTAGAAAAAGGTTGACCACTGGCTTTGTATACCGATAAAGCACGCATTAATCGGCGAGGATTATTAATGTCTACTTTTTCATAAAAAAGAGGATCTATAGCTTGAACTTTTTTTTGCAGAGCTTCTAGCCCTTGTGTTTGATACAATAATTCAACCTCTTCTTTGATCGTTGGAGGAATATCAGGATATTCATCTAATCCTTCACAAAGAGCTTTGATAAATAAACCAGAACCACCGACGAGTAAAACGATATCGTGCTGTTTGTAAAGTTTTGCTAAAAGTAAGAGGGTATCTTTTTCAAAATCGCCAACACTATAGCGCTCTTCGATACTCAGCGAATTAATAAAATAATGCTTAGCTTGTGCTAATTCTTCAGGAGTAGGTTTGGCAGTACCTATGCTCATTTCTTTATAAAATTGACGACTATCCGCCGAAATAATGGGTACTCCATACTGTTGGGCAAGATGAATCCCAAAGCTAGTTTTGCCACTTGCAGTAGGTCCAGCAACAATGATTAAGTACTTTTTCTTGGGCATGCAGCGAAATTAATTATTTTTGCATGACTTTTAAGTGAAAAAAGCAAAAACTACACTAAACATATAGGTATTAATGACCCAAGGATACCTCAATTAAAACAGATTATTCAGAGAAAATGCTGTACTATCTCCTTCGTCCTATAGCTCGAATAGCTTTTAGAGCCTATTTTCGGAAAATCTACATTTCCCACATGGAGCGTATTCCTAAGGATAAGCCTGTTGTTTTGGCAGTTAATCATCCCACTGCATTCATAGAACCGTGTATTTTAGCCTGTTTTTTGCCCCAACACTTTCACTTTTTAGTGCGAGGCGATGTTTTTTCTAGCCCATTAATCAAAAAAATATTAGCAAGTTTTTATCTAATTCCGATTTACCGATCGACAGATGGTATTGGAAAAATGAGGGGAAATGCTCAGACTTTTGCAGAATGTTACAAAATATTAAGTGAGCACAAGATATTGATGATTTTGCCTGAAGGGAAGACGATTATGGAAAAGCGTTTACGCCCAATTCAGAAAGGAACGGCTCGATTGGTATTTGGAGCAATAGAGGAATATGGTGATTTAGATATTCATTTGATTCCTGTTGGTGCTAATTTTACTGATCCTCGTATTTTTAGAAGCGATGTGATGTTTCAGGTTGGAGAGCCAATTCGAATAAAAGAATATATGTCGGTGTATGCTGAAAACAAAAATAGGGCAGTCAAACAAGTCACTGATCGACTAAAAGTGGAGATGGAAAAAACGATCATTATTATTGACAAAGTAGAAGATGAAGCATTAACGGAACATTTATTTACGTTGAAACGAAGTGAATTAGAAGACACCATTGTACCTAACTTTGCTAAGAGTAATACCCAGCTTGTCGAAGAAATGAAAATGGCTAATTTAGTCAATGGAATAGAAGAAGAAGAAAAGAATGCTTTAAAAAAGAAAGTCGATCATTACTTTGCTCAGCTGAAATTAAACAATATAGATGATGCTGCTTTAGTACGATCTAGTAGTTATACTTTTGGAAACACTTTGGTTTTGTTACTTGGGTTTATACCATTTCTATTGGGCTATATTACTAACTATTTGCCTCTGCGCTTTGGTCATTATTACGGACAAAATAATATTAAACAATTAGAGTTTAAAGCACCAACATCTATTGCGGTGTCTATTTTTTCTTATATTCCATATATACTTCTTTTAGCTATTGTCGGAAGTTTTTGGAAAGGCTGGCTTGGACTGCTTTTTGTTATGATGATTCCTGTTTGGGGATATTTTGCATTGCTGTACATGGATTTATATAAAAAGTGGAAAAAAAGTAGGGTAGTGCATCAACGTTCAACTTCAGAACTTGATTCTTTGCGAAAAGAACGACATCTTGTCCGTCAAGCAATAGATAATCAAAATAAAAATAAAAATTAAAATCTAAACCACTACTTAGATAAAACGGATAAGTTACTCTTTCTTTGTACTTAAATAAGTTTTCATTTTTATTTAAACTTTCATTTAGATTGAATACTTAGCACCAACATATGCTCTATTACTTACTAAGACCATTTGCTTGGGTTGCACTTCGAATATTTTTTCGTAAAATTTATTACCACAATGAAAAAGTAATTCCCAAAGGGCGCCCTATTATATTTGCTTTGAATCATCCGACAGCATTTATGGAAACAGCTATATTGGGAGCACATGTACCGATGGCAACACACTTTATGCTTCGGGGAGATTTATTCAACAATTCCTTTTTTAGTTTTTTGTTATACCAGCTCAAAACAATTCCTGTTTATCGCTTTAGAGATGGATATAAAAGTTTGAAAAAAAATCAAGATACCTTTGATTATTGTTTTAGTTTACTAAATCAACAGAAACATATTATCATTCTTTCTGAAGGTCAGATGTGGCACGAAAAAAAACTTCGCCCAATTCAAAAAGGAACTGCCCGAATGGCGATGGGCGCTTACGACAAACATGGTCGTTCTGATATTTGCATCTTGCCAGTAGGAATTAATTATACAGATTCTGTTCGATTTAGAAGTGAGGCAATGATTGAGTTTGGTGAGCCTATTTTTATCGAAGATTACTTAGAAGAGTATGAAGAAAAACCTAGAAGAGTTATAAAAAAACTTACCGATGAAATAAAACGTCAACTGAGCTTAAGAGTAGTACACATCAACGAAGATGAAGATGCGCCTTTCGTCGAACGTTTATTGGAAATAAATCGAAATGCAAAAGTAGAATCCTTTCTACCATTACTAGTGGATAATGCCTCTTGGATGTATGAGGAAGTCAGAATTGCTAAAACGATAAATGAAATGGAAGCAGAGGAGAAAACTTCTCTTCGCCAAAAAACAGAAAGTTATTTTGAAGAACTAAAGCAAAATAGTATCCATGATTTTGGTTTGATGCAAACGCAGCATTTTAATGTCAAAAATACCTTAATTTTAATCCTAGGATTTATACCCTTTTTGATCGGATGTATTGGTAGCTTTTTACCAGTATTCTTAGCTAAGAAGATTGCTGATCATCAAGTGACCAAGCGAATGGAATTTTACTCTTCGATTTGGTTTGGAGTGATGATGGTCTCTTATATTTTTTATTTTCTTGGCTTATTGATATGGAGCTTTAGTCTTGGTCAATTGTGGATGCTAGTGCTTGTTTTACTAATTCCTTTTTTGAGTTTTTGGTCGTTGTATTATGTTGATGTTTTTATGAAATGGTCAAGAGCTAAAAAAGCAAGGAATCTTAATAAAACGACTAAAAATGATTTATTAAAAAAGCGAAAGGAGTTGTTTGTAGCTTGACTCTCAACATAAAGTCTAACGTACCTAAAGATTTCGTCTATGCTATAACTTCTGTTGCTAAAATAAAGGGGCTTTGACAATTTTTGCAAAAAGAATCTAACTCAATAGATAAAATTGCTGGTCATAGTTTAAAACAGCACTCTTTGTGGCACAAGCTTAAGCCAATGACTTAATATTTGCGCCGTTTTTAACAGCATCTTTCGCAGGATACTAAACGCTAGAAAAATAGCTATCTTATCTAAAATGCAAAAATTGTCAATGAACCAAAGAAAGTTTCCTATTTTTATACTTA
>JAHDIP010000225.1 GCA_020630735.1 Saprospiraceae bacterium | reverse complement strand
TTGCTCATCCGACTTTTTGTCCAAAAAACGTTTATAAGCTGTTTCCTTTTTCATTTTTTCAAAGCTTTATTTGTTTAAATGTATAAACAGATTAGAAGAGTTCGGAATTATTTCGATTTGTGCCACTAAAAGTTCGATAAAGCAGAGCTAAATCAAAAAAAACTCTTCTATTCTGAACTATTTATCCTAAAAAAACTTTTCTAAGACTGTAGAAAGAGTTATCTTTGCGAACCATTTGAAGAAATGGACAAGAAAATTAAATATAAAATTGTTGTAAATAGCTGAAAATGCTAAACTTATAGCAATCGTATGGCCCCGTAGCTCAAC
Organism: Saprospiraceae bacterium; assembly: GCA_020630735.1. Classification (GTDB taxonomy): domain Bacteria; phylum Bacteroidota; class Bacteroidia; order Chitinophagales; family Saprospiraceae; genus JAHDIP01. The sequence goes on along the minus strand of JAHDIP010000225.1, from coordinate 9,731 downwards.
TGGATAGAGTACCTGACTACGGATCAGGAGGTTCCAGGTTCGAACCCTGGCGGGGTCACTTTTTCATTTATCAGCTCAATTCGTTAGCGGTTAGGAATAATCTTTGCTGCAGTCGGATAAAAAAAAGAACAAGACATGTCTAGAGTTTGTCAACTTACAGGTAAGCGACCAATATCGGGAAACAATGTTTCTCACTCAAATCGTAAAACAAAACGTCGTTTCTTACCTAATCTCCATAAAAAACGTTTTTTCGTACCTGAAACAGGCGAATGGGTATCTATAAAAGTATCTAGTACTGCTCTTCGTACGATCAACAAATTAGGTATTTATGCTTATCTAAAAAAATTAGAGCAAAAAGGTGTAGATACTGGAATCAAGTTAGGAGAACCTAAGTAATGATCTTAATCATTACGATTTAATTTATTCAATATCAATTTTTTGAGCAATGGCTAAGAAAAGCAAAGGTAATCGCAATCAAATCATATTAGAATGCACTGAGCATAAAGCAAGTGGTTTGCCAGGAACTTCTCGTTATATTACGCAAAAAAACCGTAAAAATACTCCTGCTCGTTTGGAGCTGAAGAAGTTTAATCCTATTATGAAGAAAGTTACGCTTCATAGAGAAATCAAGTAAAAAGAACGCTTTAGAATTATAAACCTAATAAAAACGATTTATTATGGCAAAGAAAGTTAGTAAGAACTCCCGTGTCGGTCAACGTGCCGCAAATGCTGGATCTGGAAGAGATTTCGTGAAAGTAGTTAAAAGTATTAAAAATCCAGTTACTGGAAAATATACTTACAAGGAAGTTATGGTACACAAAGACAATGTTAAAGAATTTTTTGCTAAGAAATAATTCTATATTCATAATATTCCATCTAAAAAGGCTTTTCTTATTCAAAGAAAAGCCTTTTTAGTTTTTGGCTCCTATTATATTTCTACTTTAATTTCCTATATTAGCCCTACAATAAAAAGCATATAACTTATGAGTTTTTTCAAAAAGTTTTTCACTAAGAAGAAAGAGGAAGATTTAGACAAGGGTCTAGAAAAGACAAATACTAGTTTTATAGAAAAAATATCGAAAGCTGTCGCCGGAAAGTCTACAGTAGATGTTGAAGTTCTTGACGAATTAGAACAAATTTTAATCTCTTCTGATGTAGGTTTAGATACCACTGTTAAAATTATCGAACGAATCGAAGCTAGAGTTGCTAGAGATAAATATGTCTCTACTACTGAATTGGATTCTATTCTTCGTGATGAAATAGTGGAACTCCTTTCTGAAAATAATACAGAGGACTTTGCTGACTTTATTATTCCTACCGAAACTAGACCTTATGTCCTAATGGTTGTCGGTGTCAATGGTGTTGGCAAAACAACGACTATTGGCAAATTGGCCTACCAATTCAAACTAAAAGGTCGAAAAGTAGTACTAGGTGCTGGCGATACCTTTAGAGCAGCAGCAGTAGATCAACTAAAGATTTGGTCAGACCGTGTAGGTTGCGACTTTTATAGTAAGGGTATGAATACCGACCCAGCAGCTGTAGCTTACGAAACAGTTCAATATGCGATCAACAACCATTGTGATGTTGCAATAATTGATACAGCTGGACGTTTGCACAACAAAATTGGATTAATGAATGAGTTGACCAAAATCAAAAAGTCAGCGAATAAAAAAATGGAAGGTGCGCCTCATGATGTGATGCTTGTATTAGATGCAACAACTGGTCAAAATGCTATCGAGCAATGTACCAAATTTACAGAAGCGACCGAAGTATCTTGCCTAGCGCTTACGAAGTTAGACGGAACGGCCAAAGGTGGTGTTGCTATCGGTATTTCTGATCAATTCAAAATTCCAATCAAATACATCGGTATCGGTGAAGGCATTAGTCAATTACAAATCTTCAATAAAAAAGCATTTGTAGAATCACTCTTTAAAAAAACGAATTCAACTACTTAGTAAGCATCAACTTTTAAAGCAAAAAAGATGAAAGCAATAGTCTGTGAACAATATGGTCTACCCTCTACTTTAGTTTATAAAGAAGTAGAAGCACAAGCACCAAAAGAAAAAGAAGTCGTTGTACAAGTGAAAGCTTGTAGTGTCAATTTTCCAGATACGCTTATCATTCAAGGATTATATCAATTCAAACCTGAATTACCTTTTACGCCAGGTAGTGATATCGCTGGTGTTGTAAAAGAAGTAGGAGCAGGCATCAAGCATTTAAAAGTTGGTGACGAAGTATTTGGCTTTGTTCTGAATGGCGGTTATGCAGAGGAAGTCATTGCAGATGGCAAAAATGTTTTTCCCAAACCGCCCAATATGGACTTTCCAATTGCAGCCTCTTTTTTACTGGCTTACGGAACGTCTTATCATGCTTTAAAAGATAGAGCGAAGATAAAAGAAGGCGAAACCCTTTTGGTACTCGGCGCATCGGGTGGGGTAGGTTTAGCGGCTGTAGAGTTAGGTAAACTTATGGGCGCAAAAGTCATTGCGGCGGCTTCTACTAATGAAAAATTAGCACTTTGTAAAGAATATGGTGCAGATGAAACCATCAATTATACCGAAGAGGATTTGAAAAAAAGAGTCAAAGAATTGACCGATGGAAAAGGGGCAGATGTCGTATACGATCCTGTTGGTGGCAACTACTCTGAAGCAGCCCTCAGAGCTACTGCTTGGGAAGGTCGATTCTTAGTTGTCGGTTTTGCTGCGGGGGATATTCCAAAAATTCCGCTTAATCTTGCTTTGTTAAAAGGTTGCCAAATTGTTGGTGTCTTTTGGGGCTCATTTGCTACAAGATCACCAAAAGTCAATTTTCAAAATACCATGGAACTGATGCAATGGTACGGGCAAGGAAAACTCAAACCACATATTCATGCTATCTATCCATTAGTCAAAGCACCAGAGGCATTGAAAGAAATGATGAATAGAAAAGTACGAGGCAAAATAATTATTGATACTGTAGTTTCGTAAAGAGAAAGGAACTAATTGTAACGTTCCTTGTTTACTGATAGTCGAAAAGATCAAAACACAATGTCTTATTTTCAACACTTTAAAGAAGATGTTTCAGGAATAGAACTCCCTCAAAAATTTACCTTTCCTTTTTATTACGATCCACATCCGCTTAGCTTAATTGCTGTAAAAGAGATACAAACTCATCTAGAAAATCAAACGGATTTTGAACATAATTTTGGTTTAGGCAAAACTGACGTAGGCATACCCATCGGAAAAATGTTTGGTGTTATGGTCGTCCAAAACCAACAAAATGAAATTGGTTATCTAGCAGCTTTTTCTGGAAAGTTATCAGATGGAAGTTTGCCAGAAAAATTTGTACCACCTGTCTATAATGCGCATGCTCAAAATAGTTTTTATAAGATAGGAGAGATTGAGCTAAATAAAATCAATCAAGAAATAAGTGATTTAGAAAAAGAACCTCGTTTTATAGAGATGCAACAACTGGTTGAATCAAAAACAATTTCGGTCACAGAAGAATTAAAGCGAGAAAAAGAGAAACTGAAAATAAGCAAAAAAGACAGGAAGCTTCGCCGTGAAAAAGCTAGAGTAACCTTAAGTCCCGAAGCGTTTATTATCTTCAATAAACAATTGGCGGACGAAAGTATTAAGGGACAGTTTTTATTTAAAGAATTATCTACTTATCTAAAAGAAGAACTGGCAAAATATCAAAAAGACTTAGCCGTTTTTACCTCTAAAATAGCTGAACTTAAAGCGGCAAGAAAAAACAAGTCAGGCATTTTACAGCGACAAATATTTGATAATTATCAGTTTTTAAATCAGCAAAAAATAAAGAAAGGGCTGACAGCAATTTTTCCAAAATTCAGAGAGCAAAAACCACCCTCAGGAGCAGGTGATTGTTCGGCTCCCAAATTATTACAGTATGCTTTTTTGAATGATTTGAAACCCATCGCCATGGCAGAGTTTTGGTGGGGCAAATCGCCTAGCACCGAAATTAGAAAACATAAAAATTTTTATCCTGCTTGCCGAGGAAGGTGCAAACCTATTTTAGCACATATGTTAGAGGGCATCGAAATGGATGAAAATCCATTATTGAAAAATCCTGCCGAAAACAAAAAAATAAAAATAGTTTTCGAAGATGATGACTTGGTGATCATTAATAAGCCTGCTGAGTTTCTTTCTGTACCTGGCAAAGAAATTTCGGATTCGGTGTATACTCGTATGCAAGCTATGTATCCTGATGCTACAGGGCCAATGATTGTCCATCGCTTAGACATGTCGACTTCTGGAATTCTGATCATTACCAAAACGAAAGAAGCCCACAAGTTTATGCAACGTCAGTTTAGAAAACGAATTGTCAAAAAACGTTATGTTGCTTTGCTAGATGGAAGAATTGAAGGTCAAGAAGGCGATATTAGTTTACCCTTGCGAGTAGACTTAGATGATCGACCAAGACAAATGGTTTGCTACGAACATGGGAAAAATGCAGAGACCAAATGGAAAGTGATTCAACGCTTTGATAATAAAACAAGAATCTATTTATTCCCAATTACTGGACGAACGCATCAACTCCGAGTTCATGTAGCTCATCCATTAGGTTTAAATACGCCAATTATTGGTGATGATTTGTATGGTGTAAAAGGAGAACGATTGCATCTACATGCAGAATACATTGAGTTTACGCATCCTTCTACTAGAGAAGAAATGAGCTTTACCGTCGAGTCCGATTTTTAAGGAAAGACCTATTTCCGAAAATTATTTACTTGCAATAGTTTATTCAAAATCAATAATTTTTATAAAAAGTATAACTTACATTTATACCTAGAGAAACTTCTACAGACTCACGAGCCTCATAAATACTACCCGTTTCCTGAAAAATAAGTTCATCATCATAGCTAATCAAAAAGGTAGGTCCTGCCCAAAGTGCTAAAGATAGGTTTTGGAGTACATTATCTTTTTTACCCCAAGGATGCCATTCGTAGCCAATGATTGGTGCCACCTTAAAACCAGTATCTTCAAGTTTTTCTGTGCTATTGTCTTCTTCCAATTCTCGCAAATGATATTCTAAATTGATACCATAATAAAAGTCTTTCATTCGTTTTTCAGGATTGAAGTAACGAGCGTATTGCAGTCTAAAAAATTGATCGTGTTCTTTCAAGCCAGATTCATCATAGTATTCCGCATATCGATTTGGAAAATTGACATAAGCTAGGGAGAGTTTATTTTCGTGGTGTTGGATAACACCCCAAATACTCCAACCACCTGGAGTTGTATAAGCAATCAAATCAGTTTGAAGAGAAAGCTTTAAGGCTTTGTCCTCTGTTTGTGCAAAAGTAGAGTTTCCTAAGATAAATAAGAATAAAGTACAAATTATATGTTTCATAAATCATTATTTGGATCAATAAAACACAAATGTACGTTGAGGCAAATTTATAAATCCTCAACAAATGTTGAGAAATGATTAATCTAATTTATTATTTCTTATTCTACTTAATTGGGTGGGAGTAATGCCGATCATAGAGGCGATAAAACGAAGTGGGAATTTTTGTAAAAGTTTGGGATTATTTTCCAAAATAAATTGATAACGTTCCTTAGCTGTTCCAGTGATAAATAGCAAATAATTTCTTCCCATTTCTGTAGCTCGTTCTGTAATGTATTCTCGCATTACAATATTAAGCGCCAAATTGCTTTCTAATAATTGATGGATTTTACTGATAGGTGCTACTAAGATAGAAACATCATCTAGACATTGAATACCAAGAGGAGTTGGTTTCTTATCCCTTATACTGAAAACATCTGCAATAAATGAATAGTCTTGTAATAGTCTCGCAGTTACTTCTTCTCCATTTTCTTTATAAACAACTAATCTAAGATTTCCTTCTACAAGAAACCCAAACTCTTGATTAATGGTAAATGGTTTTTTGAAAAAGGTACCTTTTTCTAAAGAGCGCAATTCAAAACAATTAAGAATTGCTTCAATTTCTTCTGCCCTTGGATTTTTTACTTTTTTTCGAATGTACTGTTCAAGTTGATCTTTCATATTTAGCTACTTTAAGACTAAGAAGATATTCATACAACTTATCCAAACTAAGGTAGCAGCTAAACTTATTTTTTGGACAAAAGGTAAGACTTCAACATAATGATTGCTATAATAAATGTAATTGTTGATTGCAAAGAGAAATAAACAAAAACCAAAAGACCACAAAAAGGTATTCGATTGATTTTGCCATAGTACGACGACCATTCCAATAATTGCTACTAATCCAAATATACTTGAAATAATAATAGACTGATCGTGAAAACTAGTAAACAATAACATCGCAAATACCATGGACAACATACCACTTATCTGAATTGCATACTTCCAAAACGGAGACATCGGCATCGAAATAGAAAATTGATAGAAGAAAACGGCAAAGCTTATACATAAGATCAGCATCGCAAAGATAGCAAACGGTCGAGCTGGATTGGGTTTGCCATTCATGCCTTCAACTCGCAATAAGTTACACCAGTAGTTATGATACCAGTCAAAACCTTTGCTAGATAAATCTGCTTGCGACCCTCCAGGGTAGAGTGTCGAGGAGTAAACAAAAAGTAGTAGAAATAATAAAATCCCAATGGTCGGCAAATAAAATAACTGCATTAATCTAAGAGTATTATTAGACTTGTTAACCTTATCATGAATGAGCGAAAGAGTAGAAAAATTTATTTTGAATAAGGCAAAAAACATAGGCGATGCCAAAGCATCGGTGAGGCTTTTTAACGAAATGTAAAATAAATTTTTCCTCTTGTAGCCATTTGATGACTAAGGTTAACAAGTCTATTGTGTAACGAGGGCAATCTTATTATTACCACCAACAGCAAGTCGAGTTATCTTACGAATGCCATAAAAACTAAAGTCAGCTACTTCCACCCAATACTTATCTATTTGTTGATTGAATTTAAAAAGCTTAGAACCTTGTGCCATCATAAAGGTCCCATCAGGAAAACAAACAAAATCTTCGCTGCCTTCTAAGGTGTTGACGATAAGCGTTGTTTTGTAAGTACTAAGATTAAGCTCTCTTAACTGCCACGTTTTATCACTAAGTTTTTGTACCATAGCAAGATTACCATTCGGAAGTTCTTGAAAACAACGACCAATTTTTGAGGTAATTTGTCTAGTCGATTGATCGCTTTTATCAGCAATAATCAAGTAATGTGGATCATCTACAATAAACAATGCACACAAGTTTTCATTGATCCAATGATGATAACCGACATCTTTGATCAAGGGGAAAACGGGTTCACCATTGCTTGAACGGTCAACTGGAAATTGCCAAAGTCGTTGTGTATTGTCGCCATCATTTTCGACACGGACACAAGAAAAATGCGTGCGATTGGGCATTAGAGTAGGGGAGTATTCGCTATCGGCTGTGGCAGTAACACGTGTTAGTTTATTACCTGTTAAGTTGAGCGAATAGATATCCGTTTGTGTACTATCATTTGGGAATTGAGCCGTAATATAGAGTTCATCCTGATTGATGAAATGAGGCTGATTATTATAACCATAGAGGTTGAAGGCTGTCAAAAATTGTGGTTTTGAAAACAAGAAAATGCTATCCGTTAGCTGCTTTTTTTCAAAAAGATAAATATTGGTATTCGGCAATTGTGCCTGCATTGCCACCTGAAAACAGCAAAAAACGGTTAAAAGTAGTAATATCGCTCTCATTTATTGATGGTTTTGTAAGAGGTTGTTAAAGACTGGCTGCTGCGATTATAAAATTAGGATTTTTGAACTAATTGAAGCTTTTTATGAGTTTCATAGCAGGGCTATGGGACGATTAAAAAATGCAAAGTAGTTCAAAAAGACTTTTTTAGAAGCCAGTAAGCCATTTTTTAATAACCTCTAAACTTAAGACGATATTACGAAAAACCTTTTAAATAGCAAATTTAGAAGCTAGCTATTTTTTTGTTAGCTTGTTTTATCCTTTAAAAGTTAAAGTTATATATCATACTTGTATTGTGAATTGATTAGTGCTATATTTAATTAGTGATTATGTAAAATTTTCTCTATTCACATAATACTATATTGCTGCATAATTTTTTTGATAACTGATGTTACGAGGTTCTAATCATAAGAAATGATTGTTTAGAAATAAACTTGAACCACTTATGTAATACCAATTTCAAAAACCTATCAATTTTTATTTGAGAAATGTCAAATTAATACTATTTATTTCGAGACTTTTACTCAATAGCAAAAATTAATATTGGAGTAAGAGTAACATAATTTAAATCAAGAAAAAATTATTATGAAAATAGTTTTGTCTATATCTTATTGCATCGTATTATCTACAATCGTATTTAGTCAACAACATGATAATAACTGGCTGTTTGGTTATGGGAGTAACGATACAGATTCAACTTTTGGAGGCAGTAATATTGACTTTAGTGAAAACTTACCATCTATTTATTACCAATACAGGGAAATGAATATTAATACTACTAATACTAGTATGAGTGATGCAACAGGAAATCTTTTATTTTATACAAATGGTATTTATATTGCAGATAGTACGCATCAGCAAATGGAAAATGGGGATGGTTTAAATCCAGGCGAATTTACAGACGACCATACTGAATATGGCCTTATTCAAGAACAGGGAGCTATTTCCCTATCTATTTCGACTATTTCAGGAGATATGTATTATCTTTTCCATACAGCTAGAGCTTACCCAACATCTACCATAAATCTACATTGTACTCATTTATACTATTCCATAGTCAATCCGATATTGAATAATGGATTGGGTGAAATAGTAGAAAAAAACCAAATTGTAATACAGGATACACTTGCCATAGGTAAAATAACAGCGACACGACATGCGAATGGTAGAGACTGGTGGCTAATAGTTTTTGAGTATAAAACGACTAATTATTATAGAGTACTTTTAGACCCAAGTGGAGTGACGGTAGTAGGAAAAGAATTGATGACGGATATAATACCTGATTCAGGTTTGGGGCAAGCTGTTTTTTCGCCTGATGGTTCTAAATTTGTACGATTGAATGGTATAAGTGCAGAGATAGGAGATTTTTTAGATGTGTATGACTTTGATCGTTGTACAGGTTTGCTAAGCAATCATCAGCGCTTAAATTATTTTGATGCTTCGTGGTCAGGAGGAGTTGCCATATCTCCTAATTCTCGTTTTTTATATGTTGCTTCTTATAATTATATGTATCAATTTGATTTATGGGCAGATGATATTTTTGCTACGAAAGATACGGTGGCTATTTATGATGGTTATGAGTTTCCTATAAATAATACGATTGGCTTGCCTACACTTTTTTCATTTCAACAATTGGCTCCAGATGGGAAAATATATGGAGCTTCTACGAATGGTGTACGAGTCCTACACCTTATCAATAAACCCAATGAAAAAGGAGAAGCCTGCGAAGTCTTACAACATAGTGTAGAGCTACCTACTTATAATGCCTTTTCCATACCCAACTTTCCAAACTATCGCTTAGGTCCACTAGATGGTTCTGTTTGTGATACTTTAGGGATCAATAATGTGCCCTTAGCCGATTTTCGCTATGAGGTAGATACTGTCATGAATATGAGTGTTGATTTTCGAGATTTATCTTCCTGCGAGCCAGCCACATGGTCATGGGATTTTGGTGATACGAATACGAGTCAAGATACTTGCCCTGTACATGTGTATAGTGCGGAAGGCATCTACGAAGTCTGCCTTACGGTGAGTAATGAATACGGCGAAGATACCCGCT
>JAHDIP010000224.1:2380-10079 GCA_020630735.1 Saprospiraceae bacterium | reverse complement strand
CCTGCGGGTTCTCCATCAAAAGTTCCGTCCCAAAACATATCTGTTGTTATCAAAGGTGCATCTATATCAGCCCATAGTTGCCTCTTTTTCTTCAAGAATAATTTCCTCTACATTTTTATCAACTTTTGAGTGAAGGACTTATGTTTTTTAGGATTATCAATTTTGATAAGATAAATTCCCATAGATAATTCTTGGGTGTCTATCTGATTAATACCCTCTTTGAATAATATGTTTTGTTGAAGTAAAACTCTTCCTAATTCATCATAAATAGTTATTCTACTTTCAAATAAGCAGTTTTCACCTAAACAGTTTATAGCTAATATATCTGTAAAGGGATTAGGAAATACTTGAATAGATAAATTTGCTAAATGTTGAACATTGGTCACTAAATCCTCTCCATCACAATCTTCATCAATACCATTATTAGCAATTTCCTCAGCATCAGGATTAATATTAGGGTTTTCGTCATTACAGTCTTCGGCTAATAAAAATCCATCTTCATCTAAATCATCGTTTGGCGTTGCTACATTACAATCGTTATCTAATTCATCATAAGGTATTTCCATAGCATTAGGGTTAACCATCGTATTCGTATCATCGCAGTCTAAATCATTATTTACAAAACCTATAGGTGCTGTACTAATACAAGTGTCTGTTGCTATTTGTGCATCACCAAATCCATCTTCATCTGCATCGCGATAGTATGTATTTTTAGGTAGTCCATCATCTGCCAAACCATTACAATTATTGTCTGTTCCGTCACACACTTCTATACCATTCGGATTTATCGTAGCGTCTTCATCATTGCAGTCTAAATCATTTGATACATATCCCACTGGAGCTATGCTGAGACAAGTATCTACAGGAAGTTGTGCATCGCCAAATCCATCTTCATCCGCATCTCGATAATATGTATTTTTAGGTAGTTCATCATCTGCTAAACCATTACAATTATTATCTAGTCCATCACATACTTCTGTATTCCCTGGATAGATATTAGCGTTATTATCATCACAATCTTCAAATGAATAAAATCCATCATTATCAGCATCTCTAAAAAAATAACGCTCAGATAGATTGAAAGCATCTTGAGCAATAGTAGAACCAATTAAACGTCCTGGTATATCATCCGCTGGTGGATGAATACCTCCCCAAATGCGTGATAAACTCGTTTGGTCAGAAGCATCTCTATAAGTAGCCCATTGTAAGGTAAAACTTTGACTTGGACCATCTTCAAAAACTAAAAACTCATTCATATCTACTTCAAATTCTCCCATACCTCCAGGAAAATACGCATTTCCTGTTAGCAAGGTTAATACATCAGCTGCTGCTCTTGAAAAAGTAGAATGTCCTGAAATATAGCCAGCAAAATTAGGTGAAACAAATGTAGGTCTTTGGTAAGGCATCCAATCCTCAGCTCTAATCCATCCTACTCCTGCAACATCACTCGCTGGGTTTGATATAAAATCAGGACCTTTCCATGAATAGAGTTTTATTTTCCCTATATGTTGTCCTCCTTGACCTGCGAGCGGGTCACCAGCTTCAATAATTTCTATATATCCAGAATCTAACGGAATACCACCAGGATGATAATTGGATAATAATGAATCGCTTGATTGTCCTAATTCGCACATATAACGTATTGCGGATATTGGTCGAGGGTAGTCATACCATCCTTTGATGCCCCAAGAAGCTACAGCACAATCATGCATGGTGCCTCCAAGTAAAAAGTATGCTTTTACATCCCATTCTAAATCATTCTTGACTTCATAAAGTCCTCTGTGCTTTTTTTCAAATAGTGGATGGTCTATAACAGCTTCATTCATGATATGAAACCAATGACCTGGTGGGGTTTCTGAATCTGGACCATCTGCCCAAAATTCTGCTAATACTCTGGTGTAGTCTCCTCTAGCAACCATTTGAGGTGCATATGGCTCTTGTGTCACAGGGTTTATAGGATGACCTTCTCCGATATCGCCTCCTTCAGCTTCATTATAAAAACTTCTCAAATCAGAAATCGTTTGTGGTATATTAGAATCTGGAATATTCCCAAAAGATGCAGGCGAAATATCCCATAGCACCCCATCACTTGGGTCTAAATGCGATGACCATTTTGCTACTAATGAAAATCCCCATTTATACTCTTCTGAAAGTCCTCCTACATTATTTACATCGAGTAGTGGAGGTGTATCAGGGTCATGATATACTCTGTAGGTATTCCCATTTCTTTCGTACGTTGTTAAATCATCTTCTGTCATTGAAAAAGGCGTAACATTTCCCCATTCTGGGCTTAAAAATTCAGGCGTGTTAAGAGGAATAACATTCCCACTTTGGTCAATAAATATATTAAGTGTAAGCGGTTGCCAGCGATTGGGGTCTTCCATATCAGGATTACCTTCTAATCCCACAATTAAAGGGGGATTTATAGGTGCATAATATTCATTATCATAACCTAATGCTTCTCTTGCCCCATCTTGTAATCCAAAATTTATTACATTGGATGCAATGTAATTCCCAAGCATTGCAGGGTCGCCACTTTCATAATCTAACCCTAGATTATTAATATCATAACCTAGCTCTTCCATTAGTGCATTGAAGCGATTTATAGCAGAAAATGCACTAGGAGAATTTTGAAACCGATGTGCCAGTATTCGATATGCAGCAAAACTAATAGCTTCTTCCCTTGCTGCTTCAATATCTGCTGGAATTGGAATATCATTAAAAGGTACATTAAACCCATCAATTGTATTTCCCAAAAAGTAAGGTGATGCAATAGTATCATAAACTGCCCAGGCATCATACATTGCCATTGACGAATGCCATAAATTACGAGCATGGACAGTAGGACGAGCCAAATCTTCTCTGATAGATTGTAATAATACTTCATTCCATTCTCTGGCAACAGAATGCTGTTGAGCTTGTACTTTTCCTTTTGGTAACATCCCCAAAAGAATCAACTGCATCATTAGAAAACATGTAAATCTGTGTACATATGGTATGATATAAATTGTATTGTTGTTGTAGTTCATATGCTATGTGATTTTAAAATTTAATTGTGTTTTTTTAAAGCAAGACGACCTCTATAATTTTTTCACACAAGTAGAGGTCATCTTGAAAATTAAAGGCTTCTATAATTTACTCCGTAAAACCTGTTTTAGCCCAACAGGTAATAAGTTCTATATCCATATCACTTAGTTTATCTGCTCCTATTGGCATAATTTCACACTCTGAACCATGATGAATGGAACATAAAAAATTATACTCTTCAAAACTTGTGATGATATTATTGTAAGTGTCTAAAGCAATCCCTCCTGCTAAAAGTACAGCATCATGGCAAGCTGTAAAAGCGCATCGTGTATCCATAATCTCTTTGATATCTGAGGTGTAAGTTGGTACTATATTTTCACAATTAGCAGCATCCAAATACAAAGCATTTGTATTTTCTATTTCTTCTTGAGTTTGTTCTTCTCCATTAGATTCATCTTCACTATTGCAAGCAAAGCTTAAACATATCATTATGAAGAATAAGGTAAATCGTAGTAGTTGCATAATAGAGTAATTTTAGAACGAGAACTCACTATTTACTAATGTGAATGCCCATCCGCTTTATGTTTTTTATTGGCAACATAGTCCATATCGCAAACAGGACATTTTCCCTCCTTATCGCTACCGCTACCCTTACAGTGCATCGGACAGATATATGCAGAGGTGTATTCTTTGCCCTGTTTTTCAGCATTCGAGCTTGTAGAATTACTACAAGCTGTCATAAAAGTTCCTAAAAAGAATAAAGTCATTATTAAGATTGAATTTTTCATTGTCTGAATTTTATAGGTTAAGTAATGAATTATTATATGTGAGTTTGGCACTGGGTCGGAAGTTCACTTATTGCTGTATGATTTGCTTTTATAAGTTCTGTACTATGTCCAAGTGCTGCTATTGTTTGGTGAATTTCTTCTAATTGAACTTTACCGTGCGTAATTTCTAGGCTGAGATTATTTGTCTTCATATCCCATTTGGCAGATATGATTCCATCCCTTTTATAAAGATGGTTTTCAATTCTGGATTTACAGATTGTACATCCGCCACTGACAGTTAGTGTTGTTACAAATTTCAATTTTGCCATATCTTCTACAATTCTGAGTGGGATAAAACCCAAAATCTAGGGTTTAGCCCAAGTTCATAAATATGTTTTTTTATCTCACCTGCGTAAGTTGGATTGGTTATAATGACCAAATCGGGTTGAAATGAGGTAATAAATTCAGGAGCAACAATGCATTGTCCTGTACCTGGCAAGTATTTTCCATGCCTATTAGAATTGATATCCACGATATAGTTAACTTCTTTGCTTAAATCGAAAATATTGAAAAAGGAAACTGCTCTTGCCCCAGCTCCCCAAGCAATGCATTTTATTTTTTTCTCTTTTATTTGCTGTATTTTTAATAAACTTTGTTCTTTAATATGCTCAAAATCGTTCTGAAAAGACGAAAGGTCTTCCAGACTTATGGAAGATTTTCTAGGAGAGTTAACCTTTGGCAAAGAGCGTACTTCTATACCCAAAAATTCATCTTTCCAGCAAGTTGCAATATCTAATACTTCAAATCCGCAAGACTCAAATTGATAGTTCAATGATTCTTTGATGTACCAACTTGAATGTTCATATACAACATTCCAAATAATCTTATTTTTGAAGGTATAAACTGCATTAGGTACTTCAACATACAAAATAACATCGGGGTTAAAATCGATGGTTTGCCTTATCATTTTCAAAAACTCACTAGGTTTATCCAACAAATCAATAACCAATCTACAAGCTATAAAATTAGGTTGCCAATAGTTGTATTTTTCAGAATAATAATCTTGTATAAATTCGATATTAGGTGTTTCCGTTTTGTGTTTGCTAAAATCAAACCCAGCATCTATACCAATTCCTTTATTATTTCCACGCTCACAAATTTGCTTTAGGAAATAACCATCGCCACATCCAATATCAAGAATAGTTTTATTGGTTAAATGATACTTCTCAATTAACCTGTTGGTCAGAGTATTTACATAATTTTTAAATAAAGGCGAATGGTCATTTGAAAAATCATAAGCATCGAAAGTTATTTTACTACTATCATAGGCTTCGTTACGAATGTAACCACAGTTATTGCAATACCTTAATTGTATTCTTCCTTTTGGCATTTCTAAAGCCTCCTCTCTTGTTGATGCCATATTGCCATCTTGTGTCGGCGTTGGAGGCAATTCAAAGAAGTCAAAAGTATCACTGGCTTTGCATAATTTACAGTTAGTGTCTTTATTCATGGGTTTTATTTTTGTGTGCTATTCAATTATTTTTTTGACCAATCCACACTTCATCATTTTGTCTCCGAAATAAGGGTTCTGAATTTGTTCTTCTAATGCCAACCAATCGCCTCCTTCATTGTCAAATGCCATTGGACAATGCTGTACATAGAGGGCATTCCCTTCTGTTCCAAAAGCTAAAATGCTATTGATAAGTGCATCCGATACAAAGCCAAATTGTACTCGTTGGGCTTCTACATCTTTTAGGTCTATTATCTTTTGTCCATGATTTTTCAAGATATTGCCTTGTTCCGTCCAATAGATATGAGCATCTTCTTTGAGCAAACTCATATCTACTTTTTCAAGGGCATTGATATAATTCTGTGCAGCCGATGCGGCAGCCGATGCATCAGTTTGAACAAAAGCATCTTTGACTTCAATATAAGCATTGGCAAGAGCATTGAGTTGTTCTTTGAATGCTGTTGGCGTATTTGCCTGAAAATTTGGAATTGCTCCACTCGCTTCTTTTTTTAGTTCCACATTTTTGTTCATCATGCTCGACTGATTGTTAAGTTGGGCAGCAGCATCAATCGTAAAACTACCGTAAGTAACAACCTCCTCGCCCAAATCCAAACCACTAATGATTTTGTAATTACTACCTATACTTTCTCCAATCTCCACTTCTCGATATTCAAAAGAAGGTATCTCTGTCTCTGGAACTTTAACATAAACCACAGAGCGTTTGCCTGTCCAAAGAACAGCAGATTTTGGAACTGTCTTAGTTCCAGAACTTATATTTTTTGCACTTTTTTGAAGCGTGCCTTCTACAAACATTTCGGGTTTAAGCAAACCATTTTTATTAGATATTTCAGTTCTAATGGCAGTTGTTCGAGTCGTCGAGTTGAGGATAGGGTCAATGAAATTGACCCTTGCTTGAAAGGTTTTATTGGGAACGGCTGCCGTTGTAAATGTAATTTTATCGCCTATTGTAATATGAGGGAGGTCTTCCTCATAAGCGTCAAAAATGACCCAGAGTTTATTCATATTTATCAAGTCAAAAAGTGGTTCACCTTGTTTGAGATAATCACCTACTGCCACTCTACGCTTGCTTACAATGCCTGACTTTTCAGCGTAAATCGTAAACGTCTCTTGGATAGTCTGTTGCTGCTCAATCTTTTCGATTGTTCGGTTGCCGATTTTCCAATAACGTAGTTTATTCCTTGCGGCTTCTAATAATTTAGGGTTAATATCATATAATTTCAAAGCCTCTATCAATTCCCGTTGAGCTGTAATCAGTTCGGGTGAATATATCGTTGCCAACTCCTGTCCTTCTTTGACAAACTCGCCTGTGAAACTGACGAATAATTTTTCGATACGACCTGGCACATGAGCCACTAAACTCGATGCTTCTCGTTCATCGGCTTGGATTTTGCCTGATAATTTTAGGCTATTGTTTTGCGTACCGCTTCTATCACTACTTCCAATTATTGTGGTTTGAATATTAGAAAGTTTAACTGCTTCTTCGGTCATTTGTAATACTAAAGGGTCATTGGACTCATTGCTCCCTGCTGGAATTAAATCCATTTCACAAATCGGGCAAAGCCCAGGTTCTGCCTGCCGAATTTGTGGGTGCATAGAGCATATCCACTCTTCGGCTTTTTCATTTGTAGTTGTAGTTACTGTGGAATCACTTGGTGCATGATTATGCATATTGGCTACTTGTTGTTTTCCAAAAAGTAAGTAGCCAATCCCTATGCCAAGGGCAAGGAATATGATTGCGCTGATTATATTTTTTAGATTGGAAGTCATTTTTTATCCTTCTTTTAATTATTGATATAACGTTCAATTTTAGCTTTTGCCAAATGGCTTTGAACAATGGCTTTCAGTATTTGCTCTTCATAATTAATCAATGCTTGATGAAGCGTGAGCAATTCATCAAAGCGTTTGCCACTAGCACTATAATCTGATTCTAAAATCTGTATTGCTCCCTTGGTTATTTTAATTTGCTCTTGGTATAATTCTACATTCAATCGTGCCGTTTCATAGTTGGTGTAAGCTTGTTCAATGACAGCTAAAAATTGTTTACTCGAATTGATTTTTTTATCTTCTAATAAAGCTATTCGCAATTGTTCTTCTCGTTCTTTTGCATCATATTGGTCTTTATTTAAAGGAATTTTGATACTCCCTCGAAGCTGAACAATGTCCCTACCATTGCTGGCAGGTTCGGCATCGCTGCGCTTACGCACATAAATATAATCTGCGCCTACTCCAAGACTTGGTTTTGAATGTAAATTATTAAGTGCTATGGATTGTCGAGCCACTTCTTGTTGCAAAGCATAGAGATTCATTTGTGGATGATACTTTTCGATATGAGTAAGCAAAGTATCTTTATCAAAGTTTAGTTCTGCAAAGTCTA
>JAHDIP010000224.1:0-2280 GCA_020630735.1 Saprospiraceae bacterium | reverse complement strand
AATTCATAGAGTTCATAATAAGCTTGTTTAATCAAAAAACTGTTATCCAGTTGATTTGCTGCAACTCTAGGCAGCAGCACATTGGCTCTGGCTTGTGCGATGTCTTTTTGACCATCTAAAACACCAAACCAAGGCAACATTTGAGTGGCACTCAATCTTGTCCACTGTGCCCCTAAGCGCGTTTCAACAGGCAAAGGAAAAACACCTAAACCAATTTCAGGGTCAGGGCGTTGCCCAACTTGTGGTATTTTTTCTAAAGCAATTTGATATTCCTTTTCTAATATTTTATTCTCCAAATTTTCCGTTTTAGATAAGTCTATCAATTCGGATAATTGCTGTGTCATTGCTTGGTTCCAGCAAATGACAGCACAAAGGATTAATACTACTCTATTCATCATAAGCTGTCATTTTGGGTTTATTGAAATAATCCCAATGGCATTGTAATTCTTTCCAAAGGGCATATAAAACAGGGACAGTAAACATAGTTATCATTTGTAAGGTCATTCCTCCAAAAGAAGGTATTGCCATTGGTAGCATAATATCTGAACCTCGTCCTGTAGAGGTGAGGATAGGTAGTAGTGCCAATATTGTTGTAGCGGTGGTCATCATGGCAGGTCGAACTCTGCGCTTACCACCTTCAATGACTGCTTTTCGGATAGCTGCAATAGTTTTGGGTTGATTTCTTTTGAAACTATCTTGTAAAAAAGTAGCGACCAAAACACCATCGTCTGTTGCAATACCAAATAGAGCCAGAAAGCCTACCCAGACTGCTACACTCAAATTAATCGCTTGGATTTGGAATAAGTCCCGCATATTCGTTCCAAATAGTTCAACATTTAAAAACCAAGTGGTATCGTACAGACCTATCATAATAAAGCCTCCTGCAAAGGCAATAAAGACACCCGTAAAAACCATCAAGGCTATTAATACTGATTTGAATTGAAAATAGAGGATGATGAAAATAAGTGCCAATGCAATCGGCACAACAATGCTCAATCGTTTGTTGGCTCGAACTTGCTGCTCATAGTTACCCGCAAAACGATAGCTTACGCCTGCGGGTACTTCCAAGCGACCAATCTCGATTTGCTTTTCTAAGTGTCGTTGTGCAGCATTGACAACTTCTACTTCGGAATAGTTTTTTTCTCTATCAAATAGAACATATCCTATCAGAAACCCATCTTCACTTTTGATGGACTGTGCGCCTTGC
The DNA here is from genome assembly GCA_020630735.1 of Saprospiraceae bacterium. Taxonomy (GTDB): domain Bacteria; phylum Bacteroidota; class Bacteroidia; order Chitinophagales; family Saprospiraceae; genus JAHDIP01. Next base: position 1,073 of record JAHDIP010000224.1, on the reverse strand, counting down.
TCGTATTGAACAGTAACCAAATCCCCCAAAGGAATTTGCTGTCCATTAGAGGTTGGGATATAAATCCTTTTTAAAATTTCGGGGTCATTCCTAAGTTCTCTAGGATAGCGAATACTAATAGCATATCTTTCTCTGCCCTCCACAGTATGCGTCATTGTCATGCCGCCAACAGCGGTTTGGATATATTGTTGCACCTTAGCTATCGTCAAGCCATAGCGACTGATAGCTGCTCTATCAATATCTAGCAATAAATAAGGTTTGCCTACAATCCTATCCGCAAAGACGGCTGCTTCTTTCACTCCTTCTACTTTTTTGAGTTGTTTTTCTAACTCTAGCCCAAAGGCTTCTATCGTCGCTAAGTCAGCACCTTGCACTTTGACTCCCATAGGCGCACGCATACCTGTTTGAAGCATGACTAGCCTTGTTTCGATGGGTTGTAATTTAGGAGCAGAAGTAACACCTGGTATTTTAGTTACTTTGACGATTTCATTCCAAATATCATCTGGACTTTGAATCTGGTCACGCCATTGGCGATAATAGCGACCATTCTTGTCGGGAATCAAAGCCCCTTTTTCATCTCGGATATAATCGCCATTTTCGTATTTGAATCGAATCCGATGTCCATTTTCATCGGTTCGATATTCGGTCTTGTACAAAATCACATTTTCGTACATTGACATAGGCGCAGGGTCAAGGGCTGAGTTGACTCGTCCTGCTTTTCCTACGACGGTTTCGACTTCTGGAATCGCCGTTACAGCCATATCGAGTAGGCGCAAATTTTTGATATTTTCTTGCATTCCTGAGTGCGGCATCGACGTAGGCATGAGTAAAAACGAGCCTTCGTCGAGTGCTGGCATAAATTCTTCTCCTGTATTTTGAAACACTACATAACCCTGAAAAATGATAAATCCAACTAAGGCTAAAAACAGTATTTTAAATCGAAGTAAAAAAGCTAAAATGTATTCGTAGAAATAAATAATGAGATGAAATAAAAGTATCAATGTCCCTGCTATGATAGCTACAAAAAAGAAATTTACAAATGTACTTTTATTAACACCCAAAGGCATCCAAAC
>JAHDIP010000223.1 GCA_020630735.1 Saprospiraceae bacterium | reverse complement strand
TTTAATCATTCCTCGTGTGATATTATGATTAAATAAAATCATGGTCGTTTCATCTTTTATAATTATCCACAAATATATAAATAAGTCCTAATACAAATTAAAATGAAAGTTGAAATGAAAATAAAATTTCTATCAGCAGCATTTTGACTTTGATTTTAATTTTCCATTTTTGGCTCCTGATTTGTCCCTACTGTTACAGTTTATTCAAAAATAAAAAAATAAAGTACGTTCTTTTTTAAATATTCCATACTTTGCACTGTCAAAAAAATAGTAAACCATGAGTAACAAAACTTATTTCAACCCTGATGATTTAAAGAAATTTGGTAATATCACTGAATTTCAAGAATCTATGGGAAAAAAATTCTTCGATTGGTACGGAGAAGTATTCAAAGAAGGCGCACTGACAGAGCGTGAAAAATCATTAATTGCATTGGCTGTAGCTCATGCTGTACAGTGTCCTTACTGCATAGATGCCTATTCATCAACTTGTTTAGAGAAGGGTGCAGACGAGGAACAAATGATGGAAGCGGTGCATGTAGCAGCAGCGATCAAAGGAGGTGCTACCTTAGTCAATGGTGTTCAGATGATGAACCATGTGAAGAAATTAACGATGTAATCGAATAAAAAAGGAACGAAAAGAATGGCGATAAAGCAGCGAAGTAAATCACTAAAATCTAGAAAAGATCAATTATCGGATACTTTCATACAACTTCAGGTGTTGAATGGAAAAGATATTGTTGATATAAAATTCCCTAATTTTATAGAAAAAGTAGCTGAAGCAGGTCATAAAAATTTAAGCCCTGTTACAACTCAAATTTTTCAAATTAATTTGGGTAAAATGTGCAACCAGACTTGTGCCCATTGTCATGTAGATGCAGGACCTGACCGTAAGGAAATAATGACCAAAGAAACGCTTAAACGCTGCTTAGAAATACTTGCTGCTCATCCGATTCCTACTGTAGATCTCACTGGTGGTGCTCCTGAGATGAATCCTCACTTTCGATGGTTTGTTGAAGAATGTACAAAACTTGGGAAACAAATAATTGTGCGTTGTAATTTAACCATTATACAGGCTAATCCTAAATACCACGATTTACCAGAGTTCTTTGCAAAACATAAAATACAAGTTGTTTCGTCGCTGCCTTATTTCAGCAAAAGCCGCACGGATAATCAACGAGGTGATGGCGTATTTGAAGACTCGATCAAATCGCTTCAACAACTAAATGCTGTTGGCTACGGAAAAGATAATCCTGACTTGCAATTAGATCTTGTTTTTAATCCATCTGGTGCGTTTCTTCCTAGCAACCAAATGACCTTAGAAGCAGAGTTTAAACGCCAACTAAAACGTAAATTCGAAATCGACTTCAACAATTTATACGCTATTACAAATTTACCTATCAGCCGTTTTCTAGACTATTTATTAGAGTCTGAAAACTATGAAGAGTACATGAAAAAACTTGTCCTTGCCTTCAATCCTGCTACGGTAGAAGGCTTGATGTGTCGTAATACTCTGTCTATAGGTTGGGATGGCTATATTTATGATTGTGACTTCAACCAAATGTTAGACTTAAAAGTAGCTGCTCCGACTACTCAGCATATCGACGATTTTGATATCGAAACTTTAAATGCTCGTAATATTATCCTCAATCAACATTGCTATGGTTGTACTGCTGGTGCTGGTTCTAGTTGTGGTGGTGAGATTGCTTAGTGTTGTCGGCGAATGCTTTTTTTCAATTCTGTTTACCTAAATTGGTAAACTTCAATAGGAGACTAATTAGGTCATTTAGCTCTGTTTTTACTTGATGTTTTTTACCAAGTTTAGAGATAACACCATTTTTTGCATTTATTTCAATAGGCTTTCCGTTTAACCTATCAGTTAACATTGAGCTACCCTTTGTTGCTGGATAAGTTTTTATTTTTCCCAATAAATGAGCAACAAAATCCTCTTCAATTTTTGCTCCTTCTAGCCTTGCAACTAATATGCCCTCTGCTACGATTTTTTTATAAAGGTTCAATATATTTTTGTCTTTAAATATCCATATTGTTTCGCCACTCAATGCTAATATTCCTCCAAGGGCGCTACTTTCTATTATCTTTTTCCAGTTGGTGGTCAAATAATCGTCAACTTGCTTGAGTTCAATTTTCTCTTTAGCAAAGAGCTGTTCAAAGGCTGTTGATAAATTTGTTTTCGCTGTTGTAATTTTAGGGTTGCTGTATTGTATATATTTTCCATCTTTTGTTTGCTGTACAGGACAATCAATCATACATTCTAGCATATTTTCTGCTGCTGTATAAGCTAAAAGTGGTTCTTTTAAATGAAGTCCGTTTCTTATGATCGCAATTTTCGTTTTTTTACCAATCAATCGTTTTAAATCCTCCTTCGCCTCCTTAAACTGATACTCTTTTATACAAATGATTAACCAATCTAATTCTTCCACCTCTTTGCTTTTTGATAATTTTATTGCTTTTGTGAATACTTCTTCCTCAAATAATAGTTCAATTTTTTCTTTAGAAGCTCTATTAAAATAGCTGTATTCGTCCTCTCCTGTTAAACTTTTGATTATTGCTGAACCTATTGCTCCTACTCCAAATATGCCTACTTTCATCTGTCTATATTTATTTTTCCTAACAGTAAGATGGAACCTGCCTGCGGAAGGCAGGCTTACCAAGATAAAATAGTCATTCCTTTGTGTGCCTGCCTGCCGGCAGGCAGGTTTAAAGACTATTTAATCATGGACGTTTCATCTGTTTAAAATTTTCTTTAAGTCCAAAAAACAACCCAATCTGCTAAGCGTAGTTTGCAACTACGCTTTTATATTTCGCTGTTTTTAACAGCACCTTTTGCACGATGCTAAAAAAGGATCGGCTTAATCATGGACGTTTTTAATTGTTTAAAATTTTTATTTTACCAAAACCTCCTCGCTGATTTAACTCATTAGCTCACTTCAAGTGAGCAGATGAGTAGTTCTCGACCGACCAAATCAACGGCAGCAGATTGATTTTAGTTTTTCAGTTCTGTTTTGGTTTTTAACCAACTTTTTCAAGATATATTATTTATTTCAAACTTCTGCTTCAAAACTATTCACTATTTTCACGTTTTATTAATAAAACTTAAGTAATCATTTTCTCAACTTATTCGTTTTACAACTAGAATGAAGGTAATTTTCAGTTTATCTGTACTCTTAATGGTTTCCTGTTTTCTCTCAGGACAAAGCACTTCTAATCGATGTGGTAATGATTATTACACCGAATCGGGCTATTATTCTACAGAAACCATCTTAGAAACAGTCGTTCCTGATGTTGCTCTACGTGATGATGAACTCATTACGATTCCTGTAGTCGTTCATATTGTTTGGTATGACCCATCAGAAAATATCCCTAATGCTCAAATAGAATCGCAAATTGATGCCTTGAATGCAGATTTTAGAATGCTTAATGCAGATATTAATATTGTACCTAATGAATTTGCCAGTTTAGCCAGCGATATAAATATAGAATTTTGTCTAGCTACAGTTGACCCAAATGGCAATAGAACAAGTGGTATTACACGTACTAAAACGCCTATAGATGGTATTGGTGACAAATTTACAGGGTCAGGCGACGATCAGAAACGTCGCATTCATTATACTGCATTAGATGGTCGAGATGCTTGGGACACCAAAAGTTACTTGAATATTTGGGTAGGCAAAAGTAGTTTTTTAGGCTTTGGCTGCCAACCTGGTTTGTGTAAAGAAGAGGAGGATGGTATCGTTATTAGCCCTACAGCTTTTGGGACGACTTGCTTAGCCAATGCTCCCTACAATTTGGGACGAACGACTACACATGAAGTCGGTCATTATCTCAACCTTTGTCATCCATGGGGTTGCGAAAGTAATGGCGGTAATTGTGTTAAAAGTGATCAAGTAAGTGATACACCGATGCAGAGTATTATTTATTTGAACTGTCCACCCTACCCGCTTAGCTCTTGCGAATCGAATGATTTGACAGTCAACTTTATGCAATATGTAGATGATGCTTGTATGGCTATGTTTACACAAGAACAAAAAGTACGAATGCGTTCTGTCTTTGCTGAAAATGGCCCAAGAGAAGGTATTCTTTCATCAACAGGTTGCGCATTGATCACACCTGTCAACAAAACACTAAATGATGATGCTATTGTCATTTCTCCAAACCCTGCCAAAGGTTGTATACATATCGATTTAAATTTTGATAATAGTGCTGAAGTAGCTGTACGTTTATTCAATACATTAGGTCAAGAAGTCTATGCTATTAATACTAATCCACAAGACTTTAGATCTATAGATATTTCTTCGTTAAGTGGCGGTATTTATTTCTTTCTTTTTGAACAAGGCTCACAGTTTACTACTAAAAAGATAATTGTTGATCCCTAAAAATTAGTAACTTACCGTTCTAAAGATCGTCCTAAAAGTATAATAAAACTAAAAAATTATGAAAATAGGAATTCTAATTGCCGTTTTACTTGTTGTTGCCATTGCCTTTGCTTGCAATACGCCAAAGCCTAGTACTACAGAGCAAAAACCACCTCCTCCCAAAGAAGAAGAAACACCTACTTTAACAAGTGAGTCGGTTAAACTATTTGAATTGACAAAAACGCCTTGTTTCGGAATGTGTCCCGTTTTCACCTATACCATTTATTCAGATGGAAAAACGGAATATAGTGGAAAACGTTGGGTCGATAAAATGGGACTACACACCAAACAATTGAGCAAGGCTGATTTTAATGCTATCAAAAAAGCTTTTGCAGAAACCAAGTTAGCAGGTTATGATGATATGTATAAAAATCAAATCATGGATTTGCCTAACTGGAAAATAAGTGAGTTTACTGACGGAAATAGAAAAGACGTAGTTGGTTACCAAAACATGCCTGAGCCTGTTAAAGAACTCGTCAAACAAATGGATGCACTTGCTGATGCAACTGATGGATGGAAAGCGCAAGAAGGTGCCGTGAATTATACTGGCGTCATTCAAGACGAAGTGATTGTTCGATTCAAAGATGATGTGGACCAAGATGAAGTGATCGGACTTTTTAAAGCCTATAAACTAGAGAAGGTAAAACAACTTTCTCCTCGACTTCCGATTTGGTTATTGAAGTACCGTAAAGGAACTATCGAACCTAACGAAATTGTAGAGATGCTCAATAAACATGATGATATCGTTTCTGCGGAGTTGAATAAAAAACTTTCGCCTAGAGATGTAAAGGAAACGAAGTAGTCGTTTTGAATGATAAAACAAAAGAGGTCAGATGCTGTAATGCATCTGACCTCTTTTGTTTTATTAAACTATCGAACTTGAGCAAGAATACATCTAAGAACCTGTTTAAAATTAATGCACTAAGCTGAGAACTGCCTAATTTTAGGGGATACTTCGTTACTCGAATAGTCATTTATCCAGATAAACTCCTATTCTCGTGCCTCGTCTCCCCTTTAAATTAGTCTAGTTTCAACAATAGCGACTAATTTTTAAACAGGTTCTAAAAGAATAAAACAATTTCATATGAAAAATTGATAATCAACCAAATAAGCTTATTTTTATGTAAAAAGAAATGGGCGGAAGTAAATTAGTCGTATTGTTTAAAAATCTATCTGCATGGGAAATAAGGAATTTAGAAACTTTTTTACAGTCTCCTTTTTTCAATAAGAGAGAAGACGTTATTTTATTATTCAATTATTTAGAACAAGAAACAGAAAAAAACAGTCCGCACCTTTCTAAAGAAAAAGCCTTCCAATTTGTTTTCCCCAATACAGCTTTTGATTCAAAAAAAATAGTGATGCTCATGAGTCAATTATTTCGATTAATTGAGCAGTTCTTAGCATTTTCTAGAATTAAAGATAATGAAACGCTCGTAAAAATGGAAACAACTAAAGCTTATCGAGAACGAAATATGGAAGCTAATTTTATAAAGACATACAAAGATGTCAAAAGAATTGCAGCTAAAAAACCTTATCGGGATTTTAAATACTTACATCTCCAATATGAATTAGAGTTAGAATATTATCACTTTATAGGAAGTCAGATTCGTTTAAAAAAGAATAATTTACAAGCAGTTACGAATACTCTAGAAGCATTTATTATTGCCTCTTACTTAAAACAATCTTGCTTGATGTTAGCTCATCAAACCGTTTATGAAGAATCTTATCACACCTTTTTCTTAAAAGAATTAATTACACTTCTAGAGAACAATCCACACTATTTAGAGTTTCCTGCTATAAGTGTTTATTATAATTATTATAAAACAATCACCGATTCAGAGAACGAGGTGCATTTCAAACAGTTGAGAGATCTGATTCAAAAACATTTCGAAAAATTTAAGCGGGCTGAACTTCGAGATATTTACTTAGCAGCAATTAATTATTGTATCAAAAGGCTAAATACGGGTAATCCTATTTATCTTGAAGAATCATTTAAATTATACCAATTTGGTTTTGACAATAGTGTTCTATTAGAAAATAATATGATAACCAAATATACCTATACTAATGCCGTCGCCATTGCTATTAGATTAGAAAAATACAGTTGGACAGAATCATTCATTAATAATTACAAACAAAACTTACCGTTTAAATCTAAAGACAATATATTCATTTTCAATCTCGCTAAATTACGCTATGCTCAAAAAAAATATAAGGAAACAATGAAACTCTTAGTCCAATTTAATTCGGAAGACCTTTACCATAATCTAATTTCGAAAACCTTACTGCTTAAAATATATTATGAACTGAATGAATATACTCCTCTAGAAGCTTTGTTGATTAGTTCTCAGCAGTATTTACAAAGAAAAAATATTATAAGTTACCACAAGGCCATGTTCAGAAATTTCTTTAACATATTAAAGGAGCTTCTCTATCTATCAAATTCTGATAGGCAGAGCAAGGAAAAGCTAAAGCAAAAAGTTATTGACACACCCATCTTAGCTGAAAAAGAATGGTTATTAGCACAACTGTAATACCAACTTCTATACTCATCTGTTTTCGGTTTAAGTATTCAACTATGATCGATTAATAGACAACAAGCTTACCATTTGTAAATAGCTGCTCATTGATTTCTATTTTGTAGAAATAAACACCTGCAATCAGGTTTTTAGAGGTTATTTGAAAAATTGGCTGATCATATTTCCTCTTCATTATTCGTCTACCTAATTGATCAAAAAGATGAAAGGTAATATCATTAGATGGAATATTTATCAACTCAAAAGTCGCGTATTCTGTAAATGGATTGGGGTAAACAATGATGTTCTTTGGAGCTTGTATGGTTACTGCCGTAGTTATCTTTTCTAGACATGATTCTTCAACGGTATGAAAGGTTTGATTCGTAATTACAGGAGCGTTGTAATCAAAATAGATCGCTGCTGAATTTTCGATGACAGTTCCAAAGGCAATATTATAGTTTTGTGCAATTTTAAACTTCACAAACCCATGGGAAGCCACTTCGTTAATATTGCTATCAGGAAGCATAATATCTGAGAATGTAAATTTTACAATGCCATTTCCTATCAATTCAAAATCGTACGGGTGGCTGCTTGTTCCTGGTCGAATCGTCAGAGGATTTAAAAAGGAAGATAACGTGTCTCTTATCACAACACGAAATGCAGTATCGGTTCCTGTATTTTGAAAGCGGATGAGATACTCAAGATCTTCATTTGGTAGTATACAATGTTCTTCGCCTACACCTCTAGGGAATCCTTGTTTATCATTTGGATCCCAAGACCCCACATTTTCTTGACAGTCGATTGATCGAAATGGATCAGCGTCATTTTGATATAATTGATTCACAAAACCTGTAGGAAAATCACCATTAATATCTGGATTACAACCTTCAACGGTGACCGTTGGTCTGCTCAAACCAGGATAAGTAGCATCTTGCTCTGCCTCAAGTCTTATTGTACTTCCATCAGCAGCCACACGAAAAGTCTCTGTTTGATTAGCTGTCAAATTAAAATCGCCTATTTCTCGTATAACGACATCCTCTATAATAACATATTCAAATACTTCACTCATATCTGCTCCTGTATTTCGAATACGAAACTCTACAGAGTCTCCAATACACTCTCCTTCCAATTCTATAAAGGGACCATCCCATTCAAAGGAACCATCTGTAAAGCACATAGAGTCTGCATATATTTGTGCTTCTACACAGTGCGTTTGACCAAGAATAGTACTATCGCAATCTAATGTAACTTCTACTTGAAAGGTGCCACAATCTCCAAAAGCCAAATCGTCAATAGGGAAAGTAAACGTATTACCATTTTGTTCTGACCAAACAAGCGTACTTGAATTGACCGTTAAGAATTCGTCAAAGCTAACTTCGATGTATACATTTTCTGCATCAGCAGGACCATCATTACAATACGTAATCGTGTAAATATTATCGTAACAACGTCTCAATAAGGGCGTACCTACATCCACTGTTAGTATACTACAATCTTCTGAACCAAACCATCCAGATTCTAGCATTATGGTATCTGTAGGGTTTTCTATATCTATATTAAATCCTATAGCACAATCATTCCAATAATAAAAGTATGGGGGATATATAAAAACCTCAAAACTTCCTGTATCAATTGGAAATGAAAAGTCACCAAAATCATCTGTACTTTGATAACCTAAAATATTACCATCTTGTGATAATTCAAGGAGCCAATTGCGAATGCCTGATTCGTTTTCAAAAACACAATTTTCATTGATGTCATGGAACACCTTTCCATCAACATATGCTTGTGGTGCATTGCCCTCTAGGTCTATTCTTAATAAATAAAGATCACTTTCAAGAGCAGTACCAGAAGGGTCTGTAGATCCTACTATGGTATATCCATCGAGATGCTGAACAACAGAATGACCTCGATCTGCTCCAATACTCCCATAAGTTTTGCTCCATAGAAAGTTTCCTTCTAAATCCACCTTAGTAACCAAAAGGTCATATTGTATTCCTGAATTATATCTAGTTCCAACTAGTAAAAAACCTTCGTCATCCGCTGAAATAATATCAGTATAAGAGAATTCATTAAAAAAATACTGCGTCCAAATAATATTCCCTTCTAAATCTGTTTTATAAATAAAAGTACGATAATCATCCATTATTGTATTTAGGCTCTGACCTGTAATAATGAGATGATCATCATTTGTTTTGAACGCAGCAGAAGGAGTTTCATATTCATTTCCAACACTTACATTTCTTGACCAAAGACTATCCCCAACTGTATTGGTTCTTAATAAATAAATATCACTATTGGAATTATCAAATTCATAATACTCCCCTACGATCAAAAGTCCCTCTTCTTCTAAAGAGATTATCTGAATACTTTTTTGATCGCCTACCCCACCATATCTATTAAAAGAAATAGAATCTCCAATTTCATTCGTATTAATAATTAGAATTTCATCTCCTTCATCTGTTGTTGAAACATTCGCATTTCCTGCAATTGTATAGCCTCCGAAAATATTTTTTGTAAAACTTAATATTGCAATATTATCATATTCATATATATACTCACTATAAAAAAGGAGTTCGCCCTGAGCATTAATCCGAAGGAGTAAAGGATTAGCCGGAAGTATGCTTGTAGCCAACAAAGTAAAATCTCCATTCTCTTCCTCTATGGCAGAAAGACCAGTTAAACTTATAAGTAATTCTTCATCATAAATTGAATAGGTTCTACTCCAGAGTTCATTACCATCTTGGTCAACTCTAACGATATAAATAATGGGTCCTAATTCATCAATAAAGGGATCTGAGTCTCCTATCAATAAATATCCCATATCGCTAGTGGTAATAATCCCATATCCTCTATCAAAATCTACCCCAAAAGTTTTCTGCCAACCTTGAGCAAAGGCTATAGCATGACACAATAGTAGCGACACTAAGAGAAATATAGTTCTACAAAGAAGGTTTTTCATAAAAAATACGTTTGAGTAAAAATGAGTTTTTTTCTTATAAAAATGAAATACAGTTTTTCACGATTATGTAAACTATTTATTTTATATAAATCTATTTATTAGTCTTTTAGCTATTGAATAATGCAGAAATTATATTAAGTAATGGTTAAAAAATAACTTCCTGATTTCGTTTATGCTCTTTTGCTAC
>JAHDIP010000222.1 GCA_020630735.1 Saprospiraceae bacterium | reverse complement strand
ATTGGAAGGGTGGATAGAGTAGAAAGGGTACGATAAGTTACTTGAATGATATTTTTTCTAGGTGAATGCCTAGAGTTCTTAATAAATCAATAGTTGAAATAATATGCAATTGAGCGAACAAGAAATCGTACGCAGAGATGCGCTCGAAAAAATCAGAGCATTAGGGATTGACCCTTTTCCGTCTGATACCTTTGAAGTTAATTTTAATACGCAAGATTTTTCTACAGAAAAATTACAAGCGAATTTGGCTTTGGAATTGGAAAAACTAAAACATGTCGGCAAGGTTGGTGCTGAGAAAATGCGTGATTTTTTATTGGCTAATAAATTTAAATCGGCTGTACTTTTGGCTGATGAAGAACTTGGTAAAAACTTGGGAGAAACGGTAGAATTTGATGCAGGTGTTGATCGCCCTGCTATGCCATTAGAAGAGTTTATTGCTGAAATTCGAGTGAGCTGTTTGGGCAATTTTGCTCCTACTGTCTTTCCGAAAGTTCGTCTTGCAGGTCGTTTTATGGGGCAGCGTGGACCTTTTGCAAAATTGAAAGATGCTGATGGCATGATCCAATTGTATATGCGTAAGGGCAAGATTGGAGAAACTGAAGAAGAAATAGCACGTAATAATGAACTGTTGAAGTTGCTGCATATTGGTGATTTTATCGGTGTAGAAGGTGAATTGTTTGTCACCCAAACGGGAGAGCTAACCTTCAAAGTTTTTAAGTTGACTTTTTTGAGTAAAGCACTTCGAAATTTGCCTATCGTAAAACGAGATAAGGATGGTAATGTGTATGATGCTTTTACTGATCCTGAATTGCGCTACCGACAACGCTATGTTGATTTGGTTGTAAATCCACATGTAAAAGAAGCTTTTGTAAAACGAACAAAAATGTACCGTTCTATTCGAGAATTTTTGGATGGAAAAGGATACATGGAAGTAGAGACGCCAATCCTACAACCGCTTTATGGTGGTGCAGCTGCTCGACCATTTAAAACACATCATAATACGCTAGATATGACACTCTATTTGCGTATTGCAAATGAGTTGTACTTGAAGCGTTTGATTGTTGGTGGCTTTGATGGTGTTTACGAATTTTCTAAGGATTTTAGAAATGAAGGGATGAGCCGTTTTCATAATCCAGAGTTTACACAAATCGAATTGTATGTAGCTTATAAAGATTATGAATGGATGATGAACTTGGTGGAAGAGATGGTTGAAAAAGTAGCGATAGACACTAATGGTACTACTAAAATTCAGGTGGGCGATAATGTAATCGACTTTAAGCGTCCTTGGAAACGCTATACAATGTTTGAGGCTATTGAACATTTTACTGGTATCGATATTTCTGAAATGGATGAAGATGCTTTGCGTACAACTGCTAAGTCACTTCATATTGGAGTGGACGAATCGATGGGTAAGGGCAAATTAATTGATGAGATTTTTGGCGAAAAATGTGAGGGACAATTAATCCAACCAACATTTATTACAGACTATCCTGTAGAAATGTCGCCACTTGCTAAAAAACATAAAAACAAACCTGGTCTGGTAGAACGTTTCGAAGCTATTTGTAATGGTAAAGAAATTTGTAATGCCTTCTCTGAGTTAAATGATCCGATTGACCAACGTGAACGTTTTGAGGCCCAACTCGAATTGGGTAAGCGGGGTGATGATGAGGCAATGGTTTTAGATGAGGATTTCTTGCGGGCACTAGAATATGGTATGCCTCCTACAGCTGGTTTAGGTATCGGGATGGATCGTCTAGCAATGATTATTTCTAATTCTAATTCGATTCAGGATGTGTTATTTTTTCCTCAAATGAAGCCTGAAAAGAAAATGGTGGATAGTGAAGAGATTGAGAACGTGGATTAAACACGGATTTTAGCGGAAAGAGAACGGATTGGGACAGATTTTTTCTTTGATCGTGTCTTTAATCGTATTTTTTTGGGGGGCGGATTTTCTCTTGAGATGTGTACTTGATCGTGTTCTTTTCTAGATCTGTTTATATTAGAAAAAGCACCTATTAACTGTTTGTTGATAGGTGCTTTTTGCATTTGTATTTTCTTGAGTATTTCTACTTTTTCTTGCTTAGTAACGACTAAAGAATAACTCCATCATTTCACCGATAATCTTTTATCGTAAGCTTGCGTTAAAAAGCCTCGTCGATGCCCTGCATCGTCTACGTTTTTTGCCTTGGCTTTCGACAAAATCTCTATCTCCAAATGGCAGACTTATTTTTTATTCGTTACTTAATAAAACTTTTGCTCCTTTTTTGACTTCTTCTACTACTTCTGGATTGAGTAGTGTAGAGATGTCACCAAGATTAGAAGTATCACCTGATGCAATTTTTCGAAGGATGCGACGCATTATTTTCCCTGATCGTGTTTTGGGTAATCCTGAAACAAGTTGGATTTTATCTGGCTTCGCAATAGGTCCAATTTCTTTGGTGACAACCGCTAGTACTTCCTTGCGGAATTTATTTTCGTCTTTTACCATACCATCTGTAATAACATAGGCATAAATACCTTCACCTTTAATATGATGCGGGTAGCCAACTACTGCAGACTCGACCACATTGCTATGTTCGTTAACTGCATTTTCGACTTCGGCAGTTCCCATACGATGACCTGAAACATTGATCACATCATCTACTCTACCGATGATTCGGTACATTCCGTTTTCGTCTCGTCTAGCTCCGTCACCTGTAAAATACATATCTTCGAAAGCTGAAAAATAAACTTGACGGCAACGTTCATGATCGCCATAAGTTGTCCGAATCATAGATGGCCAAGGAAATTTCACACAGAGTAGTCCTTCTACATCATTACCTTTTATTTCTTCCCCATCTGGTGTAACAAGACAAGGTTGAATACCAGGTAATGGGAAGCCTGCATGTGTCGCTTTTAACGGATGTATATCGCCCATTCCAGAAATCATAATGCCGCCTGTTTCGGTTTGCCACCACGTATCAACAATTGGTGTTTTGCCTTTCCCAATTTTGTCATAATACCAATTCCATGCTTCTTCATTTATTGGCTCCCCTACTGTTCCGAGTACTTTTAGATTATTGAGATCGTAGTGCGTTGGCCAGTGATCACCTTTTGCCATTAAAGCACGAATCGCTGTTGGTGCTGTATAAAATTGATTGACTTTATGCTTTTCGCAAATATGCCAAAAACGACCTGCATCTGGATAAGTAGGTACGCCTTCCGACATAATTGTAGTGGCACCAGAAAGTAGTGGTCCGTAAATAATATAGGAGTGGCCAGTGATCCAACCAATATCAGCTGTACACCAATATACATCTCCATCTTCATATTGGAAAACATTTTTGAACGAGAAGGAAGTGTAAACCATGTACCCACCACAAGTATGTACAACGCCTTTTGGTTTACCTGTTGAGCCAGAAGTATAAAGGATAAATAATGGATCTTCAGAGTCCATTACCTCAGCTTTGCAGGTTTTGCGTTTGCCTTCTAATTCTTCGTGTAGCCACTTGTCTCGTCCTTTTTTCATCTTCACTTTTTCCCCCGTATTTCTATGAACGAGTACGGTTTCTATACTTTTACAACGCATTTTTAAGGCATCGTCTACTACTGCTTTTACGGGAATATTTTTGGCACCTCTAGCATTGAAGTCTGAACAGATAACCATTTTGCAAGTTGCATCTTTGATTCGATCTGCTAAAGCATTAGCGGAAAAACCTGCAAAAACGACAGAGTGGATAGCTCCTATTCTTGCACAAGCTAAAACACCTATTGCCAACTCCGCTACCATGGGCATGTAAAAACACACTCGATCTCCTTTTTTGATATTGTTTGCTTTGAGCACATTTGCAAAGCGACAAACTTCGGTATGTAGTTCTTTATAGGTATATTCTTTGTAAGCTTGACTTGGGTCATTTGGTTCCCAAATAAGTGCTACTTGATCGCCTCTCGTTTTTAAATGTCGATCTAAACAATTTTCAGTAATATTTAATTTTCCTCCAACGAACCATTTTACATCTGGGCTTTTAAATTCCCATTGTAAGGTTTTACGCCATTTCTTTTTCCATTTAAATGTTGCTGCTTGTTCTGCCCAAAAGCCTTCAGGGTCTTTTACACTTTTCTTGTAGGCTTTTTTGTATTGGTTTAAGCTTTTAATTTTTAAGGTCATAGTTAATTTATTTTTTTTGGATTGTAAATTTAGGAATAAAATATTAGTTAAGAAAATTATCGGAATTTGTTTGAAAGGAAGTCTGCAAATGAAAGTAAAAATGCAAATAAAAGTGAAAGTGAAAGTGAAAGTGCAAATATATAATTAGGATAACTTCAATACCTTGAGTTAGGCGATCAATTCGTTGTTACTTTTTCCTTTGATGTTTTTATAGCTTAGCGAAGCTCATTCATAGAGTTTTTTGACTACAGTCGAATGGCTTTTACTTTTCTTTTTGGAAAGTCTTCGGTTGGAGTTTTATATTGGAAAAATTGGATAGTACGAGAAGCGCCATTATGTTTGAATAAATATAAAGCTCCTTCATCAAAACTCGTTAGGCAGATCATTTTATTTTGGTGATCTGTGGTAATAGCGATTGGACTATTCATTCCATTCACTCCTTTTTGACCTTCTTGGTGCTGTTGAGAGAAGTTTAGTTTACCACTAGTTTCGTTTCTAGTAAAAACATTTAGGCTATTATCATTCGTACTTAGTATATAGAGATATTTTCCGTTTGCACTAGCAATAATTTTGGAAGGCGCATGTAATACTTCTTTTCCTTTTTCTCCGTTTTCTTTTTGTTCGACAAAGTTAAGTGTTCCTCTTTGTTGATTTCGTTGAAAGGTTAATACTAGATTTTCTAAAATGGAAGTGGCATAAATAAATTTCCCATCGGGACTCATACACAAACTATTAATTCCTTGAAGCTTTATTTTATCATTTTGACTTGATGATTGAAACGTTAATTTCCCTGTAGTTAGATTTCGATTGAGCACCAATATTATATTTTTATTTTGCACTGCTAGATATACATATTTCCCATCAGGACTTATCGCAATTTCTTGAGGCATATCTATTTTCCCTTTTCCGCTAACGTTTGATTGGTAGATTTCTATTTCGTTTAATATTCCAGTTGATGGATTTCGTTTGAGCACTGAAATAGCATCTTGTTTTGGTGCAACTGCATAAATATTTTTGCCATCTGGACTAATGGTCATCATTTCAACGTTGCTAATTCCGATTGCACATTTATTGCTAAACGATAACGTTCCATCTTCTTCGTTTCGATTAAATATACTAATCGTATTATCTCCATCATTTACAACGTATAAATGTTTATTGTCATTTGTAGATTGGATAATTCGTGGTTGAGATAATTGCCTCGATTTTGTTGTTTTTAGTTCGACAAATTCTACTTTTTTTTGCTCATTAAAACGGTAAACACTAATTGCATTATCGGTATACATTGCAGCATATAGAAAAGTTCCATCTGCACTTATCGCCACATCTGAAGGACGACTTAAATTTTGTTGAGCTATTGTTGGAATATAAAAGATAATTGAGCATAGTAGGAATACTATAAAATGGCTTAGATTGGACATAGTATATTTTATTGGGCGTATCGTATTTTAAATTCTTGATTCATCCATTAAATGAATAATTACTTCGTGTGTTTTCTATCAAGTCTTTATAATCCAAAACTCGTACCAATATATTTGGATAGATACAAAAGAAAAAACCATCCAATTACTGAATGGTTTTTTAAAAGTATATGTAAACCCAACTTGCTATTCGATGTTGTTAGTTGGGAGGTTATGTTGTCTCCTTTGATTGAATGGTTGGATCGTTTTCAGCAAAGGAGAAAATCTCCTCTGCTGAATTACGTAATAATCCATTACATTCTATTTTGTTATGTTGTTGTTGTCGTGTTGCTGTGTTATTAATTGTGTATATACCTACTGGTATTCAGTTTAAGGATCATCATTGGTAGCTATCCTTTGATTCTCTGTAGCTTTAATCGTTTGATAATCCCAAAACCACTTTGGTTTAGTATACTATAAATATTGTCCCTGTTGTTTTTTTAAGTTATCCGTCATCGGTTTCATTATGATTTATTTGTTTTCTTCAATACTCTTATTTTAAAATGCTGGACATTTCACTTTAGATGAACGTCTTCTTTTTCGATTCAAGTCCAATATTTTGATTACTGACAATTCGGGACCGCCACTTCCTGAACTCACCCTCGTAAGCGTAGAGACATTGATGTCGAAAGAAAAAGTAATAAGTGTGTTTTGATAATCTAACCTGACTGATGCAATAACGGCATCTGATCCAACTAAGTCTTTTTCGACGTACCATCTAAACCATGCTCCAAAGTAAATAGAAGCGGACGAACGTGTATTAAGGCTTTTGCCTAATTTAGCATATTTCCAAAAAGAACCTAAAGTAATTTCTCTATGAGGACCTTGATCCATGAATAGGAAGGTAGGTTTGAGATAAGAATATCTTCCTATTTTGAAATCGGCACCACCATGCAAAACCAATTTTCGTTGCATAAATGTACCTTCTGTAGAGATGTTTTCTCGTTCAAAAAATGAAACAAGAGGTTCATTTATATGAAAAAGACTCCCACCAAGATAAAATAAGTTGTCTCTATTATAAGCGTAAAACCAACCTATTCCTGCGGATAAATCCCAGTAGTCAATTTTATCAGAAACGCCATTTGAAATAGTGGGCTCGTTATCAAAAGCTACTATATTGCCGTAGCTTAATCGTTGGCTGTAAAAGCTATTTTGGACACCAAAAGAAACATAATTATCTCCTCTTCGGTCAAGGGCTTTTATAACAGATAGGTTTAGACTAGCTACATTCGTTGTAAAATCAAGGTCTCCTGCTTTATCATGTGCAACTAATATTCCGCCACCTAATATTGTATTATTTCTAGATTCTAACAGTTTCATATCAACTTGACCTGCTGCTGTTTTATAAGCATTTGTCACATTTTGCCACTGACTTTTGTAGTTGGCAATGAAACGAAGGTCTCCATTAAACAAGCCAGTCATGGCCGGATTTAAAAACGTTGGGGAAGCATGAATGTGAGAGAAATGAACGTCTTGGGCGTATAGCTGTATGCTAATACATAGCACAGCTAATACTGTGTACAGTTTTTTCATGGATCTACATATGTTAGTTGTTGGATAACAGCGGGGGATGTTAATAACAGTGGGGGGATGTCAATAGCAAAGGGGGAAGAGTTAATAGCAAAAAGGGGAGAGAATTTAAAAAAAATAAGAATAAAATGAGCTAAGCTTCATCCTATATTACTTAAAGTAAGATCGTATAAAAGAGCTTTTTAGCAGCTCATTTTATTCTAGTATTTTTTTAAGAGAGCGTATGTGTTTTCAGTATAGTATAAGGCAAGTTCTGTGCCAAACGCCCGTCACTTATTGTTAAAAAAACTTTTTATTTCATATTAATATTACTTTTTAAAAATAAACTTTCAATTTGTGACATTCTTTTTGACCTAAAAAAACAATGAATCCCCGAGGGGATTCATTATCATTAATAATTAGTTAGTAGTAGATCAAAAATTGCATAAAACATATGCAATGTTTCTTTTTGAAAGATTTTGACGAAGCGCCGATAGCAATACGGTTCTTTGCCAAAATTTTAGTTCGTTATAGACTCCATACCTACCGATATTCGGTTTTAGAATCGTCGCTTGTAGCTATCGTTTGATGTTCAGTAGCTTTTAGCAATTGACAATCTGAAAACCATTTTGAGTTCAGTAAAGTATCCAGTAATTATTATTTTAAGATGGTTACATTACCCGTTTTGGTAAAAATTTCATTATCAAGACAAACACCTTCGATGTAGTAAACATATACACCAGGATTTAGTGCTTGACCTCTAAATGTTCCATCCCATTTATTGTCAATATCTTCGGTTTCGAATACTAATTCTCCCCATCTATTGTAAATTCTCAATATGGAGATTTCCGAAACCCCTTCGTATTTCAATTCAAAGTAATCATTGAATCCATCACCGTTAGGAGATACGATATTAGGAATCTCAAATGTACTATACTTACAGTCATTATTAACTAACACCGTAACTTGATCACTATTTTCGCAACCGCTTTCGCTTGTGATGTTCACAAAATAAGTAGTTGTTCCTGTCGGATTTGTTGTAAACTCTGTACAATTAGCACATACAACCCCTGCATTCGTAGACCATTCGATAGTCGCATTCGGATCATTTGTAGTTGCTGTCAATGTAACGGACTCACCTTGTAGCAAGGTTACATCTTCAGTCAATACTAATTCAGGTGGATAATCAACATAAACCGTAGCAGTAGTTTCTACAAGACTACCATCACAATCTGTTGCTTGTATGATATAAGTAGTCGTACCGCTAGGAGAAGCAATTGGATCTAAACAATCAATACAACTTAAACCTGTAGCCGGCGACCAAGTAACACTTGCGGCTCCTTCTACTGACATTTGTGCTGATTCTCCCACACAGATATACTGATCTTCTGTTACTAAATTTGCTCCCTGTATCACATTTAATGTCGTAATTACTGTCGAATCACATCCTGTGTGTGATGTAAAGTAATCTGTATATTCTCCACTTTCTGTCTGCTCTGCCCCACCTGCAAATATGCTTTCGCCTTCACAAATTGAAATCACTTCTTCGTTTAAGAATTCGTCATTAACCGTTAATATTAATATATTTATACTATCACAACCAAAGACAGATCCATTAGGAATAGTATCTAAATAAGTACCTGAATTAGTATATTCTGTTCCATTAAAGGTGTAACTTTCTCCAGTACAAATACTTGTCGATATTCCGTTTGTAATAACATCATTTACTTGTAAGTCCAAAATAATGGTACTATCACAACCATTCACTGCTCCACCTTCTATTAGTTCGGTATAAACGCCTGTTGTAGAATAGTCAACTCCATTAATCTCGTAGGTATCGCCTTCACAAATTTCTACTGCTATTCCATACTCTACATGCTCATTGACCATAAGGTTCAATACAATAATACTGTCACAGCCATTAGGTAATCCATTCTCCACTACTTCTGTAAAGGTACCTGTTGAGGAATAATCTACTCCATTAATTTCATAAGTATCACCTTCGCAAATAGTTATGTCAATACTATCTGTAACTGATTCTAGTACGGTCAAGTATATGTTTAAAATACTATCACAGCCATTCCATGCTGCATTTTGAAGCGTATCATTATAAATACCTGTTGTAGTATAAGAATTACCATTTAGAATATACGCTTCGCCTTCACAAATGATGGCTGGCAAATTATATGAAACGGGTTGAATCAAGTCTAAGTCTAAGATGACAATACTGTCACAACCATTAATTGCACCATTCGGAATCGTATCAAGATATTCACCAGCTTCGGTATAAGGTACACCGTTTATATCAAATGATTCACCTTCACAAATACTTGTTTGAATAACGCTTCTTATTGCATTTTGTATAGATAAATCTAGAACGATGATACTATCACAACCATTTGTCGAACCTCCCAAAAGCGTCTCTGTGTGGAGACCTGCTGTACTATAATCTACTCCGTTGATCGTATAAACATCGCCGTCGCATATACTTGCTTCTATATTATTCGTAATTACTTCTTTGACTCTTAAGTCTAAGACGATCGTACTATCACAGCCATTGTTCGCACCATCAAGTACAATCTCTGTATATACTCCTGCTGTGCTATAATCTATGCCGTTGATCGTGTAAACATCGCCATCACAAATATTTGCCACTATGCTATTCATAACCTCTTCTCTGACAATTAGGTTTAAGACAATGATACTGTCACAACCATTCGCTGCTCCACCAATCAGCGTCTCTGTATAAATACCTCCTGCACTATAATCTACGTCGTTGATCGTGTATGAATCACCATTACATATACTCGCTAGGATATTATTCGTTATCGCTTCTTTGATACTTAAATCTAAGACAATGATACTATCACAACCAGTAGTTGAACCTCCTATAACCGTCTCCGTATAAATGCCTGCTGTTCCATAATCTACTCCGTTGATCGTGTAGACATCGCCATCGCAAATACTTGCTATGATGTTATTCGTTATCGCTTCTTTGATACT
>JAHDIP010000014.1:38565-49959 GCA_020630735.1 Saprospiraceae bacterium | reverse complement strand
AAACTAAAAATGGCCAAATGGAATAACTCCATTTGACCACGGTTGATTTTTCGTTTTCTGAGGCGGATAACTGTTATTAGACTTTATTTCAAATAATTTTGTATGGCTATAAAACTATCTTTTTTCACCATTCATTAAACTCTATTGAATAATGTAAAAAGATTGTGTTTGAAAAGAATTATCTTTTCTTTCCGCTCTTAGATAATATAATCCATTTTGCCAGTTGTAAAGTTCTATCCTATTAGGCAAGATATCCTGATATTCTGCTACTTTAATTCCTTGCGCAGAATATATAGTTAGTCGAGTTAGTTGTGCTGAGTTAAGATCAAGATTTATAAAATGGCTCGCAGGATTTGGATAAATAGCAATCTTATCATTTTGCACTACTGCTCTGTTTTGTTGAACAGCTGGAGGCGTTTCAAATATCATTGTCGTACTCCAAACAGTCCATCCATAGCTACATCTTGATTTTACTTTTACCTTATAACTAGCATCAGATAATAATGCTTCGGTTATGATCGAGTTTTCCGTAAGGAGAACAGTAGTCCAGGATCCACCAACTCCGTCGCGTTTATATCTCAATCGATACCTACTTGCATCAGGTTGTTCATCCCAACTAATTGTAGCTAATAAATCTTCATTAACAACAGCCGTTAAATTTTCAGTGATTCCACAAATTTCTTCGGTAGTAGAAAAAGAAGCTGTTGCAGACCAAGCAGAATCTTCTGTAGCACAAAAAGCTTTTACTTCGTATTCGTAAGTTGTATTAGGAGTTAAGCCATTAATAAATAAAGAGATTTCTCCAGCAGCTACTGTTCTTCTCAACCAGTCTCCTCCTAAGGTTCTATACCTTAGGTCATAACTTTCTACATTAGAAGCCGCATCCCATGAAAGTCTGGCAAGTGTTCCACTAATATTATCAACAATAATATTAGTGGGCGCTGAACACTCCATCATAGGCTGATCAAAATTAAAATTTAAATCGAAACTTTGGAGGATTCCGTCAACAGGTTCGGGTGTTGCAAAAAATACACATACCTGCCAAATACCTAGACTTGAACCACCATCGTTTACAATATTTAATTCAGAAAATGGAGTATACTCACCAGTATAAGGCGATACATCAGCACTTATAGGAGTTGTAGAATTATCCGAAAAACAAGTGTTTAGCATTTGATTACCAAAAGCCATCGTTTGATAAACGAAGGATGCAATGTTTCTAGGATTAGAAACCAAGATACCAAAACTATTGATATCAGGATGGTCAATATCGACACATACAGATTCTAATCCATTAGCACTATCCAAAATAAAATCGTCTGTAACTTCTACATCAAAACAGTTTTGAGCAGCGGAAGCTATTATTGGTCCGCCGTCTCCTGAGTATATAGTAAAAGCACCTAAAAAACTTGTTGAACAGAAAGAAATTAAGCATAAAAAAATAATACGTTTGCAAGTGTTGAATTTTCTCATAGGTTTTCTTTTTATGATAAATAAAATATATAATTACTCTATTTTTGACATAAGAGGGGCTTGTACTATTAAGGCAATTAAGCTCTATAGTTCTAATCAATTATATTCCAAGAATACACAGGCTAAGGCCTGTAGTTTGTGGATAGGCAAACTATAAGCTATTTGTTTAAAAATGGATTTTAAACGTGTCCCTAATTATAATGATTAAATAATGGCCAAATAATAACTTCTGCATTTATACTATAACTGAAGTGGTTTTTGGATTGTCAAACGTTTAAAGCTACTACGCATCAAACTATAGTACAAACGACTATCCTTAAACCAAATACCAGCAAGTATAAAGTTGTATCCTAAAATGACAGACTTATTTTTCTGCCATTACTAAAACAAATTAGTTTTATTGTTTATTAAGTATTTATGAATAATATGGGTAAGCACTAAACTCTTAAAAAAATCTTTTTTAAATAAAGATTGGAAATAGGTATTTTAAATATTTTGTTTTCTCGACAAGTCAAATATAAAAAAGAAATCGCATTATATCCAATTTTTAAACAGGATAATTTCAAATTTTATTTACAGTCAATTCTTGTTTTAATCTATCCTTTTATTTCTAAACAAAAAAATTAATCCTGAACAAATAGCTTTTGCGCTGTGTATCAAAAGTTTACTCATTCAGGATCTATTATTATATCATCGTTTCACAAATCGTTTATTGATTATCTCTTTATTTTGTAAAAACGAAACAATGTACATTCCTCCTTGCAAAGAAGAAAGATCTATTGACGAATCATTTAATTTTCCATGCTTTACTAGTTGACCATCCGCAGTCCAAATTTGGTAGCTATCTACCCCAAATGCATTAGCTATATGTAGGTATTGATCCGCTATGGTTGGATAAATAGTTAACTCATTTTCCATTCTTTTTGCAACGAAGGTATTTGCTGTAGTAAAATTCCAATTGGAAGACCAATTCGTCCAAGCTGCTGTACATTTACTTTTTAGTTTATACTTATATTCTGTTCCTTCGAGAAGTGAAGTAAGTATTTTCGTATTAGTACTTAAGCTAGAATATTCTGTCCAAGGCTGAGAATTATCACTTGGTTTGTATTTCAATTTATATTTTTGATCTCCTGCATCAGCAGGCCAATCAATTTGCACCGAAGTAGAACTCAATGTTGTTACTGTTGTCGATTCTGGAATATCACAAGTCGTTGCATCTGTCATTGTAGTATATGTACTCGACCAAACAGAATTGGCAGAAGGACACAGTGTTTTTAGTTGGTATTCATATGAAGTGTTCGGCACTAGATTGTTTAAGAATCGAAATGTTTCTGTTGCTTGGGTTAGCACTTCTGTCCAGGTTCCTCCTATTGGGCGATAACGTATTCTGTAACGTTCTGCACTTATAGCAGCCTCCCAAGATATTTTCACCACATTACCACTTATCACCAATGGAGTGATCATAGTCGGAATAATACAATCTTCTTCTGCACAATGTTCGCCAATATATGCGACAACTGGTAATCGTTCACAATTGTTGCCGCCTTCTATTTGCCAATCATGAATCGCTAAATACCGATTGGCTATATTAGATCCTGTTATCATAAAATATGGTGCTGCTGAAATTGGAAAAGTTGCGCTGTCCCAAAACCCAATACCGACTGCACTCGTTACTTGCATAGAATAATTATTTCCAGTAGGTAAATAAAGACCTGTTGCAAAATTAACTGTTTGAAAAGCTGGTGCCGCTCCTACTGCTGTTAGACTAAATGATTCGGTATGAATCAATTCGTTATTTCCATTTCTAATAGCAACTGTAACTTCATGAATTCCTGACCATATTAAAGCACGAATCGTAAAGCCATTAAGCGTAAATGATGTAGTAACATCAAACGTCATTTCCGTTGGGCTAATCCAATCGTTCACTCCTGTCATTCCGTTATTCGTTGTAGCAGGGCCAACGGTTGTGGCAAATGAAGAAGCATCTTCTACATAATAGGTAGTCGTACTTGCTATTGGTGGTGTTGTAAAATTTGTTCCAGTACCCAAAAGCGTTCCACTACTTTCAGCATTGTACCATTCATAATTTCCACCTTCATCAGAAACTGACAAATCGACCGTTCCAGCTACAGGGATACAAGCATCAATTGGATTGGGCAAATCAGAGGTGATATTAACTATCGCTTCTGAAGAAGCACAACCACTCATTGAAGCGAGTAAACTGTAAACACCTGCTGTTCGGACAGTCTCTAAATTCATCGCTGTTGCGCCATCAATTGCCAGCCCGTTTAAGTACCATTGCCAAGTTGTTTCTGAAGGAAAGCTTGTTGGATTTAGTACAACTAGATCAACGCTTGATGGGGTACAAAGATGGATTGTATTAGTTAATTCAGGAATCGGCAAAGCATCCGAAATAATGATCGTATCTGTCTGACTACAAGCAACCGAATCTCGAATAACCACATAGCTTCCTGCCTCATTTACGTCCAATGTTGTTGCACTGGCATTTTGATTTACCAATATTGTTGAAGGTAATTTTTTCCACGTAAAAAGAACATTTGTATTTGAAGGTGTATTACTATTCAGTGTCATCGGGAAACTAAGACCACAGCTAGAAAGGTCTTCGCCTAAATCAGGAATTTGACAACATGCTGCATTATCAGAATTAGGCGATCCGTAATTAGCTACCATGTAGGAGTACAATCCATCCAATAAAGAATAGCTTTGTCCCATTCGATCTTGAGCAACTTCCCAAATAGTAATTCCTAGTCCGCCTTCGCCCATTATCAAATCAGTCTTCGCCTCTAGTGTTGGCAAACCATTATAGAAATATGTACCACCATAATTATCAGAATTAATTGCAGTAGCGGGATCAGATGCTGCAATTCCTGCAAAGGTTTCGGCAGCACCACCATTTGCTTGTCGTCCATAAAAAGGAACGCCTAACATCATTTTGGATTTCGACCAACCCAATGCACTATTGTATCCGTTAATTGCATTTTGGGCAAAAACATAGGAAGAATGATTTTGGCTACCACCATCATCATATGCCATTAGACTCACAAAATCGACATAGTTAATCGCCCCAGTATTGTAGTAGTTTATATGACCTCCTGCACTGGTATCTCCACCTACTGCCATTGAAACATCTAAATGTCTACAGATTAATTGCTGTCGTTCATTAAACTCTAGACGCATGGCTTGAAGTAAGTCTTCGTGTGCATCTTTTTCTAAAGTACCAGAAGGGAATTCCCAATCCAAATCCCATCCATCAAGGTCGTTATCTACCAAAAAGTCTGCTACTTGCTTGACAAAATTTGTTCGCTTGGTAGCATCACTCGCAACTGGATAAATCCAAGAAGACAATTGCCAGCCACCTGAAGAGATATGAATTTTGATATCTGGATTTTGTGCTTTTGCGGTAGCAACTAAGGCATCAAAATCTGCTTGATTAAATGTATTTAAAAATACTAAGTTGCCATTCGCATCAGCATTCAAGAAAGCATAAACGACATCTGTCATTTTATCAAACTCAATTTGGCTGTAAGTTCCTGTACGGTAATAAGGATAGTAATTTAAAATTCTTTGTGCAAAAGATAGTTGTGTAACTATACAAAAAATAGCAAGGTAAATTATTCTTTTTTTTAACATATTAAATGTTTCTTAATTTTACATTAAATAAACATCTAATGTAATAAAAAAAGGATAGAAATTGCTCCTATCCTTTTTTCTCTTAAAAAGAAATCTAAAAATATTTAGTAATAGGTCAAATAATAACTTTCCGATTTGTGGTTGGCACTTTTGAGCTTATACGTCGTCCATTACTTAGTGTACTTTCATAAACTTAGTAATCACTTCTCTACCTTCTAAGGAAATACAATTCAAATAATAAATACCATCTGCTAATTCGGCTATTTCTACTTCATCAGTAATCATATCATCTGTCATTTCTCGAACAATAATTCCAGATGAATTTGAAATATATGCTTTAGCAACATCTAACGCACCATAATTAATATTAATTTTCTCCGTAGCTGGATTCGGATAAACGTCAACATTCCAAGTCTGTGTATGAGTAATGACATATTTTTAAATAAAATACATTTTCTTAATAAAATCCCCTGAAACACAATGGCGCATCTATTACTGGAATAGATACGCCATTGAAATGATGCACAAGAATGTTATATAGTAATGATTAAATTATAATCTATTACTTTACAAATCGTCTAGAAATAATGCTTCCATCTTCAAGGGTGACTGATAGAAGGTAAAGTCCTTCTGGTAAAGATGCTACATTGATTTCCTTATTGATTGGTTGATTTTCTAATTGGATATAGTTTTTACCCGCAATGTTTACTATTTTAATATCTACCGCAATCTCTTTATCATAAGCTATATGCAGTTTATCTTTTACAGGATTAGGGAATACGATTAATTCTTCTTCGTCTAGTGTTGCTGTGTTTTTGCTTTCTCCATTTGACAATCGACTATTCGGTAAGGAGAATTCATATTTTGCGCCCCAGTTCATCCAACCACCCGAGCATTTAACTTTCATCTTGTATTTATAGTTATGCCCTGATAAAAGATTATTCAAATCTAAAGATGTTAGTGCCCCAAGTGTAATTTCTGTCCAAGTTTCTCCTACTACTTTTGCTCTGTATTTTATTCTATATTTTTCAGCTTCAGCGACAGCAGACCACATTATCCGAGCAGAGCTACCAGAAAAAACCAAGGTATTAATTGTTTCTGGCCAATCACAAATAGCTGCAATAGTGGTAAATTCGCCACCTATAGACCATGCTGAATTTTCAGCAGTACATACTGCTTTTACGTTATAGTCATAGGTTGTATTTGGTGTAAGACTATGCAAGAATAAATAGTCAATTGAATTACTTGCTTCTCGCCATGCATCTGAAGAGCCTTTTACTCGATAACGAACTCTATACTTTGTTGCCTGCGGAACTCCTGTCCAAGCTACTCTTACTACATTACCACTAATGACAATATGTGATAGGTTTTGTGGTTCGACACAACCCTCTAAAGCGTCACAAATTCCATTATTGTCTATATCTACGTAAGTACCTACACAATTGCAATTTGCATCATATACATCGTCTAGTGTACATACGTCATTATCATTACAAGATTGGCCTTCTAAATTTCCTATTGTTATATTAAATTCTTTTTCACAAGGTTGTTCCATAATAACATCCCAACCTAATACTTTTATACAGTAAGCACCTGATGCAAGATCAGAAATAGTATAAGTACTCCCTACATCTGTAGCTAGTTGACTCCATCCATTTCCATCGCAAGTAGCGTCCATCCAAACTTGATAATGTGGTGTATTTTCTAAACCATTTATAGTAATACTTCCATTTATAGTACCACAAGCTGATGCTGTTTCGGCAGTTATTGAAGTACATTGAGGTGCGGGAGGAGCTTGTATTGTAAATGAATAATTGACCTCACTACAACTTGTTCCTTTTAGGTATTCTAAATTATAAGAGTCTTCACTTCTAGTGCTCACTGTCAAATTAAAAGAACCTGTTGGTAAATTAACAGCAGTATTGTCTCCACCAAAATGATAAGGGGCACCATTCTCAAAATCATGGAATAAGGTATCTCCGACCATTTGAAAAAGCACACATTCTGTATCTCCTCCTGTAGTGGCTACAAAGTTATAATTACTAGGTAAATTTTCTTTTTGGTATGTGTCACCATTTTGTATAACTTGATAAACCGTGTCAGCATTCAAATCCCAAATAGCAACTTCTAGTACTTCATTATCATGAACACCTACTTCTATTGTGTCAATTGCAGGAGGACAGGTTAGACCATTCGTAACAGTAACGATATACATAGCCGTTGAATCAGGAATAAAATGGAGACTATCCGTGGTAGCTCCTGTATTCCAATTGAATGTATATGGTGCTGAATTGCCTATAACTTGTGGTTTCAAGTTTAGTGTTTCGCCTATACAAAGGTCTTCCATTTCTGGAAACTCAACAATGGGACAACTTTTGATCGAAAACTGAATGTATTGCTCATCACAACTATACCCTATTCTGTTACTTTTTTGATACGTCTTGACAAAAAGGTTGTAATCACCTGGTAATAAGTTTAAGGGTTCGTTATCACCATCTGCACGATGAGGGTCTGAATTACTTGTATGGTTTTTATAGTCATCGCCATCTAAAACGAAATGTATGCTTCCTTCTGTTCCAATAATTTCTGCTTCAATTGTAAAGGATTCGGGAAGATCTTCTACCCAAAGTACATCGCCATCATTTAGCGTAACATGATTTAACCCTGTCGTTAAATCATAAATAAAAAGACTTTGTATCAATCCAGAATTAAGTACCTCCACATCAATGTAGTCTACTATCTGACAACCAGCATCATCCGTTACAGTAACCGCATAATAAACATCATCTTCGGGCATAATGTCAATTGTAGCTGCAGTAGTAACTCCGTCGCTCCATAGATAAGTACTTGTCCCAACAGCATTCGCTTGTGTAGCATCTAAAGTAAGTGATTGACCAAAACAAATTGTAGTATCTCTCGGACCAAAATCTACTTCACAATCTGAAACGACTGAAAAGGTAACGCTCTTTGTACTACAGTTTAGTCCTTCACTATTGTCTTCGCTAAATGCATTTGCAGTAATCGTATAAGTACCAACGCCTAGTAAGGTTGGTGTACTATTATTATTAAAAGCATAAGGTGCTCCATTTTCTTCATCCGTATCATTAAAATCTCCTGACATTTCGAAAAAGACACATTGGACCGCACCCGATACATTCGCCCTAATATTATAACTAGCAGGCAAATCAGAATAATTTAACACAGCTCCATCTGTCAACTCTGCAACGTAAGCATTATTTGTAATATCGTGAATGAATAATTCATCTATGTCCATATCACTAATTATTACATTGACAGTATCTTCTGCAACACAACCTTCTACGTCTGTCACAGTTACGATATAGCTAACATCATTTGCCGAACTGATGTAAATGTTTCTACTATTCTCGCCTGTACTCCAAGCATAACTATAAGGCTCTTTTCCTCCAAAACCACTCGCTACAACAAATACTTCTGTACTTGGACAAGTGTATAATTCTGAACTCGTATAGGCTATCAAATCACAGCTTGCTTCACAGATATCTCCGATACCATCTTGATTGGCATCTGCTTGATTTGCATTTGCAATAAAGGGGCAATTATCTATTTCGTCAGAAATCCCATCATTATCAAAGTCACCAACACAGTTACTAACATTTTTAGTAAATGCACCTTTGGCTAACATCGCTGTACCATCGTTTGATATATGAGTATTGAAATGTGTATGGCTAATATCAAAATCAAAATCGGCATCTTGAGGGAAATCAAAAATATCAAAAGCAATATCTCCGATGTCTGTCCATGTAGAATTGAGCACAGAAGGGCAGGCTAAATTTTCGCTTCCTTCATCGAGGATATAGGTCATATTTACAACACCTGATTGTGTAGCATTAAACACAGGTGCACTCCATGCAGCAGCTCCTGCATTGCAAAGATCATTTCCATTAAAATGAGTTGAGCTTGCAGAATTGAAGATCATTTTTGCTACATTATAATTGAGGTAAATAGAAAATGACCCCAACTCTATACTAGCAACGTCTGCTGATTTTGCTTGCAATTTGATATGGAATAAATTATCTGTACAATCTACTCCTGCTACTGCTTGTATATTGATTGTTTGTGCAAAACTAGCAGTACTAAAGAAAAGAATATTGAATAAAAATACTATTATTGAAATGCGCATTGCTTAGAAGTCTTAATTGTTGGAAAATAAATATACTTACTCGTATATTTTATTGCTGAATGATGTTGATTCCTGTTTTATTTTTATTCTGTTTCCAGAGATTAAAATCTAAAACATTTACAACGCCATTTCCATCGCCATCTCTATCATCATAGGTATTTACACCCGCAGCATTATCTTTCCAGGAATTATAATCGGTGTCATCATTTGTTCCATTTACGCTGAAGTCTCCTGCAAATAAGGCGAATTTGTCTCCCATCATTTTTAGCTGTTCAGTACCCATTGCAGCATCAGCTGAAGCAGTAAAATCATATGGGATACTTGAACTAGAATTATAAGGTACGCTGCTAACTACTGCAATATGATTTCGGTGATAAACAGCTATGTAGTAAGAACCCGCACTTACATTTCTGAACAAGACACCAGTAGAACCATCTAAGTCCATTAGTTCTCCATTTCGATTTACTAAGGCTGCTTGACGAGTAATAACGGTATTGATATCGTTTGCATCACGCAATTCTACCAGTACCCAATCTGATGTATCAAATGGAAAGTTTAGAACATTTTCGGTTCCTGTATAATTGTAAGGAAATGTATTGTATGGTTGTTGAGCAGGTAGTATTCCTTGTGCTTTAAGCTCGGTGCTCATTTCTTCTCGTTGGACATTATAAAATCCTTCTAGTAAAAATTTTGCACGAATAACTATTTGAGTGATATAAGTATCTGAATAACATGTTGGATCAGCAACAGAAGTCGTTTTCAATAAATTTGGCACTTTAGAGTAGCTATCAAACTTTGCCGTTTGTACTGCAGCATCACTTCCACCTAACCAATCTTGAATAAGTGTTTTGAACACTTGTCGATAATCGAATTGAATCTGTCCTTCATTTAATTTTCCGTTATTATCAACATCCGACAAATCAACATTTGTTCCTTTTATCCCTGCTTCGATTGCAGGACCGAATAAGAACATTGGTCCGTAATTTCCGTGATCAGTTCCCAAACTACCATTCTGAATAACCTTTCTACCAAACTCTGAGAAGGTACTTGTTAGTACCCTATTGTTCATTCCCATATTGGTTAGATCTTTATAGAAAATATCTATAGAATCGAAAACGTTAGCCAGTAAACCTGCATGCTTTCCTAGATGTGGGCTTCCACTTTCGACTTGGCTTCCATGTGTATCAAAACCACCAATATGAAGCATATAAATTTTTGTCTTACAACCTCCCGATATTAGTTTTGCAACCGTTTTAAACTGTGCTCCTAAATCGGTGTCTGGATAAGTTACTGAAGAATTAATTCCGCTATTTAGAACGGTGCCAATTCGATCTGCATAAATATTTGTGCTGTTTTCCATAGACATGATATAGGATATTTTGCTATCGTAATCGGTGTCTGTCAGACCAGTATGAGCTGGTGTTCCTGCACTTTGTACTAAGCCATACAAGTCATCTGATTTTGCTAAGTTTGAGGCTATAAACAAACCATCTTGCGAGTAATATCCAAAAGAAGGTTTTCGGTCTCCCAATTGAATTCCTAATGGGTCGGCAAATTCGGCTGTTGGTTTTCCGTACAAACCAGGATAGGTTGAATCCAGAAAACGCCCCATCCATCCACTACCAATATTGAAATTTTCATCTGTTCCGTCTCCACCCGTCAACCAAAGGTCTGTAGACTTAAAGTGCGAACCATTTGAATTCGGGTAGCCTACTGCTTGAATGATAGAAGCATTTCCTGCTTCATACATTGCTTTAAAATTCCCCATGACTGGATGGATTCCTACTTGGTCTTGAAGACTCAAAGTCGAATCTAATGGTATAAATGGGTTGTTACCTGAATTAGCCAATGCTATCTGAGGTCGATGACCAATATAACTATCGTATTGATCAGAAGGAAAAATTGTATTGATACCATCGTTACCGCCTTTAAAAAACAATAAGACTAGTATACGATCATTGACTCCTTGGCAATCTAATAAGGGCAACATACTCTCTGTCGCAAATGCTTTGATTGGAAGTTGATTGAGCCAAAGAGGCCCAGATGATAAGGCTAATGTATTTCTAAGAAAATTTCGACGCTTCATATGTCTATTTTATTTTTCCTGA
>JAHDIP010000014.1:0-38465 GCA_020630735.1 Saprospiraceae bacterium | reverse complement strand
ATTTTGAAAAAACTCATGGTATGTAATAAGTGCTCTAGCGGAGACTTGATTAATCCACCAATGATTTGGTCACCACTAACATCATCATCTTTATCAAAAAAATGCTCACTCTTTAATAATAGCTTAAGAGGAAATTCTAATTTATAGTCATTGTCTCTAAGAACGGCTGCCATTGGTTCGATAATATCTGTTTCGACTTCAGGTGTAATCGTAATACGAACAAAATAGCGATAGAGTTTTCTGCAAATTGTAATTGCTGTTGCATCTTGTGCAAAAATCATATCTACAAAATCTTGCAACTCCCTAAACATATCTTGGGCATCATAAGCTCCAGTGATAATCTCGCCGTTGAATGCTGCACTAAAAATTTTATCCGTCACTTCGTGTCTACTTAAGGTAGGATAACCTCTTGTAAGCCCAGTTTCTGGGTCAACATTAGCAGGGTCTGGTATCATTTCTCGATCAGACTCTCTCCAACCAGATAATAATTTTGCTGCTTCAGCAATATCATCTTCCGTATAATTGGTATAATTTCCTGATCCAATTTGTGGTCCTTTGCCTATAGTAAATAATTCAAAAAACTCTCTTGCATAATTTTCGTTTGGGTTATCATCAGTATTACTTTCCCCATCTAAATAATCTAGCATGAGATTATCAATAGACATTTTATACGCCAACTTGTGATAACTACCTGTCGCATACATTTTCAACAAACTAATATGGTCGAAGAACTTTCGAGTATCTCCAAAAGCAGCAACAGACGTTGTAAAATTTTGGTGTAAAAACAAGGTCATTTTATGATTGATAGAAGTATCGTGTAATGCCTCATTTAACCACCATGAAACAACAGATCTTTTCTGTGCTGTGGTACTGATCAACGGTTCTACACCAGAGTTAATCCAAGGCTGCCCCGAATCGTAATCAATTGGTTCTGCCATCGTGGGTGCAGAAATAACAAATAAATCTTCGACTGCTTGTTCTGCTGTTTTATTAGCAAAGTCTTCTATTCTTTCTTTGGTAATATTATAGGAACATCTACGCAAGATATGCGCTGCTAATTGTTTTCCTAAAACACCTACTAAGGGTTGTAACGAAGCCATTATAAATTATTTATACAAAAGTTATTTTAAAATATAAAACATCCAATAAATGCAATGCATCTATTAGAGCTAAATGGTATAACTACTTATTATTCAGGGTAATTAATATAGGGAGTGAAGAACAAAACTTTTTACTAGAGTTTTACTCTTCTAATTAATATGGGCTTGGTCTAAATCTAAAAGATGTGTTATTTGTTTGAGGGATATTTAAGTACCATAAATAGCCTGCAAATATCAGGCTAAAAAATAGAACTAAATTATGGCACAATATAATTATTTATATTATATTATTTATATGTGTTGTAAAAAAATTAACTTTTATCTATTTTACTATTCTCAAAACGGTACTTTTCGTCCCCAAATGTAGTTCGCAGAAATATAGCCCAGGAGGTAAAGCGCTAAGTGAAAGTATTTCATTATAGCTTCCTGCTTGTGAGATTCCTTTATTCAAGTATAAAAACTCTTGCCCGATAGCATTATATATACGAATTTCTACTGGCGTTTTTTTATCTAATTCAAATGAAAGGTTGACATTATCTTCAAAAGGGTTTGGAGATATACTAATAGGAGTCGATGAAAGCGTTGGCAGCCCAACAGCACAGTTACCAGGCATATTAGCATCCATCCACACAATACGATCACTAATGAAATCTTTCATGTAATTAATTTCTTCTTCGTAGCTACCAAAAACAACAGCATTCGGCCAAATGTACTCGTTAAACACAGGCCAACGCTGAAAATTACGGTTTAGCGTTGGATTCAAAAGAGCTACTTTTTCATCGATAAATTGAAAGATAGAATCAAGGTGTAAAGGACCTTCTCTTAATTCTTCCCAACGACAATTTAATGTATTTTTAAAAACGTCATCAACTAATAATCTATTCCACCAAAAAGGATGATCTCCACAATACACTTGATAAATCCAACCTTGAGCAAGGCCTCCTTCACAATAATCTGCATTTCCGAAAGCAAGATTGAAATCCCAAGCAGGACCTGCATATATTTTTCCACCATTGCTGTCTTTCTTTTTGTAATAGTAGGAACTTAACCGAAAAGCATCTACATCTTTTGATAGTTCTTTTAAGATAAAATGATCAGCAAAAGAGGCGAGATCAATATAGTCTGAATAACGTTTTCCTCCATAAGAGAAATTAGTCGCCTTTAGTGCAATTTCAAAACTATCAACATAGCTTTGAATATACGTTTCTTGTGGGGGCATTATTTGTGATTGTTTAGGAGAAACATATTGGAATCCAAGATTAATATCAGGATTAAATACAGGACTATATTGAGAATACCAATGAGCATCACCATGATCTATTTTAAAAATATATCCGCCTGTCAATTCATCACCACTAATATCCTCTTCGTTTAGGTTCGCAATATCTACCCTATTTTTATCTCGTTTTATTTTCTCCATCAGCACATAAATTCCATCGTACTGCCCGTTCACCATTAATTCGACAAAGCGAGTACGACTATTAAATGGACCGATACCATTAGCAAGGTGCATAGCGAGTACGTTTCGCATTAATGTTTTATCAGAATATGGACCGTGTAATATCCAATCTTCTTCTTCTGGAAAATTGAGAAAGGATACATCCATATCTTCCCCATTTTCATCTTTGGTTTCTATGGCGTATCCATGTTTTGGAAAAAAGTAAAGTGATGATTGACCTCTTTTATCTATAGCAATTTTTCCAAAAAAATTATTGGGTTGCTGACTGCTATTATTCAGACCTCCACTTCCATTCCAAACGATCCCCATTTGACCTTCAATAGATGGTTCTTCTGGAATATCTACACCATAGGTATTGATTTTAATAATAGGTAAAGGAGTTGAAAAATCACCTAGTGGAGGAACAGGTGGCTCAAACCAATCAGGCAAATCGCCATAGTCATTTGATGTATCTGTTATACCAAAAGAAAGAAAAAAATTAGCGCTCAAGTCTGAACTTGCAACTCCATCAAAATTGTGAACCTGCACAGCTAATACATTTGTACCATCAACAAAAAATTGGTCGATATCTGCTTCTGAAATAACAAATGATTCTGGAAGACCACCTTGATATAATTGGGCCTCGTGCAAATCTAAAGCCCAAGTATCGAAGGTCGGAGGATTGCCATCTAAGCCAAAGCGGGTAAATTCTTGACCATTGATATAAGCTACAAAGGCATCATCAAAATCGGCATGTAGGATCGCTTGCTTTATTTTATCCTTATCGAAAATAGTAAACTCTCGACGCAGATAGACAGACTCGACAGGAGCAATCGTTGTACCATCATCTCCATCGCCATAACCAATACCTCCTTGCCCTTGTTGCCAACTGTCATCATTAAAGGTAAGGCTTGACCAATTTGAGGGAGGCTCAGAAGTTCCTAATCGGTACGACCAGATATCCGAATCATAAACAGCGGTTTCCCAATGGTCAATTTGAGCGACTATTGTAAAAGGTAAGAAAAGGAATACAAAAATTGTAGTGTAGTGAGCCATAAAAAAGGTTAGTCTAGTGGAAAAGACTAAAGTAACCTTTTTTTGATAGAAATGCTTTGCGATTGTATAAATTTTGTGATTGCTTAAAGACAGATAAATACCTTTATTTGGAATCTTCCAAATAATCGAAAAAGAAAAGGAATAAAATGAGAAAAATGTAAATTTCGTAAAACTATATATATCGGTATTCGATTTTTTTTAGGTAGCTATTGATTGATTCTTAGTAGCTTTAATCGGACAATAGGAAAATCACTTTATTTGTTGTATAGTTCTATTTTTTTATTGTAAACCAAAAGCAGGCACCTTCACCTTGCTTGGATTCTAGACCAATTTCTCCTTCGTGCTGTTCTATTATTTTTTTGACCATTGCAAGACCGATACCTGTCCCTTCATATTCAGTACTCGTGTGCAATCGTTTGAAGAGTAAAAATATTTTATCTTGAAATTCGGGTGCAATGCCTATTCCATTATCTTTTACAGAAAATAACCAGTGGTCTGTATTATTTTTACAATTGATTGTAACGATAGGAGATGTTCCCTCTTGTGAAAATTTTATAGCATTCGTAATTAGATTTTGGAAAATCTGTTTTATTTTAGTTGAATCGGCTCTAATAAATTCTGGAATATGTTTTAGAATAATTTTTGCTTTTTTATCTTGAATAATACTATCCAGTTCTATACACAGTTTTGCTAATATTGTCTGTAGATTAATTTCTCTGATATTAATTTTTGTTGTATTAATTCTAGAGTAGGAAAGTAAATCGTTAATCAAGTTCCGCATACTTTTACTAGAAGAAATAATAAACTGCATGTACTCTTCTTCTTCTTCAGAAAGGCGACCTTTCAATTTGCTTTTCAGCAATTGAGTAAAACTTATCATTGATCGCAAAGGGGTCTGCAAATCGTGAGAAGCGAAGTAGGCAAAGTTTTCGAGCTGTAGATTAGAATCTATATATTTTTTTAGTTCTTCATTTTTTTTGTTTAGCTCTACCTGCGCTTGGTGCAATCGTGTGACATCTCTAAGAAATGAAATAATTTTTGGATTATCAGGATCACTCACATCTCTGATTAATACTCCTGCAATACGAATGGATTCTCCGTTTTGTTTTTTCAACCAAAAAGCTAGATCGGCTCTTCCTTTTTCTAATGCCTCATTTAATACATAATCGGCATACTCATCATCATAAAAAGAATAACGGTCTAAATCTATAAATTCTTGAAAAGTAGAAACACCAAATAGATCAAGTGCTTTCTTATTGCAGATAATAGGCTTACCTGTTTTCAAATCTCTATAAACGATTGCTTCATGGGAGTTATTAAAAATATCTCGATATCGTTTATCACTTTCTTTCTTTGACCTTTTACCTAATATTTCATCTGTAATATCATGAAAAATAATAAATGCTTCTCCTAATTTATTAAAAGTCGGGACAATATTAACCGTTACGAGCACCTCTTTTCCTCCATAGCCCATCAATGCACCAGGACAATTAAATGCTTCGCCTTTTAAAACTCGAAAACTATGGTTTTTCGTTTCTTTATGTAAATCCATTCCTGGGAAATGTGATGATGTCTTTGGAATGAATTCATAACGATTAAGCTTTAGAAGGCTTTGACTTGTTTTGTATCCCAAAATTTTTACAGCTGCATCATTACAATCGATCATAACTTCATCTATACAATCATAGACTATGATTCCGTCTACGATATTACGATAAAGTGCCTCAAATCTTGATTGTGTTCTTACAAGTTCTTTGCTTTTTCTTACTCTAGTAGTAGCTTCACGAGATGCCCCAATCAATTGGACCAAATTGTCATCTCTAGAATGAACTTTTAAGTGTAACGAAAAATAGACATCTTCTTCTTCATTTCTTTTTAGTTGAAGATCACGGCTGAAACTATCCGTATCACCCCTCAGTAGCGCTTCAATCCCATTCTCTAATAACTTTCGATCATCACCTCTTACTTTATCAAAAATAGATGTACCAACTAGTACGGAAGGAAGGACACCAAACACATCAGCAAAAGCTTTGTTAGAAAAAGCAACTCTGTCATTTTCCAAATAGAATAGCCCTACGGCATTCTCTTCTACGAGAACATCATAGTTTACTTTTTTGCTAACAGCAACCCCTTCATTTAAAGGATTATCTATGCTTTTCAATTTGGTTTTTTTTACTAAATTACTCTGGTTTATAATTTATATAATATAAACAATATATAGACACAAAAATAGTGCCTAGTACTTTTTTTGTGACATGTATTTCCTAATGATTAGCTCCTAAAGTTGCTTAATTTAGTACTTTCCGTGGAAGTTAGACCTTTACAACAATAGATAATCATATTGTACTTTATATGTTTAACATTTTATAAACGACAACTTCTAGTTATAGTTACAACAGGATGTTTTTTAGTATAAAAAATTTATTTTATAACATGAAATTTCTTGACAAAAGAGCCTCCATTTATATCTTTAATTAGTACAAAATATAAGCCTTCGCTTAAGGATGATACATCTATTGAATCTCCAAAATTCGTCGCATCTATCTCCATTTCTGTATTACCTAAAAAATCAATAATATAAAGATTAGTAGCATTTATGTTATGCCATTCTAAGTTGATCTGATCACGTGATGGATTTGGATAAATGGTTAAGGACGATCTATAAGTCGAATGATCTGAGATTTCATTATTAGCAAAAAAAACAGAAGATGCTGTAGTAAAATCATAACGAGGCGACCAGTTTGTCCAACCTAAAGGACACTTCGTTTTTAATTTTACACGGTATTCTTCATTCGCTTGCAAAGCTGTAATGGCATAATTAGATGGATTAAGTATGATCTCTATCCAGTCACCATTTTTGACTTTATATTTAATTTTATATTTAATATCATCTGGTAAAGTTGTCCAACTTACCGCTGCAGATGTAGCGGTGATAGATGTAATACTAGCACTCAATGG
This sequence comes from Saprospiraceae bacterium, assembly GCA_020630735.1. Classification (GTDB taxonomy): domain Bacteria; phylum Bacteroidota; class Bacteroidia; order Chitinophagales; family Saprospiraceae; genus JAHDIP01. The sequence goes on along the minus strand of JAHDIP010000014.1, from coordinate 31,913 downwards.
ATAGTCACATAACTCACTAGATGTTGTGAATATTGAGGTGGCAGACCAAATCGAATTATCCAACGAGCACAAACTTTTCACACTATATTGATAACTGGTATTTGGTACTAGACCATTTAAAAAACGTTCATCAACAACAGCATTAACTTCTATCCAAGTATTGGTGCCTTGTTCTCGGTAACGCACACGATATTTTTCCGCGAAGGGTACTGCGTCCCAATCTATTTTGACTACATTTCCGCTTATAATGGTAGTACTAACAGCTAAAGGCGTATTACATAAAGGTGTTCCTGCACAATTACAAAATCCATCTTCCATATCATTTTCGGTATTAGGATCATTATCATTACAAGGAGTACCTACGACCTCACATGCACCACAAGCAAGAATACCAAACGGGGCGCCATCTAGCCCCCAAGCAGGATCAATAGGTACACATAAATGTTCCAATGCAGTAAAGGTAATGTCAACAATCTCTGGCAAGTGATGTTCAAAACAATTAACTCCTTCGGTAGGTGTATTCCATGTTGCCCCCACTATAGATGCGTAGACATTTGTTGGAGATGAATCAGCAGTAGAAGAACTTGAGCCTTCATTCATTTGCCAATAGCCAACTAAATTCGGATAAAAGGGATGGTTTTCTGTTACACTTTCACAAGCCCATTCCCTGATACTTGTTGCGTCTAAAGCTTTATTCCAAATACGCACCTCATCAATCATTCCAGAGAAGAAATCACCATAGGTCAATGTTCCATCCTGACCAATTCCAATCGGATAATCAGAATCAATACCATCTACATTCGACATATTTACAGCGTCCATCAAAATACCATCTTGATAGACTCGAGCTTCGCCGTCTCGATCACAGGTGAGGGTCAAATGATGCCATTGGTTATCATTTATAATGCCACCATCCAAATCTATCCGATTAAATCCATCTCCTACATTTACTTTCCAGTAGGCTCCATCTGTTTTTCCTGCTAAAACAAATCCATTATAAATACCACTATTCCAATTTTTATCAGAAACAATGGCGGGGTCTCCGCTCCAACCAGATGTTTTCACTCGGCATTCTATACTAAAATCTTGACTTGCTCCAAAATCAAAAACGTTGTTTTCTGTAATAAAAGCATAGTCATTTGAACCATCAAAGGATAAATTTGCAACGGAAGGATTTGTCTCTATTGTCGTTTTAGTAATTTCTTGATTGGGCACTTGATCACCACTTACAATAAGAAATATTTCTTTCTCTACTTCTGAAGAGCCACCATGCCCTGTACCTGAACCACCATGATCTGTACTAACCATAATAATCCAATTTTCATTAGCAATAGTTGAACGATTATTCAAGGCTGTTAATACTGGGCCAAGGTTAGTATCAACGCCTTCAATTGCTGCTATATAAGAAGGAACAGTTGTAGAAAAACCATCGGCATGTCCTGCATGGTCAACATCATCATAGTGTAAAAACAATATATCAGGGTTTCCTGTTTGTAAAAGATTTACAGCACTATTACTTACTGCGACGTCTGAATCAAAAGTCTGTTGAAAGTCTGCTTGATCCATAATCGTATTATTGATTGGTCCCCAATGTACAATCGACGCTGTATATAAACTAGGATTAAAGGTTTCGATTCTATTAAAAAAATGTGGGTATTCTTCGTAATTGCTTCCAAAAAAAGTATTATCCGATACACCGTGTTTGGTATACCAAACACCAGTCAACATCGAAGACCAACCTGGTCCACTCCATGTAGGAGGAATCGTACGAGCATTATATGTAAAAGTACCATTCGCCATCAATTGATCTAAATTTGGGGTATTAGCTGCAGCTAAGGCATCAGGTCGGCAACCATCTATTCCTATGATGAGTACCTTGTTGGTAATAGGGTTTTCCCCTACATTGGGAATAGTTGTAAAAGCAAGTAAAGAAGATTTAACTACAAATAAAAAAAAGAAGCTTATCGTTATTCTAGTAGATGATAGAACCAACGTGTAAATTTTATGTTGCATATTACTCTTTTAAAAAATGATGATTTCTTAAGAGTAAATATACTTATTTATTTCATATTTAAGTTTCTACTGATTGAATTAAAAATCAAGACCACCTTCAATCATGATGTTGAAGATGGCCTATCATATTAAGGGAGAGTCTTTATAATAAAGTTGTTTAGAAAGAAGGAATCACTAATCCTTTTAAAAACAACTCACTATTTCTAAAAATTCAATGTTTATTTCTTTGAGTTAGAGACTCAAATATTACTAACAAAACAACAGAGTAGCAGAACAAATCATTACTTAATAGTGAGCAGGGAATAAATTGCTCGATACGCATAAATAATTTAACTCTGTACTATCAAATGTACGGACAAAAGAATAGTATTAAAAACAAATTTATCAAGAATTAAAAGTAAAAAAAACAAACAAACCTATAATAAAACACTAAACAAAACAAGGCTAAAACACAATAATAATGTATATTACGCATTGTTAAAAACATGAATTATAAAACATATTTTCTTAATGAAAACGTACACAAAACTTACAGAATCTAAACTAATTGGTTTAGTAAAAAAACTACTTCCTGAAGATTTAAAACAAGTTGATAGATTTTTAAAATCGCCTTATCATAACTCCAATAAAATTTTGGTGCCGTTCTTCGAAATTATTGCTAAGGAGTATCCTCATTTTAGCCATCCAAAATTTACAGCCAAAAACATTTATAGAAAACTATATCCCACAAAAACATTTAACGAAGGGTCATTTAAAGGATTAAAAACAGATTTGATAAAAAAAATAGAAAACTATATCGTCTTTGAAGAAGTAAAACAAGAGAAAGCGATGAAAGAATCTTTTATGATTAAAGCCTATGCTCGTAGAAACAACTATATCAAATTTAGAGATGCTTCCGAAAAGCTTAATGATAAAATAGAACAAAACAACCAAAAAGTCTTAGAGGATTTTCAACAATTACTAGGCATCAATCATGCTTTATTTTTTCATCCTGAAACAGATAGAGACGGGCTACTTGCTGATAGATATATTACGTCTTGTATGAATCACCTAGATTCTTTTTATTTTTTCTCTAAAATAGTTTACTCTATAGAATTACTTACCAGAAATCAAATTCAACAACAGCAACATAATATTAAGTTACTAGAAGAATCCATTCGTTGGAGTTCTCATACAGAGTTAAGGGATCATCCACTATTTAAGCTATATGTTTTAATTATTTCTTTTTTAAAAGAACAAAATGAATCGTGGTTTTTTACTTTAAAAAAGTATTTATTCGAACATTACAAGGCGATTCCTAAAGAAGGTCAAATGATTGCAATTATAATCTTGATCAATTTTGCTATAAAAAAGGTAAGTAAAGATCTTCTTAATTTCCAACAAGAACTTTTTGAGCTTTATCAGTTTAGAGATCAACAGAATAATTTTGTAGTCAATAATAGAATTTCTGAAAACACTTTTGTCAATGCTATTGTGATGGCTGCTGCATGTCAAAAATTTGAATGGGCAGAATATTTTTTAACCAAATATATTGTATTTTTAAAAGAGAGTATACGAGAGGATACAATTAATTTGTCGAATGCTTATTTATTTTTTTACAAAAAAGATTATGCAAAGACCATAGAATCACTCCATACGATTATTACTAAAAACTTAAATACCGAATTACGTTTTAGATCTCTATGTATTAGAGCCTACTATGAATTGGCAAAGAATAATGAAAGCTATGAAAATCTTACGGAAAAGCAAATTCGAAATTTTAAAAACTATTGCCTCTCCAAAAATATCAGTCAACAACGTAAAATCGCCTATTGCAACTTCTGTGATATTTGTAAAGCACTAGTCAATAAAAAAGAAAAAAGTAAATTATTACAAAAAGTAAATAATATGGAACATCTAATGTTTCGAGTTTGGCTCCTAGCAAAAATCAATCAACTAAAAAAGTAGGTTGATTAAAGGCAGCTCACTGTCAAGTAAGCCGCCTTAGTTTTCATAACGTTATCATCTGTTGATTTATACCTACTGGTATTCAGTTTAAGGATCATCATTGGTAGCTATCCTTTGATTCTCAATAGCTTTAATCGTTTGATAATCCCAAAACCACTTTGGTTTCAGTATATCTATAAATCTAAACAATCTTCAGTGATAATAATTTCATCTTCGCCGCCTTTCACTTGTTTTAAAGCCGGACTTGCGATTGTGTTGTTAAAAAACTTAGAAAAGTCATTGTTTCTACGTTTTTCAGTTTTTGGATTTGACATAAAAAATCATTTAGATTAAAAAATAGGGTTTAGTTTCTTAAATGCATAGCATTGCCAGGGCTATACTCTACAACAGAAAGCCATATGATTAGCCCAACGTGTCATTTGCAACTAACACATTGTTAAATCTTATGCATAGAATATCCTAGTCTTTTTAAGACAAAAGACTTAAGGAGAAGGGAAGTATGAGTAATCAATTCCCTTTATGTATTTTACATTTTAAGAAAGAAAGTTAATTTATTTACTACAACGTACAGGTCAATTGATTGAACGTTCATACCGACCTTTCCCCAATGCTATGTGCTGGGCTTTGTATCTAAGACTACAAAGCTCTGCTGCGCATTATCCAGGGAAAAAATCTCTGGTTCAATATTTTATTTGACGCTTGATACGGTGTATTAAAAGTGGGCTGAAAATATTTTTATCTAGTCATTTAATAATATTTTTAGTTATGGAAATTTCATAGCTTTAAGTAATTCGAAACGTTCTTAGTAATCAATAAACTTTATTTCTTTGGCAACATTCCGTTTTCACGATTACCCTTCATTATATATATACCATAAAAGAGTAATTCGTTACCATTAAATTCTTCTTTTTTTTAAAAAAAAGAAAAAACTCAGCGTATTTTGGCGATTTACTCTTCATAAGTAGCTCACCACAATTACTTCGGTATTTTAAAACGATCTTGCAGCCCGTCCGCTTTGCGGTTCGGAATTGACTTTCCTTATGCTATATTTCTTCAAAAAATAAATCCTTAGCCCTGCTATTTGTATCCAGTCGGTACAAGCTTTAGCCAATATTGATTTTTTGAGAAAATCTATCAAAAAAATCTTCGCCCTAAAATTTACCGAATTAATTATCGTGAGCTACATAACAAGAGCAAAAAATGCTTTTCCTTTCTACTATACAGAAAGCAAAGTGGTTTTCGGATTGCCAAATGATTAAGGCAAATTAAAATAATAAATTCCCCATCTTGAAGTTATCTTTTTCCACTTTACGTCGTTAAAAATACTCGCTGATGCTAGGCATCATCTGTGTTTTTTGCCTAGTCTAGTAGAAAAATATTTATCCAAGATGAGTATCTATTAACTTTAATTTGCCTAAAGCAGCTGAAAATCAATCAAAGGCTACAAATGATGACCCGATAACCGAATACCTGTAGGTATTAGATGTGTATATGGTTATAAAAATAGATTTTTTAATTTAAAAAAGGTAATATTTACACGTATCGTTTTATTTTTACCCTTTTAATCGGCCTTATGTCAACTATTTTTCAAAAAAAGGAAAAAGGAGCTAACGTTTTCATCACTTCCTGTATATACTTTCATAGATGCAATTTAGAAAAAACAAATACACAGACCAACAACTCATCAAGATGATATGCTTGGGTGGTGATGACTATTATAATGCATTACATTATTGCTTTATCAATTGGCATGAAGACGCTAAAAGAATACTACTGTCAAAAGGAAATAGTATTCACAATGTTGAGGATTCTTTACAAGATGCTTTTATCGTTTTTAGTACGAATATTCGAACTGGAAAATACAGGCATATGGGGAGTTGTTTAAAAAATTATTTTATTGGTATTTGTAAAGGTAGGAGCTATTCGAATAATCGTAGTTTAGAAAAGGTAAGACTGACTGGCGACCATAAGAAGCTAGATCAACCGATCAAAGTAAAAACGCCTGATACATTGACTGAAGAAGAAGAATTAACAAATATGCTAAATCAAGTACTTAGAGGATTAGGCAAAAAATGTAGAGATATTCTAGAGTTATATCGCCTTTCGTACTCTTATCAAGAAATAGCAGAAGAATTAAATTTAACCAATGCAAATAATGCTCGGCAAAAAGCAAAAGCTTGCCGAGATAGACTAAAAGCAATTATTGAAAAGCATCCATTTTTAAAGGACTATTTCAAAAAAAGAAATGAAGAATAAATATACATACAACGATATAGAAGCTTATTTACTTAATGGAATGTCTTCTAGTGCTAGAGAAGATTTCGAAATAGAGCTTTTAGTCAATAAAGAACTTCAACAAGCATTTCAACAACAAAGAGTAGAGCACATTGCGATGGAAATGCTATTAGAAAATAATCTTCGGAAAAAGTTAAAAATATGGCAAGCAACAGCAGCAAACTCTGCCGAAGAAGAACACGAAATAGAAGCAACTAATCAACTCTATGCTTTCAAAGCATCTACTGTTTTTGCATTACTACTATCTATAGGTCTGATATTTTTACTTCTTTTTGGGGATAATACAAATCCACAAGAACCGCTAACGGATTCTTCTGCTCCCAAGCAAAGCTCTCCAATCAAATCTAAACCTCAGATTCAAGTAATTCAAATATCTGCTTCAGATAATTATTCTCCGATAGCATCAAGACCAATCGATGAATCTAATTCTCTAATTGAACTTGCGGATCGTTATAATGTACCATTAGTGATAGATAAAATCAGCACTTATTCTAGTGCGTACCCCAATCAATTAAACGATGCAAAAAAGGATCTAGAAGAAAAGAAGTATGATCTAGCTATCACAAAATTAAACACTATTCTTAATAAGGAACCCAACAATTTAAGTATTCAATATCTTCTTGGTCTCTCCTACTATAAGCAACGAAAATTTGTACGTGCAATTAAGTATTTGCAAGTAGTTTCAATAAATAATTTTTCAGATCAAGAACAAGCACAATGGTTTTTGTCCTTATCTCACTTGGGCTTATTGCAAAGACAAAGTACCATTTCTGTACTTAGTCAAATTACCTTAAATAAAGAACATGCTTATTATGACAAAGGAATTGAACTCTTAGAAAACGTCGAAAATATACGACTACTAAGCAATCCTATTCCTATTATTGCCAAAGACCATAAAAAAGATTATCAAGGAAAAATCAATCAATGGAAAAAGCATTTACGGGTCACCTTTTTTTCCTAAGAGTATGAACACCTCATTCTCTAAACTATACTGAAACCAAAGTGGTTTTGGGATGATCAAACGATTAAAGCTACTGAGAATCAAAGGATAGCTACCAATGATGATCCTTAAACTGAATACCAGTAGGTATAAAAAAGCCTCTCAACTGAGATCAGTTGAGAGGCTTTTTTAAGTAGTTCATGATAATCAATTCGGTATTGTATAGCGAAGTAATTGTAGTTGAGCTACTTAAGTAACGGTCAAATAATAACTTCCCGATTTATGGCTGGTATTTTAGAGTTAATATTTCGTCGAAAATACTCGTGGCATATTATGCAAGCTAGTCCAACTACGTTTTTCTCCTTATCTAAACTCAAAAATTCTGTAGCCAAAATGTGGAACTTATTTTTTACCCGTTACTAATAGGCTTTATTAATTCTTATTTACCACTTTTCTTTTTCCTAGCCAGCATTCGATCTACATCGTTGGTAAATTCAGCAACGGTTTTACGGTAACCAGTTTTACCTAAACTTTCGATATTGAATTTTCCTTCTTTGTCCTTATCTATATTAAATACCCAAATAGTAGGAAAACCGGTAATCTTAAAAGCATTCTTTAGTTGTTGGTTTTGTCTACGAATATCTTCTGGCACTTTAGTTCTTCTTGGATAATCAAGTTCTAATAAAATAACATTTTCTTCTGCCCATTTCTGAAAATCAGGCTTAGAAAACACAGAAGAAACCAATCGCTTGCACCATCCACACCAATCACTACCTGTAAAATTGGCTAAAATTGGCTTACCCGTTTTTTTAGATATTTCGTAAGCTTCATCTATATCTACATACCAACCATCAATTTTAGCTTTATAGTTGCTTTCTTGACTATATCCTATGGTCGTAATTAAAGCCATAAGGCTAAACAATAGTATCTTTTTCATTTCGATCTTTTTAAAAAGTAGTTTAATATGTTACCATGAAATTGAATGCTAGAACACTATACTTAGCTGCTCTAGCACTATTTACCCACCAAAGGTAAAGGATTTTTGACTTAAAAAGTATTAAGAAAGCCTTAAAATCAAGATATTTGGGCTTTGGGTCGTCTGCAAGAGGACGTTTAAGGATAATCTAAGGACATTCTAAACTAAATTTGACTTTTATACTATAAAATGGATACGCAATAATCAAATAATGACTGCCGCGTTTTGCTTATGATCTTATATCCTTTTTGCTCTAAAAGCCCAGCTTTCTCCTTCCGAAAAATTGAACGAGGGTATTATACTTCGATCCTGCTAGTCAAAAACTACAGAGTTGTTGTTGTTTCTCTTAAAACACATTATAAATCACGATATTATCTTCGCCAAAAGCCCCTCCACTTGTGCTACCAAAACCTGCAGTAGACGCTGGGGGAGCAAAACCTTCGATAGGTGGATTTGTTTGTACTACTTCATATTCCATTATCGTTTCTGAAGCCCTGAAGATGCCTTCAGTAGTAATGGAAGGGTTCGTTTGGGTTAGTATAATATCCCAAATATCTTCTTCAGAAGATGCAGTTTGGATAAAGGTGCCTTCTGTCGTTATGATGTTTCCATCAAGATCTGTTTGGTCGTAAGTGAATGTGCCATCAGTTCTAAACTCTATGACTAACCTCGAATAAGAAGATGCTAATAGAGGTGAAATATCGATACCTGCCGATTGCCACCTACCATGTGCACCTACTTCACAAGCTTCACAATTGGAACCTCCACAATCGACTCCTTGCTCATTTCCATTTTGGATGCCATCATCACAAGTGGCCACAATGACTTCTCCATCATCATCATTACCACAACCAGTTAGAACGAATATTGAACTTGTCATTACAAGTAATAAGCAGAAAAAAAGTATATTCTTCATGATTAATTATTTTTTAGACTATAAAGATACAACTTACAAAATTATTTTCTGTTAAACCTATTGTGAAATCATTCTATATAAGAAAAGCTAGTGCACTAGATGTCTAAAACAAAAAAAGCCCCAGATTTCTCTGAGGCTCCTAGTAGTCTGGACAGACTTATATTCATTTTGGGGTAGATATAGAAATTATTGTATCTTTTTTATTGGATAAGTAAGTTTTAGAAATTTACGAAGAGAGAGTAGCGAATCAAGATTCTATACCTACCAGTATTCGGTTCTGTCTATTATCTTTTTTCGCATCCCTATCTTCACTTTTACCATTCTTTGATTAAGCGAAAGATTCTCAGTAGCTTTAATCGTTTGACAACCCCAAAACCACTTTGGTTTCAGGATATGTCGTGTTTTCGTTTTTTATACAGGATTCAATAATAATTCTTTTTTCCTTTCGAAGAGTTCTGAAGTTGATAATTCAATATAAACAACATCAGCATCTTTTAGCAGAAGACTTGATGCTACATGACAAATATATTGATTACCTAATTTGATTTCTTTCAAGAAAAAGTTTTTGTTACCTATGGAGGTTTTTCCATCAATAACTTCAAAAGAATCTAATGGAGTAGATAGACCTCTACCATGTGCTTTTAGTACGGCTTCTTTTTCCGTCCAATAGCGATAAAATGCATCTTTGCTGTCTTTAGCAGATACTATTCTTTTCCATTCATAATCCGTCATTTGGAATTTGAAGTCGGCTATATCAATCGCATTGATTATTTCGACATCAATACCTATTCGGAAATTATCACAGATCACACAAGTCACTAATTCGCCTGAGTGTGAGATATTAAACTCAATCGTTTCTCCATCAAAATACGGTTTGCCATATTTTGTTAGTTTGATGAAATTTGGATCTATAATTCTTCCATGTTCTTTCATTCCTTCTACCAGTAGTAATCTACCTAATAAAGATAACTGAGCGTCCTCCCACCTTCTGAATTTTCTAATTTTGTTTTGAAATTCTTTTGTAAAATCAGGTAAAAACTGTCTCATCATTTTATTATGATGAGTTTTGGAAATAAAAGTATAATATATGTATACCATAACTTTGTAGTTAAGAAAGGTAAGTAATTGTAGTTATTAATCAGTGCTCTTTTCATCAATTCTTAACTGATAAGAATCATGATCGGAGTCACTCGTTTTCTCTCGCAAGCAAAAGCCAAACAATATAGATTGGTAATTCCTGCTGCTAGTATAGCTCAAAGAAAAGCTGTTCTTTACCTTTGAAAATGATCGTTGTTTTTTGTAGTTCTATTTTGGCTAATATTCAATGTAGCATTAGTCTTCTTCGTTAAAATGTACTAACAAGTTTTCGTTCTTTCTCTTTTTGTATTTTTAATTCTTTTTCTCTTTTTTCTTGTTCTGCTTTTTCTCTTTTCTCAATTTCTTGTGCAAGGTAAGTATCATGATAAAGCGCATTGGCACTTCCTAAATTAGCTAACTTAAACCCTACCCTTCCGAATAAAAACAATTGCCCAATTACAAATGATAATAATACCATCGAAAAAGAGTCTGCTGTTTTGATACTAAAGACGAACCAGTATGCAGCAAAGAACAATGCTAATGTTCCTATATTTAAGACATATAAAGAAAAATATGCAGGAAAATTTCGGATAGATACGCTAATTGATTTCCAGAAATTTTTAAACAGTCCTACTCTAGAATTATGTGCTAAATGTATCTTTGCATAATCGTGTATCATTGCAACTGTAGTAGCAAAAAAGAGATAAAAAGGTAGTGTCCATTTTATTGTATTTATGACAGCATACTCGCTAGTAAGATCTACTATCGAAAAGTTTTTTGCTGCAAATATGATATTCAAAAAGAAGAATGCAAATAGCACTCCTTGGATAAGTGTAAAATAAACAGATAGGCGAGTCATTCGCCAAAACAAGGTTGTTGCACCTCTAAAGAAGTTAGTTAACCTCGATGTTACAGCTTTATTTTTAAAGACTGTTAAAACACCACCAATCAAGAAGATATTCAGTACCAAAAATGCTAGAGATACGACTAAAGATTGGTTGAGCATAAAAGAGAGGTTGTCTCCATATTTTTCTAAAAAATCTCCGACAAAAGGGTAGTTAAAATTCTCTAAACTTCCTTTTACCGATAATGAATTTCCGACTGTATTTTCTAAAAAATTATTTAGTGGCCAGGCACATACTAGTGCAAAAATAAAATTGAATCCAAAAAACATGGTCCAAAGTTTTTTATGCTGGAGTATCATTTTCCATCCAGCTATATAAGCGTTTATTATTTTCATGATAATTGTATATTTTTCTATTTAGTAACGTGTTCTTGTTTAATCGTTACTAAGCAAGTATATCATAGTACTTACTCAATTGACTTGCTAAACAAGGGTGTTCGTTTGAATGCTTTTGAATTAAAAAATTTAAAATATTGGAATTCCTCGAGGTTCCCATCATGGTAAAATAAGAACCCCAAGGAAACTCCAATCAAGCTAAAACCAAAATACTTTGCATTGAGTTTTGCATCCAAATCATAAATTTGGTAGCATACTTAAAAATTGCATTTTCTTCTTTTCCTGATGTATAGCTATTGTTAATATAGTCTTTATCGATATAGAGTTTTCGCTCTGGATCAATTTGTACAGATTCGACTTTCGACTTCCCATTGTAGGAAAACTCTTTTCTTCTTGTTTGTCCGTCCCAATTTTCATTAACTGTTTTTCCATCTCTAAATGTTATTTGAATTTCGACTGGTAATATCATTTCTCCAACACGTTCGACAATTACTTTTGATTTATAATCTTCGGGTGATTCTCTATTTTCTGCATTGTCTATATCAACCACTTTGAAGTCGCAAGTGTACGTTGTATTTAGTGCCTGATCTACAAAATTCATGACTTGCGATCCAAATTCATTGCCGTGTTTTTTTGTGACTACTTCATCAATAATAGTAAGAAAGTCTTTGCCACAAGGATGTTTAAATTTCCAGCGTTTATAATAGGTTTTGATTATTTCGTCCATGGTCTCTAAACCAACCAAGCCTTCTAAGGTTTTTAACCAAGTATGTGTTTTGAAATAAGAAATCACTTGATAACTATCGTCTTCATATTTCCAACTAGGTGCATTATTTTTAGCTGTTTGAGCTTTACTGCTATGTACAAAGTCTTTTCGAGCCATGTCTGTTTTTCCGATCTGAATCCCCATAAAGTCTACGGCTGATGATTCGCTACCATAAACTTGATCCATTATTCTTGCTTCAAAATAAGAAGTAAGCCCTTCATCTAACCAAGGTTCTTCGGCTTCATTTGAAGCAAGAATTTGCATAAAGTATTGATGTGTAAATTCGTGGACAGCAAATGCTTCAGCTGTTCGAACTCCTTCAGGCAGTAAGCAAATATTTCCTAGTGCCAATAAAGTTGGATATTCCATTCCTCTACTGTGCAAACCATGAAACGGTGGTTCGATTATCGTCAAATTCGGATAAGGATATTTTTCAAGATATTCTTCGAAAAAAGATAAACTGTGTTTTAATATTTCAAAATAACGATTTGCCATATGGGAATGATCTGGATAAGAAAAATATCTCAGATTGATTCCTTTGTACTCTTCTTCTATCAGCACAAAATGAGGCGAAGCTGCCCATGCAAAATCTATAACATCATCAGCTTTGTACGAATAGGTTTTTAGCGAGTCTGTTTCTGTTTCTTTAACTAAAGCCCCTGTCGCTCCAATAGAATATTCTTTTGGAACTGTAATATCTACATTGTAAGAACCAAAGTCTGCATAAAATTCGCTATTGGTATGGTATTGATGACACTTCCAATTGCCAACCTCAGAGTATCTTGTTCCTGCTTCTTCATAAACTCCAATTTTGGGGAACCATTGTCCCATGAAGAAAAATTCTTTATTGTATCCAGAACGAACCATTGCTTTCGGAATAGTTGTATTCCATTTAATATTTACATCGAGTATCTCGCCTGGTAAAATAGGTTTGGCTAAGGTTACACTAGCTACTGTTTGGTCTTTGTCGTTATCGTCATCTGGATGTATATATACCATTGACTTTGTTAAATCATTGCCAGCGGCATCAACAATACTTTTGATATCGACAGAACTCCACCCTTTGTCTGCAAATAGCTGCAAGGTAAAATTGTCTGGTACTTCCCACCATCCTTTAATAAAACTAGATTCTGTATTTTTAAAAGCATTTAAATACAAATGAAGCGGAAAAGTTTCTATGGTATCACTTGATGTATTCTTCCAAGTTAATTGCTCCGAGCCAATAATCTTTTTTTGTTCTACGTCAAGTTGTACGTCGATATCGTAGTTGGCTATCCGAGGAGATAGGTTGGTCTGTTGAGCAAATCCCATAAATGCAAAACAGACAACAAAACAGGTAGTGAGTGTTTTTATCATAATTAAGTGTCTTTTATAAATTAAAATGTACTAAGCAACGGTTCAATAATAGCTAGCGTATTTTACCCGTCACTAAGCTGCTGTATAACACTTAGTAATGGTTAAAAAATAACTTCCTGATTTCGTTTATGCTCTTTTGCTACTACTCTTCGTTATTTTTTTCAACGATAGCTAGGCTATCCTTTCAAAAAATGCCTCGATTAGCAACAAAATTTCTATCCCCAAATCGGGAACTTATTATTCACCCATTACTTATCGTATGTTTACATAAGCGTTTTCAAAATTCAAAAGTATTTCTGTTCTTATGCAGACTTTGTCTGTAAGAAATAGAAGTATAGAGAAGTTGTTTTCTGAATTCAACTAGCTCTAAATCGTTTAATGTTTTTATAAAAATATTAGGAAAGGAATCAACAAAATCAAATTCATTTCTTTATCAAAAACGTAATTCGATTTTGCTGATTCTATAAGTAATGTGCATTGATTAAAAAGGAGTAGATTAATTATGCATTAAGACTAAAGAAGGATTGACCTTTGCCACTTTGCTACTTTGATATCCGACAATAAGTGCAGCTATTAAGAAGACAATACCTCCAGCTAAAGCATACCACCACCATTCAAAGCCAATTCTTAATGTAAAGTTGGTTAACCATTCGCCAATGACAAAATAGATAAGTGGCGTGGCAACTATAAAGGCTATAATGATAAGTTTACTTGTGTCTTTGATAAATAAGCCGACAATCTGAAGTGCAGTTGCTCCATTTACTTTTCGCACAGCCACCTCGCTTCTTCGTTGTTGTGCAATAAACAATGTAAGGGCAAATAATCCTATGGTAGAAATAATAATCGCAAGCAATGTAAATAAAGAGAATAAGCTAATCAATTGTTCGTCTTGTACGTATAACTGATTATACTTTTCATCTAAGAACAAGTAATCTAAAGGTACTTCTGGAAAAAAGGTTTTCCATTTTCCTTCGAGACTTGCCAAAACAGCTTGTGTGTCTGAAGCATCAACTTTTATTAAGTAAGATAAATCTCCACCAACAGGAAATCTTTTGAGCGGGAAACTTCCAATCAATAGTGGATCGGCTTCATACTTTGCTGTTTTTTGGTAAAAGTTTTTAAACACACCTGCTACCATTACTTGATTGCCTCCGAGTATCGATAAGACTTCCTCATTTTCTTCCACATTATTTATCGCCATCTTTTTGGCACCTGCCTCATTGATTAAGAAAACTGGTGACTCAATATTCTTCAACTCTTTCAGTTTACTTTCTCCTTGCAACATATCAATCTCAAACACATCGGCAAAATCATAATCAGCCCAAATCATATTAAGTTCTTTGGGTGTATCAAGTTCGTTTTTCTTTGCATCACCAACAACGAAGTTGTACTCAGCTCCTGGTATCAATGAAGAAACAGCTACTTTTTTAATTGATGGATCATTAAGAAACTCGCCTTTTAAAGAATTAATATTTTCTTTTTTATCCGAAATGCTTTCAGGAATATTTACAACAATAACTTCATTGATATTAATTCCTAAATCTTGGTTTCGTATAAAGTTCATTTGGCTAAATGCAATCAATGTAGTTGCTATCAAAAATATGGTAATGACAAACTGTACAGAAGTTACTAGTTTTCTTGTCGCCTTACCACTCTTACTACTTCTTGCTTCTTTCATCGTATCTATGATATTAAATCCAGAAATAACAAGAGCAGGATAAATGGATGCTATGATAACTCCTAAGACCAACACACCGATATAAATCATCCAAAATATTGGTGAATACCAGATGGCATCAGACATGGTAATTCCCATTTGAGAATTAATAAATTTAGCTCCAATAAAAGCTAAAACAATCGTAATGAAAAATACGATAACATTTACTATTGAAGATTCAAGTAAAAACTGAGATACTAAATTACCTCTCGAAGCTCCCAGTGCTAGTCTTGTACCAATCTCTCTACTTCGATTAATAGCACCTACTGTAGACAAGCTAATATAGTTGAACCATGCAACGATTAATACTAGTAAAGCAAAAATAAAAAGGTAAAAAATATCTTTTTGTGAACCGTTGACACCTAACTCTTTTTTCAAATCAGAGTTAAGATAAATATCTCCTAATGGTTGTAAAAATAAGGACGTTCTACAATTTTCTTCTTTACAGTTATTCTTCAAAATACTATTTATCTTTCCTTCAACGCCACTAATATCTTTATTATTCAATGCAACATAAGTATAAACATCAAGGTTATCTAAATCATATTCTTGTGTAGTAGGAGAAGGAATTAAAACATCAAAAGTAAAATGAGAATTTTCAGGAACATCGACAACTGCTGCTACCGTGTATACTGTTTTTTCAAAATCAAATGTTTTATTTATACAAGTACCTTCTTTAAAATATTTATCTTTTATTTTTTCCGAAACGATGATCTTGTTATTGGTTAAAGCACCAGCGACAGATCCTTCAATTACTGGAAAATCAAACACATCAACAAAAGAAGGGTCAACTTGAAAGACATTATCTTCAAACGTTTGAATACCATCTTTCATGACTAATCCATCTGTACGATCCAAACGAATAATAGATTCTATTTCAGGAACGCCACTCTTCATAATTTCGCTAAGATTACCATAGCTCTTAGCATAAGAATCGCCATCTGGAGTAGTAGTTGCTACTCGATAAATATTTTCGTGATTGGCATGAAATTTATCATAACTCATTTGCACTAAAACAAACTGTAGAATTATGATAAAAACGGCCATCCCTAGGGACAAACCTAGGATATTGATAAATGTATGAGAAATATTTCTTTTCAAATTCCTCACTCCTGTTTTTAAATAATTTAATACCATGATTGTTATTTTTACTTAGATTTCTAAATCTATGTTTAATGAAAAGGTTTCAACTTGCATTTGGTTAGCAATATTTTTAAGTACTGAATTCATATTTTTTTCTGGTTCACTGAGTATCTTGGAAATAATTTGCTGCAAACGATCAGCTAACAATTCCATACTTAAGTCACTGTATCTATTTTTATTAAACTCTAATGACACTTGTATTTTTAATCCTTCTTTCTCTTGCTTTTTAAACTTAAAGGCTAGATCATACTTAATATCTCTATTTTCATAATTTCTTTCTTCTAAGTCTAATCCATCAAAATGCAATTGTGTTTCACTGCCTAACTCTTCGAAGACATACAAGATATTGAACAAAGAGTTATTGGCTTCTGCATTAGATACACAGTGCTTAACGACCTCTTCTAAAGGATACATCTGATGGATAAGCAATTCTGACATTTCATTGTGCGTTGATGAACACATTTCTGCAAATGTTTCATCAGGGGAGATCTCATATACAAAGGGCAAGGTATTTACATATAATCCAACTTGACTGTATAAGGTTTGGTTATTCCGTCCTAAGAGTGGAATACCAACGACCACTTTTTCTTTTTCTAAATAAGAATGAAGGCATAAATTAACGCATGAAAGTAAAATCGAATTTGTCGTAACATTTTCACGTTGAGCAATAGCTTCTATTTGACTTAAATTAGCTGTATCAAGATCAAATGTTAGTACACTTCTATTGGACTGTGACGTAGTATCTTTAGAATAATCGAAAGGTAAAACTGTTGCTGGAACACCTTCCTTAAAGATTTGCTTCCAATAGTTTTCATGAACATGGACAGCATCAGATTTCAACCATTGCTGTTGATGAATAGCAAAATCTTTATATTGATATTCCAGTGGTTGCATCGTGTGTGCTTCACCTTTATTATACAACTCCATGATTTCGCTTACAATAATATTGGAAGACCAACCATCTGAAATAATATGGTGCAGCATACAGATGAGTATATTTCTACCTGGTTCAATGTTGATGACCTTTACTTTAATCAGTGAATCATTTTCCAAATCAAACACATCAGAAGCTTCTTTGGAGATCAATTGATCCAATTCCTCATTAGACGCTTTCTCAGCGAATATGCAATCTACTTTCACCTCTGCATTTTCAACAATTTGATATCTAAGTTCTCCTTTTAACAAAAAGAACTTTGATCTTAAAATCTCATGTCGTTTCACCAATGCATTAAATGAAGTTTCTAGCCTTACTAAATCTAACGCTCCTGTTATTGAATACACTGAAGGCATGTTGTATGCAGCATTCGCCTCTTGCTGATGTAATAACCACAAGCCCTTTTGTGCTCCTGTAACTGGATAGTGATCTTGAGCCTCTACTACTTCCATTCTAGTATCTTCTGTATCCAAAGAGTTTTGAATGTAGGCTGCTACACTTGCTATCGTTTGGTTGATGAAAACTACTTTTGGATTAACTTCCTTTTGTAGCATTGCTGATAACTTAGACGAAAGAATAATTGACTTTATAGAATTCCCTCTTAGTTCAAAAAAGTTATCATAAATGCCAATATTATCTTGGTCCAAAAGTTCTTCCCAAATCTGAACTAGCTCTTTTTCAAGTGGTGTTCGAGGTGCAACATACGCTTCTTTACGCTCTATCAGCTGAGGATCTGGCAAGGCTTTGCGGTTTATTTTTCCATTAGGCGTTAATGGTATGCTTTCCAACTTTTGGAATACTGCAGGCACCATATATACAGGAAGTTTTTTGCGCAAATATGTTTTCATTTCTGAAAGATCATAATCAGCAGTAGGTACAAAGTAAGCGACTAACTCTTTTCCGTGCTTCAAATCTTTAGCTACAACGACTGCATTTTCTATTGCTTGGTGTCCTCTTAAAGCACTTTCAATTTCTCCAAGTTCAATTCGATGACCTCTTATTTTTACTTGTTCGTCTTTTCGTCCGATATACTCTAAGTTTCCATCTGGCAACCATTTTGCTAAGTCACCTGTTTTGTAAAGCTTCTGATTAGGCTTAGTAGTAAATTGGTCTGAAACAAATTTTTCGTCTGTAAGCTCTGGTCTATTAAGATATCCAATTGCTACTTGATCGCCACCAATACACAATTCACCAACTTTACCTGGAGCAAGCAATTCCATGTTTGATCCAAGAATATAAATCTGTGAATTATATAAAGGCTTACCTATGGTTGCTTTCTGTCGATACTGTCGACGACAGTAGGTAATGTATGTAGTTGCCTCCGAAGGACCATACAAATCAAATACACTATCGACATGTTTGATCTCGTAGATTCTATTTACCAAGTCTGTAGACAATGGCTCACCAGCAAGATTTACAATACGCACTCCATTAGGAATAGTACCAGATTTTAGCAACTCTTCCATCAAAGAAGGAACCGTATTGATAAACGAAATAGGTAGCTTTGGCATAGTCAATAGAGACAATAAATTTTCTACCAAATACACCGTTCCACCTGTAGCCAATGGTGCGAACAATTCGAATATGGAAAGATCAAAATTAAAGGATGTACTTGCTAACATTCCCTCCATATCTTTCGAGCTGTACACATCTTTCGACCAGTGAATTAGACACGAGGCATTACGATGTGTAATCATCACGCCCTTAGGTTTTCCAGTACTACCCGAGGTATAAATGATATAAGCTAAATCATCTAATGCAGGTGTCTCGACAACATTGCTTACAGGATAAGTAGTTGCTAACGTTGCTTCTTCATCCAATACTATCTTACGACAAACAACATCAGGTATATTTTCTAATAATGATTCCTGAGTCAAAAGAAGGCTCGCATTGATATCCGCTAAGATATAATCTATACGTTCTTTTGGATACTCAGGATCTACAGAAACATATACACCTCCTGCTTTTAAAACGGCCAATATACCAATCACCATTTCTAGCGAACGGTTGAGGTATAATGGTACAAATTGATTTGGTTTCAAGCCTTCTGCTTTCAGATAATGTGCCAATTGATTTGACTTTTCATGTAAAGCTTTATACGTAAGTTGCTTTCCATAAAAATCAATGGCTACTTTATCTGGATGTAGTAAAACTTGTTCTTCAAATAAACTTAAGACCGTTTTATTTTCATCGATTGGAAAATCTGTATTATTAAAATCTACTAGTAATTTTTTCCTATCTGTATTCGTTAAAAGAGGTAGTTCACTAATTGCAATGTCTACTTCTTTTTGTTCATTTAGTTCCGTAAAATAATTGATGATACTTCGAGCGATATTTTGATAATGCACCATAAACTGATCAGCCCATACTTCATCAAATCGATCATTATTAAAAAGAATTTTCGTTTCTACTTGATCGTTTTTATTAACGAACTCTATACTCAAATCGAAACTGCATATCTGCTTATCAAAATCGTAAGCTGAATGCTGAAGACCTTCAAAGAAATATTGCTGTTCATTGTACAGTTCGCTTTCCTGCATTGCTACCAAAACATTAAACAACGGATTTTTAGAAAGATCTCTTTCAAGTTTCAAGTCATCTACAAGTAGATCAAAAGGAAAATCTTGATTGTCAAATGCATCTAAGCAGCATTTTTTTACCTTCTCTAAAACGGCCATTAAATTGTCTTGACCTTGCAACTCGATAAGCAATGGTAAGGTATTGACATAAAACCCAATTTGGTCTTCCAAATCTTTGTGGTTTCTACCCGCTACAGGTGTTCCGATTACGATCTTTTCTTGATTGGTATATCTATACAGTAAGGTATAAACCGATGTCAACAAGATCATAAAAAGTGTTTTTTCTGTAGCCTGTGCCGTTTGTGTTAGCACGGCTGTTTCTTCTTTAGAAAAAACAAACTTTTTAGTCAATCCTTTATAAGGATAATGCTCTATCTCTTTAGTATCTGTCGTTAACTCCAGTTTTGGAATCTCATTTTCAAATTGATTTAACCAATAGGACTTTTGTTGTTGAAATCCTCCATCAATCAATTTTTGATTCTGAAAAGACGCATAATCTTTATACTGTATTTTTAATTCTGATAGATTAACAGTCGTATTATTCGCATAAGCATTATAGGTTTCGAAAAGCTCTTTAAATAATACTTTTACGGACCATCCATCAGCAACTAAATGACTGATGACAAAGCAAAAGATAAAATTCGATTCGTCTTTTTTGAATAATGCGGTTCTAAATAAGGGAGCAAATCGAAGATTAAACTTCTTATTAACTACCGATCTAATTTTATTATCTAATTCTGTTTCTGTCCATTTTGCATTACAAGGCAATACCTTTAAATTAAAACTGACATCTTCTGATTTTTCTATTCTTTGGAAAATACGATCTGCACCGCTCACAAAGTAAGTTCTCAAACTTTCATGTCGCCCAATTAAGTCTCGAAATGCTCGTTCTAAAATATCAATATCCAATGGACCGTTGAGATTATACACAACAGGAATATTGTAAGAAGATATTTCTTGCTCTAGACTACTTAGGAAAAACAATCGCTTTTGAGCATGCGATATCTCATACTTTTCTTGAACAGGCAATAACTGAATATTATCTCTTTCGTTATTTTCAGTATGCTCAACTTCGCTAAGCAACTCCGATATTGTAGGATTTAAGAATAAATCTTTTAAGCTAAGGTTGCAATTAAATAAGTGATTGATTTTTGAGATTAAAATTGTTCCATTGATAGAATGACCACCTTTCTGAAAGAAATTTTCATTTACACCAATAGAATTTACTTGCAACACTTCTTGCCATACACCTGCCATACTTATTTCGGCAGTAGTTATCGGAACACTAAGGTTTGAGGATTCTTTCTTAACATTAGTAGGTAGTACTAAGCGTTTACGATCTATCTTAGCATTCGTATTTTTAGGAAACTCTTCAAGCTCTATAAACTCAGAAGGAATCATGTATGTTGGTAACTTCCCAAACAATTGCTTACGGATATTTTGAACTGTTGGTAAGGTTTCTTTACTCACATAGAAAGCAGCTAAATATTTATCGTCACCTTCTCCAAAAGCTTTTACAACGACATCTTCTACTGAGAAACAAGTTGAAAAAATGTTTTCTATTTCTCCAAGCTCTATACGATACCCTCTTATTTTTAGCTGATAATCTGATCGTCCTATAAACTCAATTGTACCATCAGTATTCCATTTCCCTAAGTCACCTGTACGGTATACTCTTGCTGTATCGTCTAATGAGATATTGATGAACTTTGAAGCTGTTTCTTCTTCATTGTTTATATATCCTTTAGCCAGTCCAGCTCCACCAATGTAGATTTCTCCGACACTACCGATAGGCACAAGTGCTTGTTTTTCATCCAAAATCAATACTTGTCTATTCGCAATCGGTTTCCCAATAGAATAGATGTCTTTGACTGTTTTTACTTCTTGATATGTACAACACACCGTAGATTCTGTAGGACCATATGTGTTGTATAATGGAAATCTTCCTAAAATATTACTAATATGATTCGCCTTCAAAACATCTCCCCCACTAATTAAACATCTAAGTGATGCCAATACTTCTGGAGTTTTGTTTAACTCATTTATGACCAAAGGTGTAGAAGAAAGAACTGTGATCTCTTTTTCTTCTACTACCGTTCTAAGCGTATCTATATTTCTATTATTATCGGTTAAAACAATTAGTTGTCCACCACTAAGCAAAACTGGAAAAACCTCTTCTACATGTGTATCAAATGAAATAGAAGATTGTTGCAAAACAACATCTGTACTATTAATATTAAAATAATCTTTAAAGGTTTCTACATAGTCTGTTAAAGCATTTAGAGCAATCATTACACCTTTAGGTTTACCTGTAGTACCTGAAGTGTATAAGATATAAGCTAATGAATCTTGATCAATACTTTGATTAGGATTGGATGTACTTAACGCTGATAAGGTAACGGCTAAATCATTGATTTCAATTATATTCACATCTCTAAAATCACTGGTATGTTTAGAAGAAAGAATACAATCCATATCGCAATCGTCCATAATGTACTGGACTCTATTAGTAGGATATTCCACGTCGATTGGAATATATGTTGCTCCATTTTTAAGCACAGCTAGTATGCTAATAATCATCCACTCATTTTTCTCTAAAAACAATCCTACTTTATCTCCGATTTGAAGATCAACACTATCTCTTAGATAGTGAGCTAGTTGATTACTTCTTTCGTTTAGCTCACGATAAGTTAGTTCTGTATTTCCACAGACTAGTGCAACCTTGTCAGGTGATGCAGCTACTTGTGTTTCAAATGTATTGATAACAGAAGTATTGCCTCTTGCGATAGTATTGGAATTAAATACATTTAGTATTCTTTCTTTTTCTTCGTCAGAAATGATGGAAAGCATATCAACAGTTGTTGCAGATTTTGTTGAGACTTGATCAATCAACATCAACATTCTTTCATACATCCCTTTGATAAAATCAGCAGAAAACATGGACTTCTTGTACTTAACATTTAGCTCCAGTAAGTTACTGTGTTCAACAAATTCAAATTGAATATTTACATAACAATTTTTAATTGGCTGTGGAATTTCTTCTAATTCAAAACTAGCGAACTGGTTCATCTTTAAAGCATGCTCGAAGTTTTGATATAAAACCAATACATCAAATAAATCCCTTCCTTCTAATTGGCTGATGACATTTTCGTCTTGAATAGCTAAATCTATAGGGTAGCTTTGATGACGAAATGCATTGAATAATTTTTCTTTTACAAGAGAAGTAACTTGTTCCCAAGTATTCGTTTCTTCAAATACAGTACGAACCATTAATGTATTCAAAAAGTATCCGATGATATTTTCGAATTGCTTGTGTGATCGTCCTGCCGACTCTGTACCTAATAGGATATCTGTTTTACCAGTATATTTATAAATCAGAACATTGAGTATCGTTAGTAACGTAATAAACGGAGTAGCTCCATCTCTTGTACTAATAGTTTTAATTTTCTCACGTAATGTATTTGGTAATGTGAACGTCAACATTTCTCCTTCCAAATCAATATGGTTAGTCGCTTTTGATTCAGAAAAATTTAAGTTGGTTAGTGGCTGTTCAAATTCTTTTTTGTAGAATGCACGAGCTAGTTTGCTCGGCTCTTTTGCCAGCATCGTTTTTTCCCATACAACAAAATCTCTGTACGAAGCATTAGTTATTAAGCTTTGTTGTTCACCAAACGTTAGTGCTCTATAAGCTGCATCTATGTCTCTAAATAAAATACCACTCGACCAGCCATCTACAACTATATGATGTACTGTTAACTGAAATACAAATTCTTGATCGCTAACATTGATCAACAAAAATCGGAACAAAGGTCCTTTCTCAAGATCAAAAACTCGATTTGCATATTTTGCTAAACAATCATTTAATTCATTATCATTTATGTTTTCAACATAGGTTAATATTTCACCTATATTTTCTACTTTCAATACTTTCTGGAATGGTTCATTATTTTGAACACCAAAGACTGTTCTTAAAGATGCATGATTTTGAACGACTTCTGTAAGTGCCTCACGCAATAATGCAGGCTGTAAATTTCCTTTTACTTTAGTAGTTGTACTTAAGTTCAGTGACCTTGATTTATCGCTTACTTGAGAAGATATCCAAATTCTTTTTTGTGCATGTGATAGTGCAAACGGTTCTTCTTCTGACCATTTTTTAGTTTCAATTATTTCTTCTTTACGACCTCTTTTTTCAAAAGCAAATTGTAGAAAAGAATCAAAATTGTTAATTCTAAATAATTCATCGATAGCGACATTGACACCTAGCTCTTCTTTCAATCTGTTAATTATTCTTACAAGTTGTAAGCTGCTAATACCAGATCCAATAAAAGAATCCTCTTTTTCTATTTTTTTACCTGCAATATCAAAAACGATTTCTTTTATCTTTGTTTCAAATTGTGTTTCATTAATATCATCACAAATAGTATTTGAAGATAGTTCTTCAATTGCAGCGATTACCTCATCATAATCACCTTTTACATAAGCATCTAAGAAAGCAAAATTCTGTACTTTCCCACTTGTTGTTTTTAATATTCTTCTTACTGGAATAATTTTATCTGGGATAAGACCGATTGTTTCTGCAAGTCTTCTCTTTATCGTATTTATAACTGGCAAGAAAGCATCTGGTTTCTTTTTAAAGAGTACAAACAAAAGTAATTCTTCTTTGTCTTGTACTTTCATATTGGTACCTATAGCTACTACTTTCCCTGTCTCTAGTCCTTTAATATCATTAAGGGCACGTTCTATATCTTGTGGATAATAGTTTTGACCATTGATGATAATTATATTTTTCTTTCGTCCTGTAATGATCAATTTTCCATTCAACATAAAACCAAGATCACCTGTTTTTACCCAGCCATCTTTCGTTTTTAAGTTTGCTGTAGCTTCAGCCTTTCTGTAGTAGCCATCTGTTACGTTAAGTCCTGAGATTTGAATATTACCTATTCTTCCGTCTTCAAGTAATTGATCCTTATCATCACAGATACGGATATTGCAATGTTCAATGACCTCTCCTACCTCTACAAAGTCTACTGCTAATTTATCTGTAGGTTCAACATTAACTACCTTATTTCCGATTTCTAAAGATCCTCTGTCTAAAAAGTGTGTTCGAATACCAGAGCCTATGGTAGGTAAACATACAGCTACTGATGCTTCTGCTAAGCCATATACAGTAAACATAGCGGATGCTTTTAACTTAAAAGACGCCATGCGTTCTAAAAACTTATTACATAACTTATAGGATATCGGTTCAGCACCATTATAGATAACTCTAACAGAAGACAGATTCCATTCTGGAGTTTTATGATCAAGTGCATTTAATAAATATTCGTAACCAAAGTTAGGCGAATACACCTGTGCTATTTTATGTTCAGACACTTTATCGAACCATAAAAGAGGTCTTCGAATAAACAAAGACGTAGGCATTACATAATGGTTGATATTATACACTAATGATGTTAGGTGAAAACCTATAATTCCCATGTCATGGGTAAGTGGCATCCAACTTAATGCAGCATCGTTTTGGGTTAGTTCGTAACGGCTTGCAATATCATGTGTATTGTAAACTAGGTTACGATGCGTTAGCATTACCCCTTTAGGACTTCCAGTAGAGCCTGAAGAAAATTGGATATAAGCTAGGTCTTCTGCAGATGAATCTACAATAGTACCTAACTTATCTCCATTCATTACACTACTAATTAAAAAACTGTTTCTTTGTATATCTTCAAGCCAATCATGCTTATTTTCATTATTGGCATATTTTTCTATTCGTTCTAAATTTCGTTCATCAATAACTAATTTAGGTTTTGCTAAGTTATTCCATACCTCAAGTAATTTTTTCCGATGACTGTCTTGGTTTCCTATTGATAAAGGAACGGCAATGATACCTCCAAAAAGACATGCCCAAAATAAGATGAGAAATTCTTTATTATCTTCTACTTGAAAGATTAACTCCTCTCCTTTTTTCATTCCATGAACTTCCTGTAGTAAGTAAAGACATTTTAATGCCTCTTCACACAAGGTTTCATAAGCCATAAAGGATTCTTTATCAGCACCATTTATGAACGTAATTCCACGTTGATCTTCGTCTCTTAGACGAGTCAACATATCAGTCATCGTATAATCGTAAATTGAGTAATTAATTGAAGGCATGTGTTTTCTAAATTAACTTCTTATAACTATGTGGAGTGACTCAAAAAACTGAGTCACTCATCTGCATTGTTATATTTGAATATGTATGAATAAAATATTAGTATACTTCGTTTAATGCTGGTGAACAATTGGGAGCAAATACATTGTTCCATTCTTCTTCTTTCGTTTCAAATTGTTTCTCTTTAATTGGTTCATACAGTAAATCTTTTAATTTTATTGACCGCATAAATTCTCCGACACTATCTTCTGCATTAAAAAGCAATTTTACTGATTCTCGTAAGTTCTTAGTGGTTGCAGTATATCTAGGATTTGCAGGATATCCATTGACTCGACCGCAGATCGTAAATACAGCCATCGTTTCTGGAATTTCATCTAGATTGTCTCTTCCTTCCAGGTTGTTTTCTTTTTTCCAAAGTTGCATCTTCTCGACTTCGGGTTCTAAAACTACAAATACACGATTTTTCATATTGATTATTTTTTATTTTAAAAAAATACATTTACATATTTATTCACTTACAGTAATTTCATCAGTAGTGGCGATTATACCTACTGGTATTCAGTTTAAGGATCATCATTAGTAGCTATCGATTGATTCTCAGTAGCTTTAACCGTTTGGTAATCCGAAAACCATTTTGACTTTAGTATAGTATCAGACAATAGATACTACCCCCACCAACTGACAAAATTTCGGTAAGTATGAACATCAAGTACTTGAACAAATACCGTTACTAAGTAACTTATTTTCGCACAAGCATTTACTCTAAAAAATTAGGAAGCTATTAATAGCTATTTTAGAATAAGGGGAGATCTTTATTCAAATAGGATTTATACGCTGCAACAAAAGTGTAAGTGTATTAAAGAGCGATCAACCTATTGTTAGGGTTTGAGTTTTCCTAAAGCATATTCCAGAACAACTAGTTTTTGTGCAACATCGACATTTGCAAGTACAATATTCAGTTGAGCTTCTAGTAAATCTCTATTGACGAGAGATAGTTCCACTAAATCTGCACTTCCTAATTCGTATTTGCTTCTAGTTACTGATCTTACTTTTTCTAAGGACTTAGATTCTGTTTTTACTACATCCAAATTGGAAAGAGAAGCTCTATAATTGCCAAGTGCTTCGGTCACTTCAATAAATATTTGATTTTTCAAATCGTATTTATTGTTTCTCAAATTTTCTTGGTTAAACACTTCTTTACTTAAGGCCAATTTGTTTTGAAAGCGAGTAAAAACAGGAACTCTTAAACTGACTCCTAATGTAGAATTTAGGTTGTCTTTAAAAATTTGTTCTCCTA
Organism: Saprospiraceae bacterium; assembly: GCA_020630735.1. GTDB lineage: Bacteria > Bacteroidota > Bacteroidia > Chitinophagales > Saprospiraceae > JAHDIP01. Next base: position 4,572 of record JAHDIP010000014.1, on the reverse strand, counting down.
AAGAACGTTGTTGAAAAGATGAAAAGTCAGTACCATAACTAAAAAATAAGTCTAGTTTAGGCAATTTGTCGCTTTTCAATATTTCTAAATTACTTACAGCTATATTCATCTGTTCGTCCATTCCTAGATAATCTCTTCGATTAGCTAAAGCAACTTTGTATAATTCTTCAGGATTCAAACTTGACGTTTCGGACGTTACAAAGTCTTCAATAGAATTGATTTCAAACTGGTAGTCTGATTTTACATCTAAACCAAGTATCAACATTAATTGTAGTTGGTTATTTTGCTTTGTATTTTCAGCCATGGATAATAGTCGTTTGATTTTTTTCACTTCAGCTTCTTGTCGGTACAAGTCTGCTTGGTATATTCTTTCGACTTTTACTTGCCCATTTACTTTCTTTAGAAGGTTATTTTGGTAAACCAAGTTTTCTTCTAAGACTTCAATACTGTTTTGAGCTTGCAAAATATTAAGGAAAAGTAAAGAAACTCTGAACATAATTTCTTGTTCTTTTCGAGCTAAATTATGCTTACTTAAATTTACTTGTGCTAATTCTTTTTTAATCTGTTTATGATTATTAAGTCCATTGAAAAGATTCATCTCCATATAAAGGTTCAGATCCAATGACCTACCTGATGCTGTAAAAATATTACCTGTTATTTGGTCAAAACTTCGCCCTGTTACAAGACCTGCCAAAGAGTTTACTTCTACATAAGGTAAGAACTTACAATGTCTATTATTATAAACAGATTCATTGTAAGCTATATCATTCCAATTGTTCTTAATCTCATTATTATTCTTTAGTGCAATTCCAATTGCATCCTTGAATGTTATCGTTTGTTGCGCATTTACATTCAAAGGAATTAGCAAGCATGCAATAAGAGCACTTAGTAAATATTTCATGTGTCTAAATTTATTTTTCCTGATGGTCACATGAAACCTGCCTGCGGTAGGCAGGCTTACCATCGTTTAAAAAGTCATTTTTTCATGTCTTTAAAAGACTTTTTAAACAAAGACGTTTCATGTGTTTAATTTTTAAAAACATCAATTTGAAAGATATGATTAGCTAGCTTTTCTGACAATATCAGATTGTACTTTTCCATCGAATAATCGAATCACTCGATTTGCATATTGTACATCAGATTCTGTATGTGTAACCATAATGATTGTTGCACCTTCTTGATTTAACTGTGTAAGAATTTTCATTACTTCTGCTCCATTTTTAGAATCCAAGTTACCAGTAGGCTCATCTGCTAAGATGAATTTTGGATTAGAAACTACCGCTCTGGCAATTGCAACACGTTGTTGCTGTCCTCCAGAAAGTTGGCGAGGAAAGTGATCTTTTCTATGTAAGATATCCATCTTCTTTAAAACAGATTCAATTTTTTCACGACGTTCGTCCTTTGGCATACCTTGATAATGCAAAGGCAATTCGACATTTTCGTATACTGTTAAATCGTCTATTAGGTTAAAGCTTTGGAAGACAAATCCAACGGTTCCTTTTCGTAAGCTAGCTCTTTTCTTTTCAGGATATTTAGCAATATCAGTTCCTTCGAAATAGTAGCTACCAGAAGAAGGTCCATCTAATAGCCCTAAGATGTTAAGCAAAGTAGATTTTCCGCAACCAGAAGGACCAGTAATTGCTACAAAGTCTCCTTGGTTAATTTCTAAACTGACATCATTAATTGCTGTAGTTTCAACTTCATCAGTAAGAAATACCTTTTTTAAATTTTTAAGATTTACCATGATTTTTAAACTTTTAAGTTTTTTATTAAATAAGATTTTTTTTGTATTTCGTTCAATAGCTTGTTTTAATCCATATCCCAATTAGCCCAGAGGCAATTATAATTATCCATAGAGATTTGAATATTGGAGGAGTCTAATTGGTCTTTGTCAATAATTCTGGTTTTAACGAGTAAGTCGTTTTCTTTCTTTCTCCCTGTAGTATTGTTATTATCAAACGGTAATCGATTATTTAATTTTTTCTTTTTCATAATTAGTTTTTTTTATGATTAATAAAGTAGGTCATTCAACTATTTATATCGAAATTCGATAAGAGTATATCTTTTTAATATTTCATCAGACTTCATAGAGTGTTTGCTTTTAGCATAGCGTCTCTATACTAAAACAAGGTCATCATGAAGTAATGATCTTTCCTCTTTTATTCAATCCATAATTTCATTAGCTAATTAAGGGATAAAAACATACTTCATTAAGACTAAGCCCACGACATTGTTTCGGGGTTATAACTACATTTGATAGGTTTTGAAAAAGGAGTATTATTGTCTTCTGTAAAGGCTCTACAATCGGAGCATATATATCGAAACTCACAGGTTTTGCATACTTCTATTTGGTCTTTATTAATTGTCCACATTTTTTTGAATCCTTCAATTTGAAGAGCTTCTTCGAAGCTGACTGTTTTTATATTCCCATAGCTATCAGGGAGAGCAGGACAATTTTTGATGTTTCCATCTACATCTACTGATATTTTTTTGTTCAAACAATTATTAAAAGATTGACTCTCTGTAAACGTTTTAAGGTTGACTCTAAAGTAAGCTGGCGAAATAAATCCACAATGTGTACTAGAGTTTATTTTCTGTAATGTAAATCCAATTTTTTTATCTGTATGCTCATTTAGTTCTTCCAATTCGCCTTCTTTCTCTTCAGGGACAGAATGAAAAAGCAACGAATTAACTCTAGGATATTTATCTACTATCTTTTCGAAATCAACTATATCTACCTCCAATTGATAAGGCATTATTATTTGAATAGCTTCGATACAACTTCTTGCAGTTAAAGAAAGTAGATAATCTAACTCTTGTTGTTCAACTCTAGCGAAAAACCGATACACAACGGCACAACATCCTAAGTCTCCTAATTGATCAATAATATTTTTATAATCATGTTCGCTTTCTGCATCAACATCAATAATCGCATTTTCGATAAGCGAAGAAGAGTGCCATGTCATTTCAAATTTAGGAAACCATTCTACTTCCTCTTCATCGCAAACTAAGAGATAGTTTTTTTCTTGAAGAAAGTTGAGATATTCATTTATAATGACTTGACTATCTTCGTCATAATCATTTCTAATTTCATCTATAGCAGCTCCATTATATTCTTGTAAAAAATCGTATAGTTCATTTGGGATAAATTCAAATCGTCTGCGTTGCAAATCACACACGACTGAGCGGCTTTTTCCTTTTACAGGAATACAATTAGAGTACAGTTTTATATGTTTGTTATTAGTAGTGGTATAAGTTATCATTTTATTTTTATTTTAACTTTTAAAAGTTCCAATACATTTTATTACTGGTTTATGATAATTATAAAGTGAATATGCTTCTGTATCGTAATCGTCTACAGCTACTCGCTTAGCAACATAAACGTCATCCATATTATGTTGTTTTTTGGGAGTATGATTAGCAAACATCACAGGCATATAATCTTTCATTTGTGGCTTTTTCATATTGTATCGTTTTTTCTTTTGTGTTAGTTGAATTATTGCAAAGAAAATCTGCAATATCTTTTTCTAGATTAAAGTTGCATGGTCTTGAAGTCATTCCGAATTGACCTATAGGGTTAATTTCTAAAAAAATAAATTCATTCTTATTACTGACGATCATATCTATAGAACCGCAGTTAAGTGAAAGTTTTTTCATCAAGCGATCTAGCTTTCGTTCTATCATTTGGGGCAATTCAAAAGCTACTGTACGGTTAGGATATTTATAGTTATAATTTCTAAAATCTACTGTCGTTTTAGAATCCTGTTGAGAAAAAATAGCCATAGTACTAAACTTACCATCCAAATAAAATATTCGTAATTCATATTTTTTATCTATCCGTTTCTGAAAAAGGGATGGAAAAAAACTATCAGGTAACTTTTCAATGGTTTCTGGTTTAACCGTTTCAGTTAGTATTAAAATCGTAGGGTCATCATAAATCTGAAAAATAGGAATCTCTGAAATCGCTTTTGTAATAATTGGTTGATGCTCCTCATAAAAAGCAACTAATTCATCTTTTTCTGAGGTAACAATTGTTTCAGGTATTTCTATTCCTAAACCTTGCGCTGCTTGCAATACATTTAACTTATTGAGTCCTCTAGTAAAAAAACTACTTATAGAATGAACCTCATCTAACCGAGTATGAAGATACTCTTCTAGTATCCTTATTTCTCTTTCTCTAAATATTTCTACAAGTTCAGCATTATGGACTCCTTCCGTATCTTCTGACATTGCCTCATAGCCAAACTTGACTTGTCCTCTTCTAAACCAATAGGAAGTGATATCATTAAGATCTACACGTTTTTTTCCATCAATAATAATTTCACCCCCATTACTAGTCAGCTTTATTTTAACCTTATTAAATAGATCATGTCTATTGATTCTTATAAAGTCTTTTTTATTAAAATTCAACCAGCGTATTATTTCAGCTGTCGAATGATCTGTTTCATCAGAAAGAATTAATACCATAATTAAGCAAATTATTTGTTGAGGAATAAAATTAGTTTATCATTAAGACTCAGTGAGTAATGGTTCAATCATTACTATTTTTTTACACTTTCATAAGTTAAATAA
>JAHDIP010000013.1 GCA_020630735.1 Saprospiraceae bacterium | reverse complement strand
AGTAAATGTTGACTTTGATGATGGAAACGCAACTGATCCTGAAGGCGGAATTGCTAATGGTGGTGGTGCTTATGGTGTAACGGCTGATGATGCTTGTGGTATTGGCGATGTCGCATCGTTTGCTGCCCTTTGTGCAGCTTGTCCTCCTGGGGAAATCACGATGCAAATCTGTATTACAGATCACTCTGCTACTGACGCAGGTGCTGCTGCTAATATCGGTATCAATACACCTACTGCTGCCGTATGTGGTTGTACTGATAATACAGCAACAAACTATAATGCTGCTGCAAATATTGATGACGGAAGTTGTGTTTTTCCTGCTCCTTGTAGTGGTACGCCAGACTTTACGGCTCCTACTGCCGTTTGTAGTGGTGGAGCAATTGATTGGACCTCAGGTGCTACTTGCGATATTAATGGTCCTGTTGGAACAGGTCTTGTTATGGATATATTCGTCTATGCCCCAGGTGGTATGGCTGGAGAAGCTCCTGCTGGCTTTGAAAGCACAATAGATATTTCTGCTCCAACAGAAACTGCTGGTGCAGAAAGTATTGAAACTAAAAATCCGAATTTATCAACTATAGGTTTTGATTTTACCTGTGCGAACCCACCTTCATTTGGAGGTTTTACCAATAATACTTGTGACCCATTTACAGTTACTTTATTCCTAGTGGTTTTTGATTATAGCCGTGATTTTGATGGGGATACTACACTAGAATATGAACCCAATTGTTCTGTATTACGATATGATGTAATCATCAATCCAGCACCATTTACGTTAACAGAAGTGCCCGGTAGCTGTGGTACAGCAGCAACGGTAGAAGTACGTTCTGCTGATAATACACTTTGTACTACAATCACTGGTAATGTTCCTGCTACTCCTGCTTGTACACCTACTGCTGGTACAACAACAAACTCTGAACCATTAACAGGTACTTATACCCAACCTGATCCTCAAAGTACAGGTTGTTATACAGATCAAACATATGATGTTGCTGCTAATTGTGCCTCATTGGCTTGTCCTTGTAATTTGGATATGACCTTGACGATTGTAGAAGATGGTTGTCCAAGTGCATCGAGTGGTTCTATTACGATAAATGCTACAGGCGGTATTGGAACATTACAATATTCTAATGATGGAGGAACTTCTTACCAAGCTTCAAATGTATTTTCAGGATTACAGTATGGTTCATACGATATTGTAGTACAAGAAGTTGGTAATCCTTTATGTACAGCTACAGATGTAGCTGTAGTAGGAGGTGGTACGCCAGACTTTACGGCACCAACTTCTGTGTGTAGTGGTGGAGCAATTAACTGGACTGCTGGAGCTACTTGCGCTGGTATAGATGGCGGTACAGACGGTCAAGTAGTGAATTTATTTGTTTACGAATCAGGAGGTGCTCCGGCACAAGCTGCCGCAGGTTATGAAAGTACAATTGATGTTTCTGCTCCAACAGAAACAACTGGTACAGAAGCTATTGATGTGAAAAACCCCGACCTATCCAATATAGGTAATAATTTTACTTGTGCAAGTCCACCTTCGTTTACAGGTTACACAAATCAAACTTGTGATGCGTTTACGGTTACTTTTTTCTTAATCGTATTTGATAATAGTCGAGATTCAGATAGTGATACCAATGCAGAATATCAACCGAACTGTTCTATCTTACGATACGATGTACTTATTAATCCAGCACCATTTACGTTAACTGAAGTGCCTGGTAGCTGTGGTACTGCTGCAACGGTAGAAGTACGTTCTGCAGACAATACACTTTGTACTACAATCACTGGTAATGTTCCGACAACTGCTTGTACACCTATTGCTGGTTCGACAACCGTTTCTGAACCTCTGACAGGAACATATACCCAACCTGATCCTCAAAGTACAGGTTGCTATACAGATCAAACATATAATGTTGCTGCTAATTGTGCATCTGAAGCTTGCCCTTGTGACTTAACAGGAATGACGCTTGCAGTAGTAGATGATGGTTGCCCTAGTGATATGAGTGGTTCGATTACCATTACGGCTACTGGAGGAATGGCGCCATTGCAATATTCTATTGATGGTGGAACTACTTATCAGGCTTCCAACGTATTCACAGGTTTAACGAATGGTTCTTATGTTGTAGTTATTGAAGAAGTCAACAACTTTGCTTGTAGAACTTCTGAAGTTGCTATTGTAGGAGGTGGTACACTAGACTTTATGGTAGCTACTTCTGTGTGTAGTGGTGATGCTATCAACTGTACGCCAGGTTCTGACTGTTCTGGTATAAATGGTATATCTGGAATAGGTGGTCTTGCTGCGGATTTATTTGTTTATGCACCAGGAGGAACGGAGGCAGAAGCTCCTGCTGGATATACAATTGATGTTTCGGCTCCGACAGAGGTTAGTGGTACAGAAGGTATCGTAACAAAAAATCCTGAACTATTAAGTTTGAATACTGGTTTTACTTGTGCAAGTGCATCCATTTTTGGAAACTACACTAATCAAACTTGTCAACCTTATACACTTACTTTTTTCCTTGTTGTTTATGACTCGAATCTTGATAGTGACTCTGATACGAATCCGGAATATAAACCAGATTGTTCTATTGCACGCTATGATGTAATTATCAATCCTGAACCGCATACGTTAACACCTATGCCTGATGGTAGTGTAGAAGTACGTGCGGCAGATGGTACAATTTGTACATGGAGTAATTAAGCAATGAATAGTGCTCTAAATTAAGGGGATTGATAAAGTATATTCTATTTCCTTAATTTAGAGCATTAATATCATGGTTATCAATAAAATAACTTATACAATAATTACCATAGATATGGTAATGAATTGTTAGGATATAATTTGTATCTTTGAAAGGAAGACAATGTTCTATTAAATTAGAATTATTTTTTTAATCCAAAAAAAACATTTAAACACAAAAAAACACTCAAGAGAAACTCTTTAGCCTGAATAAATACATAATGAGTGAAAAATAAATTATGAATTTCCGACGAAGTATTAACCAAAAAATACCAAGGAAAAATCATTAAGTTATTTTGATCTTTTCACTAGATTTACTTTTCTTTTCCAAACTACCGATAGCATTTTATATCAAAGAGTAGTTTCTCGCACAATTTATTGTTCCCCCCTTATTGTCATATGTACATGACAAAATTTACTATTTCATTATAACATACAATCTAAAAGTTTTACAAAGAGTCTGTAAAGTAAGTGCTCGGTCAAAAAAGTCTAAGTTATTTTAGTCCAAGCACTTAATGACTGTCTCAAAGGTAGTCATATTGTAAAGTAGCGATTTATGACCAAACGATTTGTTTAGTTATAAAGGGTACTGTCAATTACTCAATACGTATTACCTCTTCAATTTTGGCAGTAAAGCAGTGTAAAGCTTTTAACTTCTTTCAAAAAATAATAACGAATTAATAAATCTATATCAAACATAGATTTAGACTTATCCTATTCAATGCACCTTTAGTGATTTGTTTTCACTTAAAGGCTAGATAGGTATATCAACTATAGTGTTTAGACTAAAATAACGTACACATTAATGATTATAGCTTATTCCTGTCGAAGCACTTACACAGATAGCGTTTTAATATTTTTTAATCATAAACATTTATTTATTAACCTTTTAAAAAAAGAATTCCCATGAAAAAGAAAGCGAAAATTTTTAGCACTCTTCTGCTTTTTGGATTTATGGTGCTCTTCGCCTTACCTTCTTTCGGGCAAAACGCTATTCCGATTGATCAGGTTAGTTCGGTAGTACCTACAACTCCCAACAGAAAAAAATCAATGCTGTCTATTGATGAATTAAATGCTAAAGATCTTTACGAACAAGCTTATGGTGTTACACTTTCTGAAAGTCAATTCAGAGAAAAGTGTGGATCGAAGCAAGTTACTCTGATGGAGTGGCAAACAGTACTTACTACTTTCGCAAACGATCCATCAAAAGACCTTACTGTCGTTCAAAATATTGTAACAACGATGAATCAGAAACTTAATTAATTAAAGCAATAAAAACACTAAATCCCATGAAAATTTGTACTTTAAAAAGTGTTGTGCTATTGTTTGTAATGGGAGCGCTCACGCTGTTCTCCACTACACAACTATCAGCACAATGTACTACTGCTGCTATCGACTTGCCCGACAACGGGTTTCCAGTTGATGGCAACACAGCTAACGCCTATTGCGTTCAGCTAACCTACGACCCTGCCATACTCGGCTGTGCTACTGGTATCAATATGGACCTTGCACACGACTATCAGGGCGATTTAAGTCTTGTCGTTAATGCTTGTGGTAATACACTAAATGTTATGCAACGTCCTGGTACTACAGAATGTGGTGCTGATGATGGCGGTTTATTTGGTGCTGGTTTTGGTCTTGCTGATGACATAGGTACACCACCAAATATCGCATTAGTAAATGTTGATTTTGATGACGCCAATACTGCTGATCCAGAAAATGGAATCGCTGGTACAGGTGGTGCTTATGGCGTAACATCAACTGATGATTGTGGTATCCAAACTGCAGGTATCAACACCTTTGCCGATCTTTGTGCTGCTTGCCCTCCTGGTGATGTCACGATGCAGATTTGTATCACAGACCATGCAGGAATGGATGCAGGTTCTGCAGCAAACATTAGTTTGAATACGCCAACTGCTGCTGTATGTGGTTGTACAGATCCTGCAGCTACCAACTATGATCCTACTGCAAATATCGATAGTGGTGCTTGTGAATTCGCGCCAATGTGTACTGTTACTGCAGACTTTAGTGCGCCTGCTTCTGCATGTAGTGGTGGTGCTATAAACTGGACTGCTGGACCAACATGTTCTGGTATTGATGGTCCTGCTACTCAAGATGGTGGTATCGTTGTTGATTTATTCGTATATGCTCCTGCTGGTGCAGCTGGTGAAGCTCCTGCTGGTTACGAAACAACTATTGATGTTTCTTCTCCTACACACACTGCTGGAGGTGGATTTCCTGAATCTATTGATGTAAAAGATCCTAATTTATTAGTTCAAGGATTTGATTTTCTTTGTGGTGCTCCACCTACTGCTGCTGGTTTCATTAATGAAACTTGTGCTCCTTTTACAGTAACTTATTTCTTAGCTGTTTTTAACTGGAGTCTTGACACGGATGGAGATTTAAACTCTGAATATGAGCCTACATGTGAAGTATTACGTTATGATGTAGTGATTAACCCAGCTCCTTTCACTTTAACTGAAATTCCAGGTGGATGTGGTGCTGCTGCATCTGTAGAAGTAACTGCTGCTGATGGTACTGTATGCGAAACGATTACAGGAAATGTACCTGCTATACCTGCTTGTACACCTGTTGCTGGTACAACGACTAACTCTGAACCTTTAACTGGTACATATACACAAGCTGACCCACAAGGTGCAGGTTGTTATGGACCTCTTGCTTATAACGTTGCTGCTGATTGTGCTTCTGAGGCTTGTGTTTGTGATTTAACAGGCGTTACTTTAACTATTGGCGATGAAGGTTGCCCAGGTTCATTAGATGGTTCTATTACTATTGATGCAGTTGGCGGAATGGCTCCATTCCAATACTCTATTGATGGTGGTGCTACATTCCAATCATCAAATGTATTTAGTGCTTTAATGAATGGTTCTTACAATGTTGTAGTAGAAGAAGTAAACAACTTCACTTGTACTGTTGCTGATGTAGCTGTAGTAGGAGGTGGTGTAGATGTTACTCCTCCAGTTTGTGCTACTCAAGATATTACAGTAGAATTAGATATTTTAGGTGCTGTAACTATAACTGCTGCTGATATTGACAATGGTAGTTCTGATGAATGTGGAATCGCATCTCTTTCTATCACTCCAACTTCATTTGATTGTTCAAACTTAGGAGATAATGTAGTTATACTTACTGTAACAGATGTTAATGGTAATGTATCTACTTGTAATTCTACAATTGTAACAGTAGAAGATGTGATTGCTCCAGATGTAGTTTGTGCTAACCTTACAATAGAATTGGACGCTGCTGGTCAAGCGGCTATTACAGCTGCTGATATTGATAATGGTAGTTCTGATGAGTGTGGTATTGCAAGTATCACTGCTACTCCAACTGCATTTGATTGTACAAATGTAGGAGCTAATGATGTTACATTAACGGTTACAGATGTAGACGGTAATGTAGAGAACTGTATTGCTGTAGTAACTATCGAAGATAATATTTTACCAACTATTACTTGTCAAGATGATATTGTTATTAATCTTGCTGCTGGAGCTTGTGATGCTGAAGTAATCTTCGCTGATCCTGTTGCTTCTGATAACTGTGATTTTACAGTTGTTCAAACTGCTGGTCCTACTTCTGGTGAAACATTAGGATATGGAGATTACACTGTTTCTTACGAAGTAACGGATAATGGTGGTAATACAGGATCTTGTTCTTTTAATATTACAATTATAGAATTTGCTGGCGTTGCAGGAAATATAGTTTGCAATGACCACTTAAATATTTCTGTAGATGAAAACTGTTCGTTCTTAGTAACAGCTGATATCATTTTAGAAGGTGGTCCTTATGGTTGCTACGATGATTATATCATCGATGTACAAGAAGGTACACACCCTAATACAACAACGATTCCTACAAGTCCATTAATAACAAGTGCATACTATGGTCAAACATTAATTGTTTCGATCACCGATCCTGATACGGATGATACTTGTTGGGGGACAATTACATTAGAAGATAAAATGGCTCCAATTTTAGATTGTCCTGAAATTACAGTTAGCTGTACACTTGCAGACGATCTTACACCTGAGGAAATTGGTTTCCCAAGTGTTGATGAAAATTGTGGCGATTACGAACTAGAATATGAAGACGATATTGATGAGCCAGGTTGTGCTAATGACGATAGCTTTATCATCATTACTCGTACTTGGACGGCTACAGATACTTGGGGTAACTCAAGCACTTGTGAGCAAACTATTTTGGTTGAAAGACCAGACCTTTCTACTATCGTTTTCCCACCTAACAGAGACAATGTTGACGCAAATGCACTAAACTGTTCTAACGCAAATACTAATCCTTCTTCAACTGGCTACCCACAATTAGATGGTAACAATATTGATGGAGAAACTTGCCAAATTGGTATGACATATACTGACCAAGAAGTAGATATTTGCCCAGGTTCATACAAAATTTTAAGAGAGTGGGTATTGATTGACTGGTGTACAAACGAAGTAATTCGTCACAACCAAATCATCAAAGTATTAGATACTACTGCTCCGACTTTATCTTGTCCAGATGATTTCACAGTAAGTACTGGTTACTACTCTTGTGATGCATCTCTTACATTACCTTTACCAGAATTAAATGATAACTGTTCTACACCTTCTATCGTATCTGTTACTTCAACAGACGGTACTGTTTCTCAATCTGGAGGTAACTACACAGTTACTGGTTTACCATTAGGTACTCATACGATTGAAGTAACTGCTTCTGACGAATGTGGAAATGAGCGTTCTTGCTCTTACGATATTACGGTTGAAGATCAAGTAGAGCCATTAGCAATTTGCGATGAGCACACAGATGTTTCTGTAGGTTCTGAAGGATACGGAAGAGTTTTCGCTGAAACATTTGATGATGGTTCTTACGATAACTGTGGAAGTGTTTACTTCAAAGTTAGAAGAATGGTAACAGGTGCTTGCGAAAATTATAATGGTGATGATGATGATGCATTAGCTGGTTACCAAGAATATTTCGATGACTATGCTGATTTCTGTTGTGCAGATATCGATCCTAGTCCTCACATGATCATCTTCAGAGTTTATGATGTTGATCCAGGTGAAGGACCTGTAGCGGATAGCCGTCACGAAGAAGGTGGTGATCTTTACGGACGTTATAACGACTGTATGGTTGAAGCAACAGTTGAAGACAAATTGGCTCCAACGATGACTTGTCCTCCAGACATTACCATTAGTTGCCACTTCGAATTTGATGCAGATGATTTAGCTGCTACATTTGGTACTGTTGTAACAAATCCTGCTGATCAAGGTGATGTAATAACTGTTGATCCTGATGGATTAGGTACTACAAACTGGGGATTAGACGGACTAGCTTACGATAACTGTGATTTGACCATTACTGAAAACTCAAACTCAAATGTTGATGAATGTGGAGCTGGTCTAATTACACGTGTATTTACAGCTACTGACCCTAGTGGTTTAACTGCTTCTTGTGTACAACGTATTAGAGTTCAAAACTTCGATCCATTTGATGAAAGTGACATCAACTGGCCACAAGAAGAAGTAGAGCGTGATTGTGCTCAAGGTATTGATGCTGATTCTGTTCCTGGTCCTACTGTTGACCTGGATAACTGTGATAATGTATTTATCGGACACGAAGATTTATACTTACCAATTGATGATCCTTACTGCTTTAAGATTGTACGTACTTGGGTAATCGTTGACTGGTGTCAATATGTTCCTAACAGCAACAACGGAAACGGACGTTGGGAATTTAACCAAGTAATTAAAGTTACAGATAACGAAGCGCCTGTATTTACATCTTGTGAATCTCCTGATCCAGGTTGTAGCTATGCTGAAGATTGTGGTCCTGGTTACATCGAGTTAACTGCTGAAGCAGAAGATAACTGTAGCGGTGACAACATGACTTACTACTACGAAATTGATGCATTCAATGATGGTACTGCCGATATCCAAGGTTCTGGAAATGATGCTTCTGGTGATTACCCAATGGGTGAGCACAGTATCACATTCTACGCAACGGATGGTTGTGGAAATACTTCTGAGTGTACATACTTATTCGAAATTGTTGACTGTAAATTACCTACTCCTGTTTGCCAAGTCATTTCTACTTCAGTAATGCCTTCAACAGGTGAGATCGAAATTTGGGCTTCAGATTTCGAAGCAGGTTCTTCTTTTGATAACTGCGATGATTACGAAGACTTACGTTTCAGAATAAGAAAAGTTGGACAGTTTGATGCACCTAATAATAATGTACCTTCTGCAAACTCTACTTCAGTTACATTTGGTTGTGACGAATTAGGAACACAGTGGGTTGACCTTTGGGTTGGTGACTTAAGCAATAACTGGGATCACTGTCGTACTTATGTAGTAGTGCAAGATCCTAATGGTGTTTGTGGTGGTGCAGAAATGGCACGTATTGCTGGTACTGTTACCAATGAAGGTGACGAAGAAGTCGAAGATGTAAATGTTGAAATAGCTGGTGCAAACGGATTTACTCCTTTCGTAACAGGTATTGATGGCAACTACGACTTTACTAATGTACCAATGCATAATAACTATACGGTTACTCCTGAGAAGGACATCAACCACTTAAACGGTGTGACAACTTATGACCTTGTATTAATGAGCAAACATATCTTAGGAGTTCAAGCTTTAGGTTCTCCATACAAAATGATTGCTGCTGATGTAAACAAATCAGGTTCTATCACTGCTTTAGATATGGTAGAGTTACGTAAATTAATCTTACACATTAATACAGACTTCCCAAGTAATACATCATGGAGATTTGTAGATAAAAACTTTGTATTTGCAAACCCTGCAAATCCATTTGCTACTACATTCCCAGAAGTTATTTCTATCAATGATTTATCTCAAGATGAATTAGAAGCTAACTTCGTTGGTGTGAAGATTGGTGACGTAAACGATACAGCGATCCCTAACTCTATATTAGGAATCAATGAGCGTACGACAGTAGGTCAATTAGTATTCAATGCGGCTGACAAGCAATTGAAAGCTGGCGAAGAATATACCATTGAATTTACTTCAGAAGATGCAATTTTAGGTTATCAGTTCACATTAGCATTTGGCAAGAACTTAGAGTTTGTTAATGCTTCTAATACTGAAAATGTAGGATTGTCATTACTTGATAGAGGTGTAATTACTACAAGTTGGAACAATACAACTGCTACTAAGTCTACATTTAGTCTTACGTTTAGAGCGTTAGCTGATGTAACCTTAAGTGAAGCCTTGACTGTAAACTCTAGCTACACAACTGCTGAAGCATACAATGCTGATGCAGATGTATTGGATGTTGCTTTAGCATTCAATGGTCAAGTTGCTGCTGCTCAGTTTGAGTTGTACCAAAATGCACCAAATCCATTTAAGCAATCAACTGTTGTAAGTTTCAATTTAGTTGAAGCTGGTTCAGCTACGTTATCAATCATTGATATGTCTGGTAAAGTATTGAAGCAATACAATGGCGATTTTGCTAAAGGATACAATGAATTAACAATTCAGAAAGAAGACTTGCCATCTGCTGGTATATTATACTACCAGTTAGACACGGCAAATGATACTGCAACGAAGAAAATGTTACTGATCAAGTAATATTAATCGTTGATCAAGTATTATTTAGTACTTGAAGAATATACTTTTTCTGTCAACCTACTGAATATTCGGTAGGTTGACTCCCCCCTCCTTTATTCCCAAATGACTGTATGTTCTACTTTTACAAGTATTTTTTTTCATGAGTTTTAGATATTTTTTTATAATTAAGAGCTTAAAGGCGACTCAAAAGAGTCGTCTTTTTTTTTAATTCAGTGTTATTTGCAATATTATCACCAATTATTGAAAAAGAAACTTACCGTTTAACGGAAATTCATACCGCTAATGTTTTTATCCTTTGATTAGTATACATACAAGCTTACCTTTGTTAGTAATAAGCTCAAACAAATATTTTGTTCATTCAAATTACGTTTACTACAAAGTAATAGGGTTTTTCATCTTCCTTCTTACCTATCTTTTAAATCCGCTCTTGAAAAACCCTAAGATAATAAGAAACCTGTTCGAATTGGGCAGGTTTCTTTTTTATGTCTACTAATACATCCATTTACATACTAGAAATTTCTGTCAAAATTGCATAAAGAAAGCCACTTTGAACAAGATCAAAGTGGCTTTTTATTGTTTATGATTTAAGTTGTAGACTTATTATTACCTACTACTTAAACAGTTAATTTAGGATTTCCTGCGCGTTTACGTTCATGCTCTTTTAGATAGATTTTACGTAAACGGATATTTTCAGGCGTTACTTCTACATATTCATCTTCAGCAATATATTCCATTGCTTGTTCTAGTGTCATTTCTACAGGTGGAGCAAGTTTTACTTTATCATCAGCACCCGATGAACGCATATTTGTCAACTTTTTCGTTTTTACGACATTAACCACAAGGTCATTATCACGTGTATTTTCACCAATAACTTGGCCTTCGTAAACAGGCATACCAGGAGGTAAGAAGAATTTACCTCTTTCCTGTAGTTTAAACATAGAGAAAGGTATCGTTGTACCAGATTCGTGAACAATAAGCACTCCTTTATTACGAGAAGGAATATCTCCTTTCCAAGGTTCGTATTTAATGAAACGGTGCGATATTGTTGCCTCTCCAGCAGTTGCTGTAATAATCATTGAACGTAAACCAATAATACCTCTAGAAGGAATTTGGAATTCAAGGTGCATCACATCTCCCTTCGGTTCCATTATAGACATATCACCTTTGCGCTGTGTTACGAGTTCGATAACTTTACCAGAACTTGACTCAGGAACGTCAATACTTAATAATTCGATTGGTTCAGATTTTCGGCCATCTATTTCTTTGATAATTACTTGCGGTTTACCCACTTGTAATTCATAGCCTTCACGTCTCATCGTTTCAATCAAAACAGATAAGTGCATCACACCACGACCA
This sequence comes from Saprospiraceae bacterium, assembly GCA_020630735.1. Taxonomy (GTDB): domain Bacteria; phylum Bacteroidota; class Bacteroidia; order Chitinophagales; family Saprospiraceae; genus JAHDIP01. Next base: position 38,326 of record JAHDIP010000013.1, on the reverse strand, counting down.
AAGACATTGAAAGAATCAGCAGAACCTGTTTCTTCAACACGAAGAGCTAAGTTCTTTTCCATTTCTTTAAACAGGCGATCACGAAGGTGTCTAGATGTTACAAATTTTCCTTCCTTACCAAAGAAGGGAGAATTATTAACAACAAATAACATACTCATCGTTGGTTCGTCGATAGAGATAGGAGGGAGTGCTTCAGGATTTTCTACATCGGCAATAGTATCACCAATATCAAAATTATCAATACCACTAATTGCACAAAGATCACCACAGTGCATTTCATCGATCTTTTCTTTTCCTAAACCAGAAAAAGTATAAAGTTCTTTGATTTTAGTCTTAACTGAACTTCCATCTCTTTTCACTAAAGCAATTTGTTGATTGACTTTTACAGAACCTCTAGCGATACGACCGATAGCGATACGACCAATATAACTAGAAAAATCAATAGAAGTAATTTGCATTTGAGTAGTTCCCTCAACTACTTTAGGAGAAGGAATGTGCTCGACAACTTGATCTAAAAGATAAGAAATATCCTCAGCCGGTTTTTTCCAATCTTCAGCCATCCAGCCATGTTTAGCCGAACCATAAACAACAGGGAAATCAAGTTGTTCTTCAGTCGCATCAAGGTTAAACATTAATTCGAATACAGATTCGTGTACGATTTCAGGCGTACAGTTCTCTTTATCTACCTTATTGATAACGACGATAGGCTTGAGCCCTAACGAAAGAGCTTTGCTAAGTACATAACGTGTTTGAGGCATTGGTCCTTCAAAAGCATCTACTAACAATAATACACCATCAGCCATATTTAATACTCGCTCTACTTCACCACCGAAATCGGCGTGACCAGGAGTATCAATAATGTTGATTTTGACATCTTTGTACTTTACAGATACATTTTTGGAAACAATCGTGATACCTCGTTCACGTTCCAAGTCATTGTTATCCAAAATCAACTCCCCTTTCTCTTCATTATCTCTGAAAAGTTGGCAATGAAACAAAATTTTGTCAACTAAAGTAGTCTTACCGTGGTCAACGTGTGCTATAATAGCGATGTTTTTAATCATATCAATAATTGATTTTTATTTTTTTGAGCCGCAAAAGTACTTATAATATAAGACTTATGCACGAAAATGAGATTATACTTATATAGATTTCTCTATTATTTGACATTCTTACCATAAGAATAGGGAAAAAGCCTCGTTATTGACCCAAATCAGTATGTAGTTTGAATATGTTAAATTTATAAAATACACCAAAATAGGTATCACCAGTCTTTTTTTTTATCGTACTTTTGTCAATAAGTATGAAGAAAATGTTGTATGTTTTGTAAAAAACAAGCATATTTATACTAATTATCTGCACACTATACAACTAAAAAAAGAATATCCTTTAAACCCTCCCGACAACCGTTATTAATAACTATTCCCATTCTACCGATTTAATTATTTTCTCTTAATAGACTGAATAACAAGTTTATACCTATTTCTATTGATTTATAATAGCTTCATTATTAGCTGTTTATATAATTGTTGAATATAGAGGTATATCTAGTTATTTGTTGTGCTGTTTAACAGAAAATTCAATTGAATTAATTAATAACAAATTTATATCTCATGAAATTACTTTACTCCCTAAAAATGGCAGTTGCGCTTTTTGTGTGCTTCTCTTGTGCCACTATTGCAGTTGCACAGCAGTCACAACAAGCTACTGATGTTGCAGAAGAACAAAAAGAATACACTATAAAGCCTGTCTATAATGCTGTTCAGCAGAAAGTACTCGCAAATCAAAAGAACACCCAATCCTCTAAAAATAAAGTTAGGTCAGTCGATGCGCCTAAGTATTACTCCAAAACGAAAAGAGTTGGAGATAAGCCTTATGTGCCTACTACTATTTCTACCAAGAAAAAAGTAGCTAAGAAACCTATAGTTACAACTTCTGAAGAAGAGTAATCTTCTTATTTGGAAAAAGCAAACTTAACTTATTTCGTAAACATGAACATACAATTAAACTCATGAAAAACATTTACAAAATTATTCCTTTTTTACTATTCGCAATAGGGCTATCGGTACCCAATACAGTACTCGCTCAATGCTATAATAGTGCAGAAGCCTATATACTCCCTTCTTCTATTACAGATTTAGATGACGATGACATTCCTGATGATGGAACAACCGTAGAAATTTGCTACGTAGTCAATGGCTGGGATGCAGGTCCTAACTTTGATTGGTTTCATGGTGTACAGGTAGATATGCCTGATAATGGGTTCGACCTTACAACGGTTACACCTACTCAAGCACCTCCTGCTGAACAAGCAGATGTATATGAAGCACCTCTTTTTGGTGGCGGACCTGATTATGATGGTATTGCTACTTATATATGGTTATACGAAAATCCAGACAATGCTATAACAGGCATGGCTGGTATTCCCAATCAAGATTTTGGTTGGTATGTGGATGAAATGATTGATCGTGATTGTGGTGGTATTATCAATGGTGACTGTATCAGTGAATGTGGTGAAGAAAATGACGAATTCTTAAACACAAATCAACCATTTGATGGTGATGGTCACAATAACTTTGGTTTACCATCTTCAGATGCTGCTTCTATGTGGGCATGTGGAGATCCAGATCCTCCAGTATTTTTCCGCCCTAGAGGTATCCCAGCTACTCGCTGGACTTTCTGCTATACGGTAGAAATGGATTGTGCTGGTGATTGTAATGCAAATGTTCCTGGTGATATTACTTTTTACTCACAGGGTGATGGTTCTACTGGTGCTTGGGACAATGCAGATTGTATGGATCCAGGTACTGTAATTTCTTTCGGAGATTTATTAGCTGGTTGTGCTCCTACAATTGATGCAACTTCAAATGATGTTGCTTATTGTTTTGGTGATGCACCTGGTGTAATCGGAACAGATGCTGGTATCGTAATTAATTCATTTGATGCAGGACCAAATGCTTCTGCTAATGCAGGTGTATTATTTGTCGAAATTTGTGGAGCTTGGGATAGTGTAAACTTTCCTGATCCTAGTGATGATCCTAATGCTACAGGTTTTGTAGTAAGTGATGCATATACTTACTTCCCTGGTCAGTCAAATGGAACAGATGGTGAAGGAACAAACTGTGATTTTATTACATTAGTACCTAAAACATTTATAGATGTAAGTAGTTCTCCTTCGATTTCAGATCCTAACTGTTTTGCAGTAGGAACTCCTTTTGTAATCGATTACCGTCCTGAAATTACTGCAGCTGGTAATTACGAATGTGGTGCAGGAGGTATTACACTTCTAGTAAGTGGTGGTGCTAATGGCGATACAAATAATCCAGTTGCTGGTGGTTACGATGTAACAGGTGACTTAAATGGTATTACTTCTGCGGGTTCAGTTACTTTTTCTGATTTAGCAGAAGGTACTTATGACATCATTATATCTGATGCTGGTGGTTGTGAACAAGCATTCCAAATTAATGTGCCAAATTGTTGTTCGGCAGTTGGAGGAACAATCACTACTACAGACGAAACGACAATCTGTGTTGGAGACGGTGTTGCTGATCCAATCGATGTAGCATTAACTGGTGAAGCTGGAATGAATCTTCAATGGGTAATCACGGATGATTTAGGAAATATATTAGATTTACCTGTTGGACCTCCATTTGATTTGGATGGTGCTGATGTTGGTACATGCCTTATTTGGGCATTAAGTTTTGATGATGGATTAACAGGTGCTGCTATTGGTAATAATGCTACTACTGACTTAGTTGGTTGTTTTGCATTATCAAATTCAATTGCTGTGGTTCGTGAAGAATGTTGTCCTGCAATTGGAGGAACAATCTCTACAACAGATGCTACTACAATTTGTGCAGGCGATGGTGTTGCTGATCCTATTACCGTTGCATTAACTGGAGAGGTTGGAACAAACCAAGCTTGGGTTATTACAGATGCAAACGGTGAAATATTAGATTTACCGGTTGGTCCTACTTTCGACTTAGATGGTGCTGGCGGTGGTCAGTGTTTAATCTGGTCATTATCTTACGAAGATGGAATCACAGGTGCTGTAGTTGGTAATAATGCCAATACCGATTTAGGTGGTTGCTTTGCGTTATCAAATCCAATTACTGTTGATCGTTTAGCTCCTGATGGAGGAACAATCTCTACTTTAGATAATACGACAATTTGTGCTGGCGACGGTGTTGCCGATCCAATCAATGTTTCAGTTGCTGATGCTACTGGAGCAAATCAAGCTTGGGTAATCACAGATGAAGATGGAAATATATTGGATTTACCTGCTGGACCTCCATTTAATTTGGATGGTGCTGGCGCTGGTGTTTGTTTAATCTGGAACTTAGCTTATGAAGATGGATTAACAGGTGCTGCAGTTGGTAATAATGCGACAACTGATTTAGTTGGTTGTTACAGTTTATCAAACTCTATTGCTGTTACAAGAACAACCTTATCTGCTTCTGCTGTTGCTACTGCGGTTAATTGTGCAGGTGGAGCTGATGGCTCTATTGATCTTACCGTTACAGGAGATGCAGGCGGTTATACCTTCCTTTGGAACAATGCTGAAATTACAGAAGATATTAGTGGTTTGACTACTGGAGATTATGATGTTGTGGTAACAGATGCGAATGGTTGTACAACAACTGCAAGCGTTAATGTACCAGATGGTAATGATACAACTCCTCCTGTTTTAGATTGCCCAGGAATTATTTCTTTTGCATTAGGTGCAGGAGAGTGTGATGCTTGGGTAATGTACAATATTACGGCTACTGATGATTGTGATGATAACTTGGGTGATCCTGTTCAAACAGATGCTTCTGGATTGACATCAGGTGATAACTTCCCAATTGGAACTACAACAATCTCATACGAAATTGCAGATGCAAGTGGTAATACTGCTACTTGTTCTTTTGATGTAGTGGTAGTAGAATACCAAGTTACTCAAAACGCAATGGCTTGTAATGATTTAATTAATGTTTCATTGAATAGCGAATGTGAAGCACTTATTACACCAGATATGATCTTAGAAGGATCTTATGGTTGTTCTGATGATTTCTTAGTAGAAGTTTTTGAGAGCGATCACTTATCTGAATCTCCAATTGATGGTAGTCCTCAAGTAACTGGTGAATACGTTGACCAAACATTAATCGCTACTGTTACCAATTTAGAAACAGGTATTATGTGCTGGGGTGAAATCAATATTGAAAATAAAAATACGCCTGAGTTAGAATGTCCAGATGCAACAGGTATTTTCTGTACTACATCAACCACTCCAGTTTTCCCTGATGATTACCCAACGGCTTCTGTAAGTTGCTGTGATCTAAATGCGGATAACTTCAGTTATACTGATGGTCCTGCAGGTGGTTCTACTGCTACTGGATTTACAGGTATTTTTGCTCCTCAAAATTGGATTCAACAAGTTACTGATCCTACAGGTACTATTACCTTTAGTTCAGACGGTTCAGCTGTAACTTTAGTTTCTCCTAATCCAAATGATTTTTCTTTTGAACAAGAAAATACAGTATTAGCAATAGAAGCACCAATAGATGGTACTGTTGCTTTCGACTGGTTATTTGAACATACAGATGCTGGATTTGAAATTTTTGTTACAATCATTGATGATAATGGTAATGCAACTACTGTTGTAGAAGAAGAAGATCCAGGTACTGGTTCCGAATCATTTGCAATTGAAGCAGGTAATACCTTAATTTTTGCAGCTATTTCTACTGATGGTATCACTCCTATTGGTAATGTTACGATTTCTAACTTCCAATATACTGTAGCGAATGGTGTTGCAATGGACGATGATTGTGAAGGCGTTATCTTGAGATCTTGGACAGTGACTGGTTGTAATGGAATGCAAGCTACTTGCGATCAAATTATTATCAGAACTCGACCTTCTTTAAGTGATATTGAATATCCAGATGATGTTACCTTAGAATGTGGTGATGCTTATGATCCAACTGATCTAACTGGCATTATTACTGGTGGAACATACGACGAAGATTACCCTAATGTAGATGGCAATGATTTAGCAGAGTTGAATTGTAACTTAGCTGCTACTTATGTTGATCAAATGGTAGAAGTGTGTGCAGGTAGTAGAAAAATACTTCGTACATGGACAACTGCTGATTGGTGTACTGGTGAAACAGAAACGGATGTTCAAATTATAAAAATACTAGATACAGAAGCTCCAATTATTACTTGTCCTGATCACGTTAGCGTTGGTGTAGGTAACGATTGTTTTGCTACACTTTCTGTGCCTCAACCTACTTTATTAGATGATGGTTGTGAAGGTTCAGAGGTTACCTATACGGTTTCTTCAACTGGTGGTGTTGTCAACCATTATGGTGGAACGAACTGGTTAATTACTCAGTTACCATTAGGTGATTATACTGTTACATATACAGCTGAAGATGGTTGTGGTAATACTTCAGAGTGTTCTATCTTTATTTGGGTAAAAGATTTAAGCCCGCCAATTCCTGTTTGTGACGAGTTTACTTCAGTTGCACTTGGCGCAAATGGTACTGCTAGAGTTTATGCAGAAACATTTGATGATGGTAGCCACGATAACTGTGGAGATGTATACTTCAAAGTTCGTAGAATGAATATTGGCGAATGTAGCCAATTAAATGGTGATGATAATCCTGCTAATGCGCCTTACCAAGAATGGTTTGATGATTATGCTGACTTCTGTTGTGATGATATTACTGATGGACCAATAATGGTAATCATGCGTGTTTATGATGTAGACCCAGGACCAGGACCGATTGTTGATAATCGTCATAATGAAGGTGGTAGTTTATATGGTCGTTATAATGATTGTATGGTTGAGGTAGAAGTGGAAGATAAATTAGATCCACATATTACCTGTCCTCCTGACATTACAATTAGCTGTGATTATGTTTTCGATGAAAATGACTTATCTATTTTTGGTTCAGTAGTTACTGATCAAAGTGATAGAGAATCCATCATCATTAATGATCCAGGAAATAATACTGTTCCTCAACCTTATAACTGGGGATTAGATGGATACGGTGCAGATAACTGTGATGTGGTTGTTACAGAAACATCAAATATTACTGTAGAATGTGGAAATGGATTAATAACAAGAGCATTTACAGCAACAGACCCAGGAGGTCGTACAGCTACTTGTGTTCAACGTATTACAATCCAAAATTTCGATCCATTTGATCAAAATGATATTAGCTGGCCATCAGATAAAGATGCAGATTGTAGCCAAGGAATTGATACAGATGCTACTGGTGAACCAGGTATAAATACAGATCATTGTGATAATGTATTTGTAGGTTACGATGATTTAGAATTACCAATCGAGTATCCGTTCTGCTACAAAATTTTACGTACATGGGTCGTTATTGATTGGTGTCAATACGAGCCAAATATTGCAAATTCTACAGGTCGTTGGGAACACGTACAAGTAATCAAAGTATTAGATGAAAGTGCTCCAATTGTAACAGCACCTGCTGATATTACAATAATGAGTACTGAAGATAATTGTTCTTCTGGACCAGTTACACTTGATCTTGCAATTGCTTCTGATAATTGTGATGCTAATGTAACGATCACTAACAATTACAACGGTGGTGGTGCTGATGCAAGTGGTACTTACTCATATGGTACAACGACAGTTGTCTTTACAGCAGAAGATGCTTGCGGAAATGTTTCTACAGATGAAATGACGGTTACCGTATTAGACGGTAAAGAACCAACGCCTGTTTGTCAATTCATTGCTTCTGCTCTTATGCCTTCATCTTGTCAATTAACTATTTGGGCAAATGATTTCGAAGCTGATGGTAGTAGTTTTGATAACTGTACTGCTTTTGAAGATTTAGAATTTAGAATTAGAAAAGTAGGTCAGTTTGATGCTCCTAATAATACGGTTCCAGGTCCTAGTGAAACAAGTGTCACTTTTGATGGCACAGAGATAGGACAACAATGGGTAGATATGTGGGTAATTGATGAAGCAGGAAATGCTGATCACTGTAGAACATACATTGTAGTTCAAGATCCGATGAGTATATGTGGAGGTGATCCAGACCCAACAATAGAAATTGCAGGTCGTATTTTTAACGAAGAAGATGAAGGTGTTAAAGATGTTGAAATCATGATTGATGGTGGATTGGAATTACCTACTACATTTACAGATGGTAATGGTGAATATACAATCGATGCACCAACTAATGCAAACTATACGGTTGATCCATTTAAAGATGTAAATCCATTAAATGGTGTAAGTACTTATGATATTGTTTTGATTACAAAACACATTTTAGGTCTTTCAACACTTGATTCACCATACAAGATAATTGCTGCTGATGTTAACCAATCTGGTTCTGTAACAGCATTTGATAATGTACAGTTACGTAAGTTGATCTTACACATTGATGTTGAATTTTCTAATAACGACTCTTGGAGATTTGTGGATGCTAATTACAACTTCCCAATGCCAACTGATCCATTTGCATTCCCATTCCCTGAGGTAATCTCATTTAATGATTTACAAGATAATGAATTGAATGTTGATTTTGTTGGGGTGAAAATTGGTGATGTTGATAACTCTCACAACGCATCTAATTTATTAGGTACGGAGAATCGTCAGAAGAATGGTAATTTAGTATTCAGTATCGAAGATCAAAAAGTAAAAGCTGGTGAAGAAGTTACTGTTGAGTTTAAAGCTAAAGACTTTAATGAGATGGTTGGTTACCAATTCACACTTGATTTTGACGAAGATCAATTAGAGTTTGTTGATGTTGCAAAAGGTGATACAGACAACTTTGGTTTATCTTTATTAAACGAGGGTGTAATTACTTCAAGCTGGCACAATATGGATGCTGTAACTATGAAAGATGATGAGCTTGTATTTAGCCTTACCTTCAAAGCTACAACTGATGTTCAATTGAGCAATGCTTTAAATATAAACTCTCGCTATACTGCTGCTGAAGCATACACCGAAACAAAAGATGGTGTTAACTTTATGGATGTTGCATTTGAGTTTAATACAGAAGCTGGTGCTGTCGTAGTGGGTGGCGAATTTGAATTGTATCAAAACCGTCCGAATCCATTTGCTGGTCAAACAACAATTGGGTTTACATTACCAGAAGCTAGTAAAGCAATGCTTACTGTTTATGATGTATCTGGAAAAGTATTAAAACAAGTAAATAGCAGCTACGCACAAGGTTATAATGAAATCAATATTGACCGTGACGAATTAGCAGGATCAGGCTTACTTTACTACAGACTTGAAACGAGAGATTATACTTCTACTAAGAAGATGATCTTGTTGAAATAAACGAAAATTTCTATTTGAAATATTTCGAACCTGTTTATTAAAAATACGCCCCTCTCTACTTGTAGAGAGGGGTTTGTGTTTGTTAAGTACTTGAACACAAATTCGATTTGAAAATATCCTTGTTTAAAAAGAGACGTTTATCTTATTTAAGTACTTACTACCCGAAATAGGGTAGTACTTTAATGAGCCGAAAAGAAATTACCTACACCAAGAAAATAATTCAATGGAAAAATTGATTACTGCACGAGATATTCGTATTTTTGATGAGCTTAACAATGAACAAACCGATTGTCCCATGAATAGATTATTACTAAGCCTCATGTGTCTGCTTTTTTGTAGTCAGATAGATGCCCAACAACTTCCCTTATTTACTCAGTATCGCCAAAATGCAACCATTATTAACCCTGCTGCTGTCAGTGAGGATTACATGTTGTATGAATACAATGTTTCTTTTGGTGCTTCTTATCGCCGTCAATGGATTGGATTAAAATCTGCGCCGAGTACTCAAACCTTATTTGGAGAATACATCTATGATGGCATCAGCAATGTTGGCATTGTAAGCGGCTTATATGTGATGAATGACCAAACAGGGCCAACGGGATTTACAGGAGCTTATGGTCGTGTTGCTGGATTGTTTTCAAATGATCCTTACTACAATGGTTTATCAGTGGGGTTGAGTTTTGGAGCTGTCCAATATCGAGTAGATGTTACCGAAATTCGCTTACGTGAATTTGGAGATGTATTGACAGATGCAGATCAATCTAAAGTATATCCAGATGCTGGTTTAGGTGTTTTTTATTATCAAGTTTTGCAAGGTGGTTTTTTGAGTGGCAGCCGAATATATGGTGGCGTATCTATTCCTCAACTACTTGGTTTAGATTTGACCTTTGAAGATAATACAGGAGCGTTTTATACAAAGCGTGTTCAACATATTTATGCTTTAGCAGGAATGTATAATGAACTAAGTAATGGTCATTTTTTAGAATCATCAGTTTGGTTTAAGTATGCACCTAATGCACCAATGAATCTAGATTTTACCTTACGCTATTTGATGAATAATAAATTTTGGATAGGTACAGGTTTGGCAACTAGTGGAAGCTTTCATGTCGAAGCTGGTGTGATTGTAGGCGAGAATATCGGTTTAGATCATAATTTCAAAGTTGGTTATAATTTCGATTATTCGATTACATCAATTGGTCCAGCTTTAGGAAGTACACATGAAATTAATGTATCGTATACCTTTGAGCGATAGACCTTTTATTGCTATACCCAATTAGATAAGTAATAAAAAATGATGTATATGTTTTAAAAGTAATATATTGTGGTGTAAGTTGCCAATAAAATTTAACGACTATATCGAAAACCAAGGTTAAATGTAGTAGGTAAATTTTCTCCAACGAAGGTTTTGATTGGTAAAAAGTAAGTATACAAAAATTCTATTTCTAAATTTTTGGTCAACATATATTTGGTACCAATTCCAAACTCATGAGGCAAAGAATACATTCCATACAGCGTCCAATTTTTTACAGGAAAGTAGCTATAGAAAAATTTGAAAAAAGGCTGAGGTCTTAACTGCGGTCGAATAGGCATCCAAAGGCTTGCTTCGATAAAAAATTGCGAGCTTTTTCCAACAGGTCGATCGTAAAAAAACTGTGTAAAAGAAATCAATTGACCGTCCACTCTTTTTTGAATAGGAATATAAAGTGTTTGCTGTAATGAAATATCTTTCCAACGCTTGAATGGAATAAACTTTATCTTTGGACCAACGTGTGACAAACCAATGGCACTAGTTGTTTGCAAAGGCTCTCCAGTTGCACGTCGTAGTGTATCTTGTGCAGTTGTTATATTGGTAGCACAATCAGAATGTTCACTAATGTTGTGCGACTCCGTGCAAGCTTGTAACTGAAAATGGCTATTGGACTGAAAACGCAAAACATTAAAGGGCGAACGCTCGTCGAGGTCATTCACTAAATTCGATTTGAAAACAACATCAAAACCTACATTGAGTTTGGCATTATAGCCATACAAATATTGATAGAAAGATGAAAAATAAGAGCTACGAGAGTTTGGTCGATCAAAGCCGTCTAAACTACGCTGTGTGTAGAGTGCATTGAATAACTTTATTTCGACTTGTTTTTTGATCAATAACTTTGACGCTTGATAATGCTCAAATGTAAATTGAGCTGTTTGTTCACTTTGCTCATTCAGCAACCAATTATAGGTGTATTGTTTTGCTTTGTAGTGAGCTGGTATTTTGGTCGTTCGATATTTGTTGATGAAAGCTAGAACACCACCTGCTGATTTAAAATCCTTTTCATACCAGTTAAAAATTTCAGAAAGATAGACGATGTTTTTAGAATTATCTATGCGAATAAAGTTCGGATCATTTAAGGTATTTTTTACTTGCGTCTCTATCTGTTGCTCCAATGTCGAAACTTGGTAAGCTCGGTTTTGTAAAAGTGGACAATCTTTGGCAGCACAAACTAATACAAAATGTAAGCGAGCATCTTGGTCGATGTCGAGTAATTGTTTTTGCTCCAGCTCGTTTAAGGTCAGTTCGAAACCAGCAATAGCGTGTTTTGCTTGATCGAAAAAACCATTAATTTCTTTGGGTGAACGAATAGGGTAGTCTTGAATGACGGATTGAATGACACTAATATTGTAGGCATTTATCCAAAATGCTTTTTTGCTTGTAACGGTTTCCTTTGAAAGGGAACTATTTTTTAGTGTTGCTGTCAGTTGATCTAGTTGCGAAGGATTTTCTTTTATTTTTTTGTAATCGACTTGACCATCTTTTACGTACTGTTGTAAAAATTGATCGGTTTGCTCAATAAAGTCTTGTACCTGTGCTGAAGAGAAAGTAGCAAAGGCAACAATTAAAAAAAGAGTAATTCTACTTCTATGATAAAATAAGTTGGTCATTCTTCGACAATTCAGTTTTATAAATGAGGTATACAGGACTTTAACGAATACTATTCATAATAGTTGGATCGAGTTAGCATTAAGAATTGTAAATGTCAGGAGGGAAACAGTTTTGCTAAATCAGTTTATAATGTACTAAGTTCTTCAATAGTCCACAGACCAAGCGACTTATCTTTAAAATAACCATTGCCTTCGGTACAATTTTCGTTGATTACCAAAATAGGTTGAGGAAAATGAAAAGGAGCCATTTGTAAATTAATTGGTCGCCATTCGCCCGTCACAATATTTCGATTACCTTTCCGATTTGTAAAAGTTGTTGTCAACAAATATTTAGCCCCAGAAGCTTTAATGTTTTTTAAGGCAGCTCTAATGTCTGTATAAGAAAAGTGTACCAAACAATCACGTACCAAAATAAGATCAACTTTAGGAAGAGAATCAGTAATCAAATCCTTTTTTATAAAGGAAATATGAGCATTTGAATATTCGCTAACATTCGTTTCAATTAAAGCATCTACAATATCTGCACCAATATATTCTATACTTGATAGCTTGACTCGTTGCATCCAATTGAAATCTCCGCACGGAAGATCGAGCATGGTAGAAATATCTAATGTTTTAAGTAAGAGGTTTAGCTCCTGTATGATTGTTTTCGTTTGTGCTAAGGCAGAGCCTGGACCAGAAATACTTTCCTCACCTGTCCAATGGTTCGTTTGATATATTTCGGTAAAGGTCTCTTCTGTTGTTTTTCCAATAAAGCGAGATGGCATATGTTGTTTTTCCATAGCTGACCTATTTCAAAATAGTAATATCGCCTCTATGGATGATCCCTTCAGCAATATCTAATCGTAGGACGAAGTAGTAAGTACCAAGCGGTAGATTACTTCCATTATCGTTTTTCCCTTCCCAATCATTGTTATAAGGTTTGGCAGAGTAAACGACATCACCCCAACGATTGAAAATTACTAATTCGTTATCAGGGTATAGGTCTGGATTTTCTACTAATTGAGAAATTACAAAAGCATCATTTACGCCATCACCATTTGGTGTGATACCATTTGGAATATCAACGCTATCATCAACATTATCTGGTACATCGACAAAGACATTTGCTGTATCACAAAGAGACGCACAAAGTTCATTACACAAATTATATTGGAAAACCATCGGTCCAGAAAACCCTTGAATAGGTGTGTAAATAAATTCACCAATGTTCTGTTCTTGTAAGCTTCCGCCTGCATCAGGTTGAGCCGTAATATTTAAACTCCAATCTTCGACTTCGTTCAAATCATCATTTTCAAAAACAGAGAACGGTTCACTCAATTCTTGGTACGTCAAACTAATATTGTCATCAATAGCATCAGGCAAGTTGAGCATAACAAGCGTTACGGTATCCGAATCGTAGTTGGAACATAACTCCGTAGAGAGAGTCCATACAAATGTATTATTACCTTCAGACAAACCACTCACCTGACTATTGGCATCTGTATTATCAAAAATAAAACCAGTAGAAGCTGTTGTCCAAACACCTGTGGTATTAGGTGGAAGATTTCCAGAAAGACTAGTTGTTGTATTACATTCCTCTGTATCTTCTCCTGCTTCCGCTAAACCAATTGTAGTTGGACTTTCAACCGTTAGAAATAAAGTAACGATACTATCACAGCCCATCACACTACCACCAACGATAGTTTCATCATAAGTTCCACTCGTGGAGTAAGTTGAATTATTGAGCGTGTAACTTTCTCCTTCACAGATAGAAGCTTCAAGTGTACCCGTTACATTTTCCATGAAGTTTAGATTGATCATTAAGGTAGAATCACAACCATTGGCAGAAGCATTGGGAAATACTTCTGAACCACTTGGATTATCTTTATCGTAGATTGTACCATTGATAGTTACAGACTGATCGAGACAGTAATCGCCTTCTAGCATTCCTTCGGAAGGTGCGAAAAAGTTTAGCTTGATCATCAACGTAGAATCGCAACCATTGAGAGATGCATTGGTGAAAATTTCTGTACCACTAGGATTGTTTGCACCATATTCTGTACCGTTAATGATGATCGTTTCATCATCACAAATGGTCTCAATATAATTTCCTGTTGCAGGAGGATAGTAGTCGATAGTTATATTTAAGGTAGAGTCACAACCATTTATAGTTACATTCTCAAATACTTCTGTACCCGTACTATTATTCTCATCATAGGTTATTCCATTGATGACGACACTTTCTCCAGGACAAAGTGTTTCATTATAGTTTTCTTCAATAGGAGCAAAAAAGCTGATACTTACATTGAGTATCGAATCACAGCCATTGACTAAACTTGCATTCTCTAAAATTTCAGTTCCATTTGTATTATTCGCATCATAAGTTGTTCCATTGATGATTTCGCTTTCTCCTTCGCAAATCGTATTAGTATACGTTCCTACTGCTGGAGCGAAAAAGTTAATACTTATATTTAGAATAGAATCGCAGCCGTTGACTAAACTTGCATTTGGTAATACTTCAGTTCCAGTAGTATTTGTTTCATCGTATGTTGTTCCATTGATGACTATGCTATCTCCTTCACAAATAGTTTCGCTATAGTTTCCGGTAGGAGGAGTATAAAAACTAAGCGATACGAAAACAGTAGAATCACATCCTGAAGCAGAACCACCAGCAATCATTAAGGTATCTGTCAAATTATTTTCATCAAAGGTAACGCCATTAATGTCAATGCTTTCACCTTCACACACAATAGGATTGAGTAATGCCATAACAGAAGTCGAAAACGATAAACTAACATTGACAATAGAATCACAACCATTCACACTTCCATTCGTAAGTGTTTCTTGTCCAGTAGGATTATCTTGATCATAAATTGTTCCGTTGACAATTATATTATCTCCGATACAAAGTGTCGGTTCGAAAGCACCTTCTATTGCATCTTGGAAGTTGGCACTAACAACTAAGGTAGAATCACAACCATATAAACCAGCATTCGGAATTAGGATCGTCTCGGTAGGATTATCTTCGTCGATAACTACTCCTTCTATCGTTAAACTTTCTCCACTACATAAGGTAGGAGTAAGCTCTCCAGTTGCTTCATAAAAACTAAGGCTAATAGTCAGTGTAGAATCACATCCATTCGGCGTAGCATTTGCTAAAGTCTCTACACCACTTGAATTACCTTCATCATAAAGAACACCATTGATCATAACACTTTCTCCTACACATAAAACATCTGTATAATTTCCTGAAGCAGGGAGTTCATAACTTAGGTTGATGTAAATACTTGAGTCGCAACCAGAAGCAGCGGCATTAGGTAAAGAAATTGTATCCGTAGGATTATTGACATCATAAACAATTCCTTCAATCATCAAACTTTCACCTTCACATAAAGTAGGATTCACATTGTTGATAACGACAGACGCGAATGTTAAACTTACGTTGACAATAGAGTCGCATCCTAGTGCACTTGCGTTTTCAAGAATTTCGGTTCCCGTCATATTATTTTCATCATACACTGTTCCATTAATAACAATACTACCATTGGTACAAAGCATTTGGTTAAGATCATATTCAATAGGAGGTGCAAATTCAAGTTGAGTGTAAACGATAGAATCACAGCCATTATAATTCGCATTTTCTAATACGACACCAATTGTTGTAGATCCTCCAGTATTTTCTTCAGTGTAAATTATACCATCATAAATAAAACTATCTCTTTGACAAAGAGTTATCATCTCGTTACTTTCCGCAGGAGTATAAAATGACACATTTACATTGACTGTAGAGTCGCAAGAGTAGAGACTTTCATTTGCTAAAATGACTGTACCACTTGGACTATTTTGGTGGAAAGCAGTTGTTCCTACAAACACAGTATCTCCTTCACAAATTGTGGGCGTATATGTTCCGATAGCAGTTGGATGAAAACTAAGATTGACATTGACCGTAGAGTCACAACCCGCAGGAGTAGCATTATTAAGCGTAGCTGTTCCTGTTGGATTATTAATATCAAAAACACTACTTCCTATTGTTACGCTTTCATCTTCACAAAGTGTCTGTGTAAGTGAACCAATAGCAGGCGCATTAAATGATAAATTGATATAGATAAATGAATCGCAACCTGATACCGAACCACTAGCAAAAAATAGAGTGTCTGTAGGATTCGTTTCATCATACATTATTCCATTGATAGTTACAGAACCACCAGCACAAAAAGTATCACTAATTGGATTGATGACAGCTGATGAAAAAGATAGATCTATCGTAACGGTAGAGTCGCAACCTAATGCACTTGCATTAGGTAATACTTCTACGCCAGTAGGATTGGCTTGATTGTAAATGTTACCATTTATAGTTATACTTTGACCTTCACAAAGTGTACTATTTTCTAATCCAGTAACAGGTGCTAAGAAATTTACACTTACATTAATAGTTGAGTCGCAACCTTCAGGGCTTGCATCTGGTATGATGGTTTGGCCAGTAGGATTGGCTTGGTTATAAACAACACCGTTATAAGTAATACTTTCACCATCACATAATGTTGGATTAAAGGAACCTAGTGGGGTAGGGTGGAAACTTAAACTAACGGTAACAGTTGAATCGCAGCCTTCTGCTGTTTGCAATGTTTCTACTCCATTAGGAGTACTAAACCCATAAATACTTGTTCCTATTGTAACCGTTTCATCTTGGCATAAAGTGGCCATGTAGGTTCCAGTAGCAACTGGGTTATAACTTATATTGACATTAAGAATGGAGTCGCATCCTAGATAACTCCCGTTATCAAATGTTTCTGAACCAGTAAGATTAGTTTCATTATAAAGAGTTCCATTTATAGTAACAGATTGACCTGGACAGTATACTTCTTCAAAGGTTCCAACAGGTGTACTAAGAAAACTTAGTGAAACAATAATAGTCGAATCACAAGTATTTGGTCCTGTCATTACTTCACTTCCGTTAGAGAAGGAAGCATCATAAGTTGTACCATTAACAATGATACTTTCTCCTTGGCAAAGAACAGTATCTAAAAATTCGACCACTTCAGGAATTACAGTTACAGTTACTTCTAACAAAGAATCACAAGTCAATACACTGCCTCCTGGAAATGGAACAGAGCCAATAGGATTTGCTTCATTAAAGGTTTGACCACCATAAGTTACACTTTCACCAGAACAGATTTCGTCTGTTACTTGACCTACCAGAGTCACACAAGAGACAACTAAAGTAACTGGTCGACTATGTAAGGTTAGTAGAGGAGCCATTGGGTTTGTAATGTCGCAAGTATATACACCACTATCGGCAGGTCCAATATAATCGAAGACTAATTTATTATCAGTAGTTGTTCTAAAAAAAGCACCGTTTTTATACCAAGTGTAAGTACTAGTTGTTATAGCTGCATCAATTTCTAAATCTATTTCGTAGTAAGTACCTGCATTGATAGCAATTGTTTCTTCTCGATAAACTGAGTCTTGTGGCACATAATAATCCCAAAGGGCATTACCAACATTAGGTAAGAGATCATCGAATGTTAGGCGATTATTTTGAGTTTTTAATTTTTTAAATTGCAATGGTAGGGCAGAAAGGTCTGGTAAAAATTCTACCTCATTATTAAAGAATTCAAAGTTTTGTAAATTTCCAAGATTCTGAAAAGTCATTGGTACATCACCTGAAATATTATTATTATCTAAAAAGAAAGTATGCATGCTAGACATCATACCCATTTCTTCAGGTATACTTCCTGAAAAATTACAATCATCCAAAAATAAAACCTGAAGATTACTAAGAAAACCAATCTCTGGAGGAATAGAACCAGAAAGGTTGTTATTATCTAGATGAAGTAACTCTATACTAGACAAATTGCCAATGTCTGCAGGTAATGATCCGTTTAGATTGTTGGTGTTTAATTTTAATTCTTCTACACAACCTTGAGCATTTAAGGTTAACCCAAACCAAGTGCTCATGGGGTCACCTAAATTCCAACTATTTGACCAGCCAGGACCATTTGTCGCATTATATATAGCAACGAGTGCCAAAGAATCGGTATATGCACAAACATTAGCAACTAGCGGAGCTTCTTCCGAGCAAGTTACATCTTCGTGTTTGTATATTACCTCTTTAACTTCTGACTGGGCGGTATACGAAAGATACCAATCTATAGTGGATTGAAAAATCGGTAGATCGGATAAGAATAAAGAAGTTGTAACAAATAGTAGTAATAATCCTTGTCTCATGGGCATAACTTTACAGCAGAGATTACTCTGATGTTGTTTTTTGTTCAAATGCGGCTGTTTACTAGCATGAACGTGGCAAATACTAAGCCGCTGCAATAGTGCAGATACTGCTTTTCAAGGTTCAGCCAGCTTTCGAGATTCTATAAACTGCCAATTAAGGCTTGTTGGAATAAATTATACGGGGTGTATAAATGAGTATGGAAATACAAATATACGTTCTTTTGCCGAATACTACCAGTAAAAAATGTAAATTATTTGACATGTAATGCTGAAAGTAAAGTAGTTACTGTTAAATTTTTTTGTTAAAAAAATAATTAATTTGATATAGCTAAAAGGAATATTTAAGAATTAACTTATTAGGGTTATAAATTAAAAGTATTGATAATCAGTGCTTAATGAGTTTTTTGATATTTATATATTTTTTATCTTGTTGTATTGTTTTTATAGAAATGTATAAAATATTTAGGATGAACGAGTAAAAGAAATAAAAAATACTATATGAATTAGCCGCATTTTAAAGTTTTTTATCGTTATTTTTGCATAGGACGAAAAACTAGAAAAACGTTTTACTTTCTTTTTTCTCCTTCAGTATTCCTCCGTTCACTTAGCAGTCCACATACAACGGCATACTGATGATGCTTATAAGATTAGATGTTTATCTAACTTATATGTACTACTTTTTCGAACCGATTGATTAACATATAATTCCATGACAAAACCGATACTCACCTACTGTGTATTCCGACAATATTTTTTCGATGTAAAAGCGAAAATCCCTTTGGATTTATCAATTGATTATTAGTAACGATCAAATAATAACTACCACATTTTGCTTATGCTTTTATGTTTCTATACTACTTCAAAAAAGCCTTGAAAACCATGCTCTTGTATCCTATTGGTACAAGCCATTGCTAATTGCATTTTTTGAATCGTCTAGAAATATCATCTCTATTTCAAAATGATGGACTTATTTATCCGTTACTTATTGATGTTAATTCCATTTTAATTCAGAACATATTATACTTATTCTTGACAGAATAAAGTATAAACGGATGAATACAATTCATTCGGCGTCAATGCTCAAAAACATGATAAAAGCTACTCACCAATTGCTTATAGTCATATGTTTGCTATTTACCCAAGTAGTAACATACGGTCAAAACTGTGCAGCAACGGATGGCACCATATGGGTCACTAATACCAATGATATAGGAGCGGGTTCGCTTCGTGATGCTATAGATTGTGCGAATACAACTGTTGGTCTCAATACGATCAAATTTAATATTTCTGGTACAGGACCTCATACTATTCCTGTGGGAAGCCAAAGCGGCGATCCCTTGCCTACTATTCTTGATGCCGAAACTATTATAGACGGAACTACACAAGCAGGTTTTGGAGTCAATGGTTTTAATCCTCAAATTATTTTAGATGGTCAGTTTCATAATTGGACAGAACCGATAAATGCAATTTTTATTCGTGCAGATAATTGTGAGGTTTATGGTTTAGAAATTACAAATTTTCCAGATGATGGAATTGATGTGCGTGGTGGAGACTACGCCATTATTGGAGATATTGGGAAAGGAAATGTTTTATATAATAATGGGTGGGTTCAGGATTCTTTTCCTGATGACCCGACGAATGGTAATTCTTGGAATGGTTGTGCGATTGTTTTAAGAAATGGCTCAAGTTATTGTCAAGTAAAGGGAAACATAGTAGGCACTAATTATTCTTTTAGTAATAGTGATGGTAATGAATCGGCAGGAGTACTTGTTCGTACAGGTAGTAATTTTAATGAAGTAGGAGGTGCACTTCCAGGTGAAGCAAATATTCTTGCGTTCAACGAAACAGGTGTACGGGTTGATAATTCTTATTCTTGTTTGATTCAACAAAATACAATTTACTGCAATTCGATTGCTGGAGTTGTGTTGCTCAATGCTGCAAATAGTAGTCTACAAGCACCAACTATTTCTACTGCTCTCCTTTCAGATATAAATGGTCAAGCTACAAATGCAACTAGTGTCGAACTATACTTAAATAATGACAGTGGTTGTGTAAATGCTCCTTGCCAAGGAAAATTTTATTTAGGAACTGCTTCTGTAAATGCTGGTGCTTGGACATTTGATCCGACTACGAGTGCTATTCCGCTTTCAGGTGGTGAGTTGATCACTGCTCTAGCAATCGATGCGAGCAATAATACATCGGATTTCGCTATCTGTACAATCGTTGTTGATCCAACTTCTTGTGCAGATACAGATGGCACTATATGGGTAACCAATACAAATGATGACGGTGTTGGCTCATTGCGTGATGCCATCAAATGTGCTAATAATACTGTTGGACCGAATACCATTAAATTTGATATTTCTGGTGTCTCACCTCATCAAATCAATGTAGGGTCTATTACTGATTTAGCCTTGCCATCAGTAGATGATGCGTATACGATTATTGATGCTACTACTCAACCAGGTTTTGGTAATGGAGGAAATTTTAGTCCTCAAATCATATTGGATGGTCAGTATAAAAACTGGACGGCTCCTAATAATGCACTTTGGGTTCGTGCAGACTATTGTGAAGTCTATGGCTTGGAAATTGTAAATTTTCCAGATGATGGAATAGATTTTACCAATGCCGATTATGGAATTATTGGTGCTCCTAATAAAGGAAATGTAATTTATAATAATGGTGCTGAACAAGATTATTTTCCAGATGCACCAGATACAGGACCTTGGAATGGCTGCGCAGTAGTCTTAAAGTCTGGCTCTGCTAATTGTGTTGTTCAAGGAAATTATATTGGAACTAATTATAGTCAAACAAGTACTGCGGGTAATGAATCAAGTGGGGTCTTAGTTCGAAATGGTGGAGATAATAATTTGATTGGTGGTGCAGCAGCAGGCGAAGCAAATATCATTGCCTATAATGAAGAAGCAATCAGTATTGGTAGTAGCTCAAGTGGTTGCCGTATCCAACAAAACTCTATCTATTGTAATTCCTTACTACCCATAGAATTATTGTCAGATGCCAATAGTAATATTGTAGCACCGTTGATTGGAGCTGCTACAACAAGTAGCATAAGTGGGCAAGCTAATTCAGGTATCATTGTAGAAGTTTTTGTAAACGATGCATCTACATGTACAACAGCACCTTGCCAAGGAAAAACATTTCTAGGTACTGCTACAGTAAGTGGTGGCACCTGGATATTAAATGCTCCTTTTGCAAATGGTATTTTATTAACGGGTGGTGAATCGATTAGTGCAACGGTAACAGATGTATTTAATAATACTTCACCTTTTTCAAACTGTGCTTTGATCCCAGCGAGTTGTGATAACTTTTTAGCAAACAGTACTGTTACTAATGCGACTTGTGGCCAATCAAATGGTAGTGCGACGATTAGTACTACTGGTGGAAATTTCCCATACTCTTTTGACTATGGAAATGGCATATTGAACAATCCGATTTTAACAAACTTAAGTGCAGGAAATTATACTGTAACAGTAACTGATGGGAATAACTGTACTACGACAGAAGACTTTATAATTGGATCAACGTCGAGTATTACACTTACTGTTGGTACTCTTTTTAATGATGATTGTAACCAGTCTGGTACAGGCTCATTTATGATCAATGCTACTGGAGGCGAGGCTCCTTATTCATATGATATTGGAAATGGACCAACAGCTTCCTCTACATTTTCAAATCTTACGGCAGGGGCTTATAGTGTAACCGTAACCGATGCTAATGCATGTACAGCAGCTTTATCACTTGGCTTAAATAGTAATACTGGTCCTACAGTCGGTGTTTTTAACATTAGCAATACAACTTGTGGACAAGCAAATGGTGGTTTTTCGCTTTTAGTATCTGGCGGTTCAGCTCCTTATACCTTTAACATTGGCAATGGTCCTACTTCAACGCCTAGTTTTTCTAATTTATTAGCAGGAGTGTATACTATTGTAGTAACAGATGCAAATGCTTGTACAAATGAACAACAAGTCGTCATTAGTGATAATGGTCAAGGTCCAAGTATTGTCGTTAGTACTGTCGTCAATGAAACTTGCGGAAATGGAAACGGTTCGTTTGATGTAACTGTTACTGGTGGAGCTAGTCCTTATGCTTATGATATTGGAAATGGAGCAACAACTAATCCTTCTTTTTCTGACTTAAGTGCAGGTGTCTACAACCTTACCGTTACAGATGCAAATGATTGTTCATCAAGTGAAATCATAACGATAACAGATGAAGGTGCTTTCTCTGTTTCTATTACAAATGTCATGGAGCCTACTTGTGGAGATGCGAATGGTTCGTTTACGGTGGGTGCAATAGGAGGTCTTGCGCCTTATACTTTTGATATCGGAAATGGTCCTGTATCGAATACGACTTTCGACAATTTGATTGGTGGTGTATATGAAATAATCGTAACAGATGCTAATAATTGTACATCAACAGAATCAATCACCTTGGTTTTTAGCTCTGGTCCTTCACTTGTTATCATTTCTGAAAATGATGCTACTTGTGGAGTGGCGAATGGATCATTTACGGTGAGTGCAACAGGAGGGTTAGTTCCTTATACTTTTGACATAGGCAACGGTCCTACCTCTAATACAACCTTTGATAACTTATCAGCAGGAACCTACACTGTAACGGTAAGAGATGGAAATGCTTGTACGAATACAGAAGAAATCATTATCAATGCTACAGGAGGAGTATCACTTAGTGTTTCAACTATTACTGAAGTGGGCTGCGATCAAATGAATGGTTCGTTTGAAGTAATAGCTTCAGGAGGACAAACACCTTATAGTTACGATATCGGAAATGGCAGTGTCAGTTCAGGATTGTTTTCAAATCTTGATGTAGGAAATTATGTTGTAACAGTAACAGATGCTAATGATTGTACTGCAATAGAAAGTATAGCAATAGAAGGAACACCTAGTCCAAGTTTAAGTGTAACGAATATAAACGATGCTACTTGTGGTCAAAATAATGGTACCGTTACTGTAGAAGCAATAGATGGTGCAGCACCTTATACTTATGATATTGGAGATGGTCCAAATGCCAATCCTACCTTTATCAACTTGACTTCTGGAGAATATACGGTGACGGTAACAGATAGTAATAATTGTACAGCAACAGTAGCTGTAGCGATTGAGAATAGTGGTGGATTGCCAGAGGCAATTTATGCCTACGACGTTGATGGATTAAACGTAAGTTTTTCTAATATGTCTATCGGTGGCTCAACATACAGTTGGGATTTTGGAGATGGTAATACGATGCCTACACCTAACCCTTCTTATACCTATAGCGAGGAAGGTACGTTTGAAGTTTGCCTGACCGTAAATAACACTTGTGGTTCTGATACACATTGCGAATCCATCACCGTAATAGATCTTAGTGCTTTTCAAATTACCTTTAATGTCGAAAGTTTAGATGGTGTGGGGGGAGAAACGATTTTATTGCCAGTGACGGTTGCAAACTTTACAGATGTACTTGGTTTTGCTTATTCGATTCATGTTGATGATCCTACTGTAGCAACGATTCTTGGAGTTAGTGACTTTGCTATTTCTGATTTAGCAGCGGGCAATTTTTTTATAAATGACGATGTAACAACAGTAGCATGGATTGATAATAGTGTAGCAGGTGTAGATCTTGCTGATGGAACAGTATTGTTTAATTTACAACTACAGCTCAACGGAAATCCTGGCGATTGTACGACGATTACAATTGATGGAACACCTACCCCTGTTAGTGTGGTACAAGAAATCGACGGTACAGAAGAAGAAGTACCTGCTACCTTAAATGTTGGAACGGTTTGTCTAATTCAGGCAAATGCAACAGTTGGTGCTTCGGGATCGGTATACAAAGAAAATGATGTTGCCATTCCGAATGTCAATGTTGAATGTACAAATATGCCAACAGTTAATACGATAACAGATGGTAGTTATGCCTTGAATGATATGGCAGCAGGTGCTGATTATACACTTGATCCAAGTAGTGATGGTATCTATGCAAATGGTATTTCTGTAACAGATATTTTAGCTATTCAACAACATATTTTATTGATTACGCCTTTAGATTCTCCTTATAAAATTATTGCGGCGGATGTCAATCATTCTGAAACAGTAACGACATTTGATTTAGTGAAAATTCAAGATTTAGTTCTTGGTCGTGTAGATACTTTTCCGAATAATGACTCTTGGCGATTCGTTCCTGCGGCGCATGATTTTCCTGATCCATCTGATCCTTTTGCAGAGCCGTTTCCTGAAACGATTACTTATAATTCTTTAAATGTAAGTGTCATTAATCAAGATTTTATTGGAATAAAAATAGGTGATATCAATCTCAATGCTGATGTTAACTTCCGACCTGCTAATACAGAAGAACTTGAACTAATTGTAGCAGATCAAACGCTAATTGAAGGCGAAGAAATGGTCGTTGATTTTAGAGCAAGTGATTTTCAAAACATCATGGGTTACCAACTCGAACTTCATTTTGATGAAACGATACTTGATTTAGTCGAAGTAATTCCTGGTGTATTACCAAGCCTATCGGAAAATAATTTTGGCTTCAACTTTTTAGAAAAAGGAACACTTCCTACACTTTGGATAAATCCGAGTGGAATAAACGAAGGTTTGAGCGTAGAAGATGATGCCGTATTATTTAGTTTCCGTTTTGAAACATTAGTAAGTGGCAACCTACTAAGTGAGGTGTTAAGCTTAGGTGCCAACCGTATACAAACTGAAGCGCATAAGTTTAATCAAACACTAGATGTAAAATTAGCGTTTAGAAATTCAACAGTTAGTATAGATCAATTAGAAGAAATGGACTTTGAGTTATTTCAAAATACACCAAATCCTTTTACAGAAATAACGACGATAAATTTTTCATTGCCTCAACAGCAAAAAGCTATCATTAGTATTTTTGATGTATCAGGAAAAGAAGTTTATCGACAAGAAAAAAATTATAACCAAGGAATAAATAGAGTCGAGATTCGAATGGCAGATTTGCCTTCGGCAGGCATCTATTTTTACCAAGTGAAAACGCTGGATTTTGTAGCATCCAAAAAGATGATTGTAAATAGGTAATTCATTAGATGTAACTTATCCAGTTTATCACAAAAAATCGGAAGTATGAAACGAAGAAAACGTTTGTAGCTATTGAATTCATACTTCCCTTTAATTCGGACGCTTTTAGTTTTTGAGATACTTGAGTTCTGTACGCTTCGGCGTGCAGAACTTTTTTTTGGTTCTTTGACAATTTTTGCAAAAAAAGAAAAATCCAACCCAAAAGATAAAGTCGCTGGTCGTAGTTTTAAAAACAGCACTCTTTGTGCCACAGGCACAAGCTTAAGCCAATGACCCAATATTTGCGCCGTTTTTAACGGCATCTTTTGCAGGATACTAAACGCTAAAAAGTAGATGCCTTATCTAAAATGCAAAAACTGTCAAAGAATCCTTTTTTTTGAAAAAAAAGTAAGCAGAGGGTAAGATTTTTATTTCACTCCGATATAAGGGTAAATGTGCACATAACAGGCGGTTACTGAAAAGCCTTAGATAATATCTAAAACAGAGTAAGCTAACATTTACCATTAAATCAAAAATTATGAATTTTTCAAAAAGTCTTAAAGCTCTTTTTCTTTGTTTATTAACAATTGGTGCAATAAATTTTACACAAGCACAAATCCAAGTACCTAATGCTACTTCAGGTGTTTTAAATCAGACAGGCGTTGACAATAACATCATTATAGATAATAGTAACCTCACTCGAAATACACTAAATGCATGGAATGAATTAGAAGTAAATAGCCAAAATGTAGACTACGGTAACTCAACAGCTGTTACAGCAACAAGTACTGCCGATGGTGGCGGTGGTCCAGCAACTGGTATTGGTCTTACAAGAGGATCTTTAAGTTACCTTTCTAAATACAATGCAGGTAGTGGTTTTTATGGAGTAGTAGGACAAGCCGATAGTATTAGTTTATTAAATGTCTTCGATAATACAACCGCTTCATCAGCAATAGGAGGAAGTTTTTCAGTTAATATTCTTGATCCTTTAGTCAATCCTACAACAGGTACTTATACGATAGCAGGTTCTTATAGTTCGTTAAGAGGAAACATTACAAACTATCCAACCAATGGAGTCGTGTCGGCTGTAGTAGGTGTTGATGAAATTAAAGGAACAGATACTTGGGCTGGTCACTTTGATGGACGAGGACATTTTAGTCAAAACGTTGGTATTGCGACTACCAATCCTCAATCGCTTCTAAGTGTCAATGGAGATGGAAATAGTATACATACAGTTTATGCTTATACAGATGGAACTACTAGTGGAAATGCAGCAGTATTAGGTGAGTCTGCTATACCTACTAATTTTGGAGGAAGCTCTACAGGTGTACAAGGTGTGACTGAATCGGGTTATGGTTATGCATATGGTGTACGAGGTAGTGCTACTACAGCTACGCCTTCTTCGGATGGTAGAGCATATGGTGTATCAGGTATTGCCGGAAATGCAGATATTAATTATGCTGTTTATGGAAATTTGACAGGCTCGAATAGAGGTGCTGCAGTCTTTGGTAGTACAGATGCTATAACTTCTCCATCTGCTTTATTCAATGGTCAATGGGCTGGTTATTTTGTAGGAGATGTAAACGTAACGGATAGAGTAGGTATTGGTTGTTCTAACTTAGCTCCTGCTATTATTCCAACGACAACTACTTATCGTCTAATTGTTGATGGAGGTATTTTAGGTAAAGAATTATTTATCAATAATACGGCTTGGTGCGATTATGTTTTTGAAGAAGATTATACACTGACTTCTTTAGAAGAAGTGGAAACGCATATTCAAGAAAAAGGACACTTACACAATACACCTTCAGCAGTTACTATCGAAGAAGCTGGCGGAATTGAATTGGGCGAAATGACGCGTAACCAACAAGAGAAAATAGAAGAAATATACTTACATCTTATTGAGCTTAATAAAGAAGTAAAATCCTTGAAAGCAGAAAATGCTGAATTGAAAAGTAAGTTAATTCAAGGTAAATAATAGACGTTTAGTCTTGAAAAAATTCTTTAAAGCTTTAAAAAATAAATGATGAAAAAGTATAATATAATTCTAAATTTTCTCCTGCTATTATCTGTCCCTTTTATGGGGATGGCACAAACAGGAGAATGTCAGGAAGAGCTGATCATACTAGTTTCGCCTGACGATGATCTACAAGAAACAGATGCCAATTACCAAACGACCCAAGAGATCGAAGCTTCCAATGCCATTCAAGGTGGTTCGACGGTTGTCATGAAATCGGGTGAAGGTATTTTATTGATGAATGGTTTAACCGTAAATGAAAATGCTACCTTATTGGCTAAGATAGAAGATTGTACAGCTGATGTTTGTGATGTGCCGCTTAATATAAAAGCTACCCCACTAGGTGGAAAAATAGTAAAGCTAGAATGGGTGGCTGTACCAGAAGCAACGAAGTACAAAGTGCGCTATCGTATTCAAGGATCAGGTAACCCTTGGACAGAAGTAAATGCACCTGCAAATGTTCGGTTCTTAGATGGCTTACAACCTGCAACCAAATATGAGTTTAATGTCAAAACCGTTTGTACAAATCTGAATGCAGTTTGGTCTGCCTTAAATGCTTTTACGACACCTAATAATTTGTGTGATATTCCGAGTGCAGGAACGGTTACGACTATGGCAAATTCTGCTACCTTAACATGGGCACCAATACCTTCGGCTACGAAATACAAAATAAAGTACAAAACGGTTGGTAATGATTGGATTGAAATGACTATAAATGCGGCATCGGTGACCTTAAATAATTTGACTCTAAATGTAGTTTATAAATACAAACTAAAAGCAAAGTGCCCATTAGGATGGACGAACTGGAATGCTAAAGATCAGTTTATTATTTTAGATCAGTCCTTTGAAAGTGAAGAACCTATTGCACGATTAAATACAGATGCTCAAGCGATCAACATTTTTCCAAATCCTGTAAAAGATATATTGACTATAGAACTTTTCGGAAATGATGTAGAACGCTTAAGTATTACAAGTTTAGATGGTAAGCAAATTAAAGAAGTGCAAGCTACTTCAAGTACCTTACAATTAGATGTGAAATCGCTTGTTGAAGGAATGTATTTTGTTCATTTGACATTTACAAATGGAGAAGTAAAAACACATAAATTTGTGAAAACAGATTAACCTAATTACCGATTCCCCAACATGTCTTAAAAAAAAGTGCAATGGTATTTTATCGTTGCGCTTTTTTGTATGGGAGAAAAATGATTTCACTTGCTTAAGGCTTGTTCGGTCGGAGACCGATTTATACGATGCGGTAGTCGTAGACTACAGCAAGCAATATTTTTATGAAAAAATGTTTAGTGGAGTTTGCAACTCCATTAAAATATTAATCGGTCTTTGACCGAAGTAGTTAGCCTTTGAAAGCAAATGATTTTGTTTTTTTTACAAAAAATAAGGCTGCAAATAATAAAGAAATACACAATAGTAGTTTCACGGAAAATGAATTTTTTATCTTATTATTCAAAACAAGTTGTTCATCATTCCCATAGTAAACCATTCCTGCCCAATAATAAGGAGAACGTTCATAAGAAGGTATGTTTTCGTTTTCTAAATACGCTTTTTTTGCTTGATGCAAAGCGGTATGTTTCGAGAAATTATTTTGTAGATTATCATAAAAGTTAGATAAAATTAAAGAGGTAGATGTTGCATTTACATTCCATAGACTAGAGATTAAACTCTTTGTGCCTGCATAAGTGAAACCTCTCCCCAAACTCATAACACCTTCGCCTGGATAGAGCTTCCCGATATTCGTTTGGCAAGCACTTAGTACAACCAAATTTGCATCAATATCCATACTATACAACTCCGATAAGTATAAAGCAGTGTCTGCAAAAACGATATGAGGGGAGCGTTCAGTCGGAGAAGAAAAGGCATGCGTAGAAAGATGTATGACAGAAAATTGATCTTGATTGTTGATGAAATAGTCTTTGCTTGCTTTTTCGTTTAAAAGAAAAATACCATCTATTTTTTCACTGATTTGACCCAGTTCATCAGTACTGAAATTTAATGTAGGATACTTATAATCTGAAGATGCTTTTGCAAAGGGAGCAAAGGCAAGAATACCTGTATTCGTTTGTTGTTGATCAGCTTCTTGTTGTTTAGCCAAAATAGTTGCCGAGTAACTATATCGGACATTAAATTGTTGTAATAAATAAGTAGCCGAGCTAAGATCATCTGCTTCTGATGTTGTTAATGCTTCAAATGGTAAATAAGCCAAAGCACCATCTGGAAAAAGAATTAATTCAGTTGCATTTTCGAGTGGTAGAGGTTTAATTAAAAGATCGTATACTTTTTTGGATTGTGCCAAAAAAACTTTAGGAGCATTTTCTATACTAGAAGATTTTTGGTAGTAGGAGAGAAGTGTTCTAATTTCGTTTTCGATCTCTTTTGTTTCACCTAAATTGTAAATAGCTGATTTAGTCTGATTGCTTGTAAAAGCATAAATGTGTTTGTTACCATAAAAATAATGAATGGCAGTTTGTCCGTTGTTTTTCAAAAAAGTGTTTTGAAAATCAGCTAAAGTAGGGATGGTTAAGTTGTATTTTACTTGAAAATATTTCGGATAAGCTTGCTCGATATTATCTAAGGTTTTATCAATACGATCTTGTAAACTAAGTAACTCTTTGTGAATATTTTCTTGTGTTGATTTATCAGTATCAGACAACTTATTTTTATTTTGCATTAATGCTTTTTGCAAGTAAATAATCTTTTGCTGAATACTATCAGGAACGATGGCTAATGCATCAGATGATTGCATGGCTTCTAATAGAAGAATGGCTTTACTCTTTTCAAAAAAGAAAAAAGCCTTGTCTATTTGATTCGTTTTGTGGCAAACTTCAATGGCTTCTTCATAAAAAGGGAGTACATCTTTTCTCCAAAACAATTTAGTGTCTTCGTCTTTGTGCTCCTTCCTGATTTGGTCAATCAATTGATCTCCTAAATAATAAAGCTCTATTATAGTTGATTGATTTGAAGTAGTGTTGGTTTTGGCAGTTATTTCTTTGAGGACTCTTGCCTTATCAGAAAAATAAGTTAGCAAGTCCATTTTGAAAGAGACAAATTCTAGTGTTGTTTCGGAAGGGTTTTGTAAATCATTTTCAGGTGTAAACGAAGGAATTAATGTTAGAATAGCTTTTTGGAAAGCAGCCAAAGCTTTTTGATGCTCCTTTTTTGTTAGATAATATTCGCCCAGATGATCAAAGCTTTGAGCGATCATTTCTGAAGAAGAACAAGATTTTGCAATTTTTATTCCTTCTTGAAAAGCATTAAACGCCTTTTGTAATTGCTGGTTTTTTTGATAAACAATTCCCAAATTATTAAAAGCTTTAGCTGTCTCATTGCAAATGTCTAATGCTTCATAAATCTTGATGCCTTTTTGATAATAATTTATTGCTTTGTCATAGTCTTTCAAACGATAATAAGCTACTCCAAGGTTAGTGTAACAAACAGCTTCATCTATAGAGTTATATTCCGATAAAATGCGTTCTGCTTTTTGTAGATAATCAATAGCTTTATGAAAATCTTTTTTTTCATTAGCAATATTTCCAAGATTCAATAAGGCCTTTGAAAAAATATGATCATCGTTGATTTCTTTTGCTTCAAGTATGGCATAATTGAAAAGATTGCTTGCTAATTCGTATTCACCTTCATTCAGATGAATAATGCCCAAATCATTATAGCATCGACCAAGTCGAGAAGGAATATCCAACGTTCGATAGACTTCTATAGCTTTTTTAAAATGTGTTTTGGCGAGTTTATTTAGATTTTTTTTGCCATAAAATACACCCAAGTTATTATAAGACTTTCCTAAGGATATACCAAGGCTATCTTTGTAAAGATCTTGGCGAATAAGGAGTGCTTTATTGGTAAATGAAATAGCGGAATCTATGTTAGATTCGTAATGATAATAAATGATGCCTAATTTGTGATAACAGTCTGCCAAAGAATTTTTTTTATTTGGACATTGTTTTAGTTGCCTAGCGATGCCTTTTATAACAGAAGCATTATTAGTTTTTAAAACAGAAGTTATATTTAAGTTTTGTGTACAGTCTGCCCATAAAAAAAAGGATACTGACATGCATATCAGTATCCCTATTGTTTTTTTATTGTTTTTCATTTAGAGGAGTATTAAAACTTAATGAGTTTATGACTCCCAATATAATACTTTTGTTTGATTATTAAAAAATAAATCCCTGAGGGTACCTCTTTAAGGTTGAAACGCTTAGGAACATTAGCACCCCATCTGTCTAGATGTTTTAGGAATACCGATTGACCTGAAATATTAAACAGCTCAATACTTATGTCCTCTGCGTCGTTAGGCAAAGTAACATACAACCAATCATTTAAAGGATTAGGATATGCAAGAAAATCTAAAGGACTTAGAGGACTTACTTCTTCAATAGGTGTAAGACAAGGAAAATCTAGATTTAGAATATTTCCATCCATAACTTGATCAGCTAAATCAATAGAATTTTTAATTGCACAGTTAAGTATATTATTCTTTACATCAATTGCATTCGAATATCCTGCACAATAGGCTATTGCAGCAGCAGCAGATACCGCTGGAGCAGCCATAGATGTTCCTGACTTTTTACCCATATTAGCATTACCAGGAGGCAGAGGAGGTATCGTGCTAAGGATATCTTTTCCAGGTGCTAAAATATCTACACATACAGGATCATAATTTGAAAAAGCTAGATTTATGGTATCTGTGAGGTCTCCATTAGGTATTACGCCTAAAGCACCTACTGTTAGTACATTGGAAATATCATAACAAGCAGGATATTGACGCGTAACTGCTAAATCAAAAGTATCGTTTCCAGAAGCTGTTACAACTAAGGTATTATTAAGAAACGCAGTATCAAGGGCATTACTCAATATAATACTCGAGTCGCCATAAAACCCCCAACTATCATTGATGACAGAAGCATTATCCTTTAATGCTTGATAGGTGGCACAGGTTACATCAAACAAGTTGGACACTCCAAATGAGTCATGTGTTTTGTAGGGTATTATTCTGAAATCACAGTTGTCATATTGTTCAGCATTTTGTTTTATGATTCCAGCAACATGAGTTCCATGCCCATGGTCATCATCAGGATTATTATTGTCGTCTACAAAATTCCATCCAATAGGATCATCAGGATAGCAATTACTATCATCATCACTATTATTGTTTAATTGATCATTATTGAGGTAGATATAATTAACTAAACTATCGTGGTCAATATCAATCCCTGTATCTAGTATTGCTATAAGGGTAGCTCCAGTAGGACTTGTCTGAATTCCCGAAGGAATACTACCTAGAGGATCATTAGGAATTGTTGGATTATTTTTTAGTTCATTATAATTGTATTTATTCAGATCAACGCCATCTACTGTTGATGAACTAGTAGCACCTTTTACTCGTTCATTTATATCAATGGTACCCCCATATGGAGAAAGATTTTGATCTCCCCCTAAGATACTATTGTTTAATATCCAAAGCTCTAATTGATTGCATACGCAAGAATCAATTTTAGTAGCGCCAAGAGTATCACGTAGGTCTTGTTTTTCGGCTTCAGTAGTACCTGCTTTGAATTGTATCACAATCTCGTTAGGTACATAAACCCAGTCCGCATCATCTTTGGAATAAGGTATCCCAAAAGTAGATAAACTATCGCCTACATAAGAGGGGAATGTTCTAGGGTAAGGATAAGAATCATAAAATTCAACATCATCTATTATCCAAAAATAATAGTCTCCTTCAAAAAGAAATCGTACAAGTACATTGGGCTCTGTGCCAGCCTCCATACTAATATCTATTACCTGATAATCTGCAGATGAGGTTTCAATATTTTGTTTAACATTATTATTGTTAAATACGGTATTCCAATTGGCTCCTGAGTCAACAGATACTTGCACTCGTGTTGTTGATTCATAATTCCGATAGTATTGATTAAACTTTAAGAATACTGAACTTTCAGAAGAAAAGTCTAATGGAGGAGATGTAAGAGTGGCAAAGTAGATGGAATCTGGATTACCAATACCACTTGAAATAATGCCATCTCCATCATAAACCATTGCACCACCAAGAGAGTTGGAACGTATAGAGTCTCGACTATTCCAGTAAAGTCCATAATCTGCTTTACCATTTCCCTTCCATTCCCAATAAGCACTATTTGAAATAGTTTGAGAAGTCCAACTTTCTTCGCCAGCATCAAAGTAAAAAGAATTGATAAGATTTTGGCAGTGTATGGTGGAACAAAAGGAGAGCAAAAATAAGATAATAAAGAGTTGCGTTTTCATTTTAGGTAATTTTAGTTTTAAAAAATGCACGAATATTCTGTTAGAACAATAGGGCGAATTATTGTCTATTACTGAATTGTTTCTCTAGAAATCAGAAACCAAGTTGTAATCAAAATATCGTCAAAGCAGTTAATGATTGGGACTCAAATGCGCTAAACCATTATAACAATATGTTTATGCGTTTTATCTGCTTGTTAAAAAAGGAGTGTTCTACAATTTAACTAAAAAATAATTAATTATATAAAATTTTATAATAAAATTTACACTACTTGTTTTGAGTCACTTTACTCCTATATCGCAGCTGTTATGTAAATCTTACCCATAGGTCAATTATTTTTTTAATTATTTCTTATCTTGCTGCCATGAATCAACATGAAGATCATCGGTATCTGATTGCCTTGAGAGAAAATCATAGTGAAACGCTTAGAGAATTGTATGCTAACCATTCCGCTCAAGTCATCCGATGGGTGATGAACAATAATGGTAGTATGGCTGATGCTAAAGATGTTTTTCAAGAAGCTCTCTTGGCGCTCTATAATAAAGCTTGTGATCCTGATTTTGTTTTGACTTATCCTATTGGAGGATTAATTTTTCAGATTTGTAAAAACAAGTGGATTGATCAAATCAGGAAAAAAAGAAAAGAATCGGAGGTAAGAATAGTAGAAAAAGAAAGATATACTACTGAAGAGAGCATCTCCCCATTGATAGAACAGGTTGAAGAGGAAGAAATACGTCAAAAAAAACTGGATATTGCTTTTAAGCAATTAAGCGAACTTTGTCAAAAGTTGCTTGGTTTAGTATCTGAAGGAATCGCTTCTAAAGATATTGCTGTAGCATTACAAATGAATGACGCTAATACTGTATATCGAAGAAAAAGTGCCTGTGTAGATCGATGGAGAGCATTATATAAATTGTGAAGTTGTATTAAATTTACCGTATGGATTCGAACGATTACATACTTATAGATAGATATCTTCAAGGTGAATTATCTAATGAAGAAGTTCGTTCTTTTAAACAACGCTTAAAAGATGATGAAGAATTTGCTGGAGAATATTCTTTGAGAAAAGGGATGGATATTTTTTTGGAGAAAGAACGAAATCAACCAAACTTAGAATCGAGCTTGGAACGTTTGGGTGATGAGTTTTTTGAAGAAGAAAAAAAGAAAACTACTTTTTCTATTTATCGAAATCGAATATTTATAGGTTTAGCTGCTGCAGCGGCTATCGCACTCGCTTTAATTATTTGGAACCCATTTGAAGCAACATCTTTATACGATCAGTATGCGATTCATCAACCTATTTCTTTGACCGAAAAAAGTACAACTGCTGCCATTGGTACAAAAGCGGAAAAAGAGTTTAATACTAAAAATTATAAGGAAGCTTATAAAAGTTTATCCACTTATATTGAACAAAAGCCAGATGATCAAAAAGCAAAATTAGCATTAGGAATTAGCGCCTTGGAGTTGGATAAACTAGAGGAAGCAAGTTCTATTTTTTCTGCCATTCAAAACTCCAATTCCGCATTGAAAGAATATGGTACTTGGTACTTAGCGCTTACTTATTTGAAAAAAGGAGATAATGAAAAGGCTAAATCTTTATTAACGAAAATCACTAGCACTGAAAAGAACTTATTCGAGAAAGCAACTAAATTATTAAAATCACTGTAGCTAGATTATATTGATTTGGTCAATCGAAGCTGTCTTATAGGTTCACTCAAAAGTGACTTTATGAGTATCTCGAATGATTTGAGTTTGGGAAAAATAATTTTATATTCACAAAGGAATGATTAAAATACTAAAGTAAATCTGCTTCGGTTAGGTTTTGACATCCTGCAAACGATGCTGTTAAAAACAGCGAAATAATCAAGCGTAGTTGCAAACTACGCTTAGCAGGTAGGGTTATTTTTTGAGTGAACTAAATTTTAAACACATGAAGGTGTGCATTGCAGAAAAGCCTAGCGTAGCGAAAGAAATCGCCTACATCATCGGAGCAAAGACCAGAAAAGATGGCTACTTTGAAGGAAACGGCTATGCAGTAACCTGGACCTTTGGGCATTTCTGTACCCTAAAAACACCTGACGATTATCAAGCAGATTGGAAAAAATGGAGTTTGAATACCTTACCTATTGTTCCCGAAAAATTTGACATTAAACTCATCAAAAATTCAGGAGTAAAAAAACAATTTGGCATTATTAAATCTTTACTCAAAACGGCAGAGTTGGTGATTAATTGCGGTGATGCTGGACAAGAGGGAGAACTCATTCAGCGTTGGGTGCTTAAGCATGCAAAGTATAAAGGTAAGGTCTTACGTCTTTGGATTTCGTCACTTACAGCGGAGGCTATACGAGATGGTTTTCAAAATTTGAAAGATGCTAGTCAATTTGATAACTTGTATTATGCAGGAAGTTCTAGAGCGATAGGTGATTGGTTGTTGGGGATGAATGCTACTCGTTTGTATACCTTGAAATATGGAGGTTACAAACAAGTCCTTTCGATAGGCCGAGTACAAACACCTACCTTAGCGATGTTGGTAGATCGGCACTATGAGATTTTAAACTTTGTACCCAAAACTTATTGGGAATTGCATACCATTTATCGGGATGTAGATTTTGCTTACGAAAAAGGAAAATTCGAAAAAAAGGAAGATGGTGAGGAATTATTAAAACGAGTAGAGGGAAAACCTTTTACAATTTTGTCAAGCACCAAAAAGAAAGGTAAAGAGTATCCGCCACGCCTTTTTGACTTGACAAGTTTACAAGTACATTGTAATAAGCGCTTTTCCTATACAGCTGATCAGACGTTGAAAATAGTCCAAAAACTTTACGAACAAAAAGTGGTGACTTATCCTCGTGTGGATACGACTTATCTGCCGAATGATGTGTATCCCAAAGTGGCAGGTATTTTAGGGAAAATGACTTCCTATAGCCAATTTACGCAAGCATTATTAGGCAAAAAGATCCGAAAATCGGCTAAAGTTTTTAATGATAAAAAAGTAACAGATCATCACGCAATCATTCCGACAGGTTTTGAGAAAAACTTGCAAGCGAATGAGCAAAATGTATATGATGCTATTGCTCGGCGTTTTATCGCAGCCTTTTATCCTGATTGTATTGTTGCACATACTACAGTGATTGGTGAAGTAGATGGCATAAAATTTAAAGCAACAGGTAAAGAGATTTTGGAAGAAGGTTGGAGAGTGTTGTATCCTAAACCTAAAAAGAAATCGACCTCTAGTTCTAGTCGTTCAAAGACAAGCGAAGGAGGGGAGGAGAGTGAGAATAAAAAACAGCAAGAAGAAAAAATATTACCACCTTTTGTAAAGGGAGAAACAGGAGAGCATATTCCAAGTTTGGTCGAAAAAGAAACGAAGCCTCCAAAATTATATACAGAAGCTACTCTTTTGCGAGCAATGGAAACGGCAGGTAAAAAAGTGGACGATGAAGAACTTCGTCATTTGATGAAAGAAAACGGCATTGGTCGTCCGTCTACTCGTGCGAATATCATCGAGACACTTTTTCGTCGACGCTATGCACAACGAAAACGGAAAAATATTGTTCCTACCGAAATGGGTATTCAATTAATTGATACCATTCAAAATGATTTGTTGAAATCGGCAGAATTGACTGGGCAGTGGGAAAAGCAGTTGAGACAAATTGAAGGAGGCGAATACTCTGCTAAAACATTTATCACCAATATGAAAACGATGGTAGATGATTTGGTAACGGAGGTTCGTTTAGCAAAAAATCATGGTCGCATTGCAAGTGCCCAACCTGTAAGTAAAGTAGTGGCTAAAAAACGGAAGTCAACACCTAAAGATAAATTAGCAGATGCTATTTGTCCGAAATGTAGAGAAGGAAAAGTAGTGAAAGGGAAAACGGCACATGGTTGTAGTCGCTGGAAAGAAGGCTGTACTTTTCGTTTACCGTTTAAGTTTATGGGCAAAAAAATACCCGAAAAACAAATTCAGCGCTTGATGAAATATGGCTCAACCATTCAGCTAAAAGGATTTAAAGAAGGCACTAAAAAGGTAAATGGACAGTTGCAATTTACAAAAGAATTTGAATTGACCTTTAAAGCTAAAGAAGCTAAGGTGGCTACAGCTAAATCAGCTCCTACGAAAAAGAAGGCGGCAGATAGTATCCCTTGTCCAAAATGTGGATTGGGAAAAGTAGTGAAAGGAAAAACGGCTTATGGTTGTAGCTTTTGGCAAACAGGCTGTACCTTCCGTTTTCCATTCGATGAAATTCGCAAAAAAGCAAATGGAAAAACTTTGACAAAAGAACTGGTCACTGCTATCTTAAGAGGAAAGTAGTTAAGTAACGACTAAAGAATAACTCCATCATTTCACCGATAATCTTTTATCGTAAGCTTGCGTTAAAAAGCCTCGTCGATGCCCTGCATCGTCTACGTTTTTTGCCTTGGCTTTCGACAAAATCTCTATCTCCAAATGGCAGACTTATTTTTTATTCGTTACTAAAATGAAAATGAAAAGATTTTTCATTTTAACTTTCATTTTTATTTCTACTTAT
>JAHDIP010000221.1:5170-10175 GCA_020630735.1 Saprospiraceae bacterium | reverse complement strand
TAGTTGCAAACTACGCTTAGCAGATATGGTTGTTTTTTGGCAAATGAAAATTTTAAACAGAGTTGAAAGTTGTAAAAAGTAAGAATGTGTTTGCAGTAGTCTCGCTTCTCGCAGTCTAAGCTTGCTTAGACGGTCTGACTTCTCGCAGCGTAGCGGTCTAAAAAAAGGAATTAAAAATTACAGAGGTGATCATTTTTTTTGAGCCACAATTCAGATTCTTTATAGTTAGGCATGGCATCTTCTACCAGTTTCCAAAATCGAGAAGAATGATTCATTTCGATGAGGTGTGCTAGTTCGTGGATAATAACATAGTCGATTACTTCTTCTGGAGCAAAGAGTAGGCGAGTAGATAGATTGACATTACCCTTTGAAGAGCAGCTTCCCCAGTTGGTTTGATTTAATTTTAGATTGACGCTTTTAATTTCTTTTCTGAAATACAAATTATTGATTTCATTTACTCGGCGAACGATATCACTTTTATAATCTTTTGCGATTACTCGACTGAGCAGGTGCTTAATGGCTTTTTGAGTATGAGCTTCATTATCATGCTTACTTAGTTCCA
The DNA here is from genome assembly GCA_020630735.1 of Saprospiraceae bacterium. GTDB lineage: Bacteria > Bacteroidota > Bacteroidia > Chitinophagales > Saprospiraceae > JAHDIP01. The sequence continues at coordinate 9,613 of JAHDIP010000221.1, read as the reverse complement.
AATGAATGATGCCGTTGTGTAAACGAGCATTGTGTGATTTTTTATCTTGCAGATCAAATTTGAGTATATAACTTCGTTCGCCCACTTGTAGTGTGTCACCATCTTTGTAACCCTTTCCAAAAAAACGTTCTTCTAATCCTTTATTCTTTTCAAATTGTTGAATGACCCAATCTCTGAACCATTGCATTTGTTTTTCCTTATCATGCGGAAGCATAAAAAGAGGCATTCGAAGAATAATTGCTTTTTTACCAATGGAGGCACGTACATTACCACGACTTTCCGTATAAATTTTTACAGGAACTTGTCGTCCATCACCCAATTCCAAAAATGCTTTCTTAACCGTAGCCATTTGTGTAATATTCTATTTGAACACTAAAGTATATGTTTCTTAGGAAAGGTGCTAAAATAATCATAAGTATTCATTGTTTTAAACTTTTAACTTAGCGATATTGTTGCTAAAAATAAAGAAAATGAATAAAGATAAAACCGTAGAAAATCTACGAGAAGATTATAAAGCAAAAACGCTCAACCGTTTAGATGTAGTAGACGACCCTATTGTACAATTCCAACAATGGTTTGATGAAGCGATGAAAGCAGGGCAAAAAGAACCAAATGCGATGACCTTAGCTACTGCTACTAAAGAAGGAATTCCTTCAGCTCGTATTGTTTTACTAAAAGGATATAGTGCAGAAGGTTTTATTTTTTATACCAACTATAAAAGTAAAAAGGGACAAGAATTAATTCAAAATCCCAATGCTGCATTAGTTTTTTGTTGGTTAGAAATGGAGCGCCAAATACGGATAGCAGGTAAGGTAGAACAATTGTCACCAGAAGCGTCTGAAAAGTACTTTCATAGTCGACCTAAAGGTAGTCAGATTGGTGCTTGGGTGTCGCCTCAAAGTGAAGTGATTAAAGACCGTTCTGTCTTAGAAAATAAGTTGGTACAACTTCAAGAAGAATATGCAGATGCTGATAAACTTCCTTGCCCACCACATTGGGGAGGATTTATTGTACGACCGACTTCGATAGAATTTTGGCAGGGTCGATCCAGTCGCCTTCACGATCGCCTCCACTATACACAAGAAAATGGGAAATGGAAAATTGATCGCTTAGCTCCTTAAATCCGAATTCAACAAATGATATGACTGAATCAAAACAGAAGATCGCTATACTAGGATGCGGCTGGCTAGGTCTAGCATTAGGCGAACATTTAGTCCAAGAGGGCTACAATGTAAATGGCTCAACAACGAGTGAAGAAAAGTTAGCAAAAATAAGTGCAAAAGGCATAAATCCCTTTCAAATAAAAGTTATTAACAGTTTTGTTGGTAAGTCTGTGGATAAGTTCTTTGATGCAAGTGTTTTAGTCCTTAATATCCCGCCTAAAAGACGTCAAGAAAATATAGAAAACGTTTATCCACAACAGGTGAAATTAATTGTGGATAAAGCGATAAAAAATGGCGTTCAAAAAGTTTTATTTACCAGTTCTACAAGTGTGTATGGAAATGTCATGCGAGAAGTGGATGAATTAGAATCTTTAGAAGGAACAACAGCATCTGCAAAAGCATTAATAACAGTAGAAGAATATTTACAATCACACCCGATAATCGAAACAACGATTTTGCGCCTTGGAGGTTTAGTAGGAGGGGAGCGAAAAGCAGGACGATTTTTGGCAGGACGAAAAGATATACCGAATGGCGATGCACCTGTTAATTTGGTTCACCGTGATGATTGTATTGCTATTATTTCGAAATTAATAGAGAAAGATAAGTGGGGAGTAGTTTTTAATGTTTGTGCCGACAAGCACCCGACAAGAAAGGCATTTTATACCGCTCAAGCAAGACGACAAGGTTTTGAAGCACCTCACTTTTTAGCAGGGGCAACAGCGTACAAAATTGTTACTAATGATTTGGTAAAGAAAACCTTAGACTATAGGTTTATTCATCCCGATCCGATGGCTTTTTAGTTGGTCACTTGAGGAGCCGAAATCGCTTCTATTTTTATAGTTGATAATAAAATAATACCAAGAACAAAAAAGCAAGCTAAGGCAAGAACACTTAGTCGCATATCGCCTGTAATCGATTCGATAACTCCGAAACTCAATGTCCCCATTACAATAGATGATTTTTCGAGGATATCATAAAAACTAAAGTATGAAGTAGTCTCTGTTGCATTTGTAGGAATCAACTTAGAATACGTCGAACGAGAAACGGATTGAATGCCACCCATCACCATACCAACACCTGCAGCCACACCATAAAACTGGTATTTGTATTGAACAAAGTAAGCGATAAAACAGATACTTGTCCAGATAGTAAGCATGAGTAATAAGGCTACTTTATTTCCTTTTAGTTTTGATATTTGAGCAAAAAGATAGGCACCACCGATGGCTACAATTTGCAAAATAAGTACAACGATAATGAGTTCGGTCGCTGAAAAATTTAATTCTTTTTCAGCAAAAGTTGATGCTAAATAAAGTACTGTTTGTACGCCTGCGCTATAACAGAAAAAGGCAAACAAAAAACCTTTGATATTCCATTGAGTTTTTATCGTCTTCCAGACTTTAGCGATTTCTTTATATCCTTTCGAAATGACATTGCCATCAGTTTCATGTTTTAGATCTTTGGGTAATCGCTTGAAAGTGATTTGGGCAAAACTAAACCACCAAAGGCCAACCATCACAAAAGCAATTCGAGCTGCAAAACCATCCGTTATCCCCAAAGAGGATGCGTTTTGAATGACTAATAAATTGACAATTAATAATAGGACAGAACCGACATAACCAAAAGCAAAACCTCTAGCAGAAACTTTGTCGTAGCGATCTTTTGTTACAATTTCTGGTAAATAAGAATTGTAAAAAACAAGTCCACCCGAAAAACCAATAGTAGCTAATATGAAAGCCCCCGTACCTAGTATCCAATTATTTTCAGGTGTTATAAAAGAGTTGCTTCCTTCAAAAAAGAAAAGAGAGATACAAGCAAAAGCACCCATTGTTGTAAAAAAACGCATAAACATTTTTTTACGACCACTATAGTCGGCAATACCTGAGAGCATTGGTGAAGCAATAGCAATAATGATATAAGCAAAGGAAATCGAAAAGGCATAAATGGCACTATTCGAAAAGGGTTTTCCAAAAACATAGATGATATCGCTAGTCGTACTCAGAAAGTAAATCGGAAAAATGGCAACGGCAATAACTAAAGCATAAGCAGAGTTTGCCCAATCAAATATAGCCCATCCGTTGATGACTTTGGGGTCATTCAAATTACTTTTGGTCGAATCGAGGTCAAGATCAAGTGATGATTTCATCTAATTTTTTATTGTTCGGGCAGTTAAGGTAGTTAAAATGCTACCATTATTAGAATTTATAGAGACTTCTCCCTTGTAAAACCTAAAAATGACTAATTTGCGCTTTATCCGTCTAAAAGTAAAGAATATTCACAATTATTGTCTATTTCCTTTTTCTTCAAAATAAAACGGGAAGATTATGAATATAGTTATTTTATCTAGAGGACCTCAATTGTTTTCGACTCAACACCTCATGTTTGCAGGACTAAAACGAGGACATTTTACCAAAGTTATCGACTTTATGGCTTGCCGAATGGTTTTAGAAAAAGGTAAACCTCAAGTGTATTATGGAGATCAGCCATTAGATAATATCGATGCGATTATTCCTCGAATCGGCTCGTCAGTTACCTTTTATGGTACATCTGTAATTCAGCAATTTGAATCGATGGGAGTTTATACCGCAACAACTTCCCAAGCGTTGTTAAAGTCGAGAGATAAGTTTAAATCATTACAACTTTTGTGCGAGAGTGGCGTAGACTTTCCTAGAACAGCTTTTCCGCACTATGGGTGCGATATCAAGCAAGTAATCAATTCTGTAGGAGGTGTTCCAGTAGTGATAAAACTGCTAAAAGGTACGCATGGTTTAGGTGTAGTTCTCGCTGATAAAATGAATACTGCTGAATCTATGGTAGAAGCTTTTATGAAAATAAAAGAACGAGTGATTATCCAAGAATTTATTCAAGAAGCAAGTGGCCGAGATGTTCGTGCTTTTGTCGTGAATGGAGAAGTGGTAGGTTCGATGCGCAGGCAGGCAAACCCTGGCGAGTTTCGTTCCAACTTACATCGTGGAGGTTCGTCTGTAGTGATCGACTTGACTGACGAAGAACGGGAAACGGCCCTAAAGGCAGTAGAAGTGATGGGCTTAGAAATAGCTGGAGTTGATATGCTCCAATCTAATCGTGGTCCATTAGTATTAGAGGTTAATCCTTCTCCAGGTTTAGAGGGAATTACAATGACAACAGGAGTTGATATTGCAGGTAAAATAATTGAAATGCTTGAAAAAAAGGTGAAAGTCATTTCGTAATTTGTGCGCTTTTAGTGCTTGGACTAAAATAATTTAAACATTTATGACAGTTTAATTTTGAATTTTACTACGTT
>JAHDIP010000221.1:0-5070 GCA_020630735.1 Saprospiraceae bacterium | reverse complement strand
TAGTTATAAAAGTAACTTATTTCCATTCAAGCACTTACCGACCGAAAAAAGAATTTTAAAAAATGTCAAAGTTTGAAATCAATAAGAAAGCGATAGCCCCAGGCGAAAATGAAGTAATCAAATTAAGTGTAGCTCGCTTGCCTTCTGGTACCGTGATCAATTTGCGTGTTCATGTCTATCGAAGTAAAAATCCTGGTCCAACACTTTTGGTAATGGGGGGTGTACATGGCGACGAAATAACAGGCGTTGAAATTGTCCGTCGATTGATCGTGTCAGGCATTTTTAAAAAACTAAAAATAGGCAACGTCATAGCTATTCCACTTTTAAACATTTATGGTTTTATCAACTTCTCAAGAGATGCCTCAGAAGGTAAAGATGTAAACAGAAGTTTTCCTGGTAATATGACTGGATCGTTAGCTTCTAGAGTAGCTGGGACATTGACCAAAAAGATTTTACCTTTAATAGATTTTGGTGTAGACTTCCATACAGGAGGAAGTACTCGATATAACTACCCTCAAATACGCTATACGCCTGGCGATGCAAAAGCTGAAGAATTAGCCAAAGCTTTTGCTGCTCCATATCTGATTAGAAAATCTACTGTTGCTAAAACATTACGAAAGGTCTCTGGAGGTATGAAGAAACCTATTCTTGTTTTTGAAGGTGGAGAATCTTTACGGTACGATGGTTATTCTATCGAAAAAGGAATGGCAGGCTTAAAACGAGTCATGCATTCGCAAGGAATGTTGGATGAAAATCCTGAACCGAAAGTGAAACCAATGATCATCAACAAAACATCTTGGTTGAGAGCAAGCAAATCGGGGCTGTTTACTTGGACTCAACAGTCGGGTGCAAAAGTAAGTACGGGCGAACCTGTAGGTTATATTAATGATCCTTACGGAGAAAAAGAAGAAATCGTATATGCACACAAAGATGGTTACATCATCGGACATAATAATGCTCCAGTTATTAGTCAAGGGGATGCGCTGTTTCATATTGGCTATGAGGTAGAGCAGTTGTAAAAGACTTATAAAGTAAGCTTCAAAAAAATGAAACATCCATTGCTAATGGATAGAAACATAAAGGGATGATTAAGTCGATCCTTATTTTAGCATCGTGCAAAAGGTGCTGTTAGAAACAGCGAAATAGTCAAGCGTAGTTGCAAACTACGCTTAGCAGATTGGGTTGTTTTTTGGACTTAGTAACGACTAAAGAATAACTCCATCATTTCACCGATAATCTTTTATCGTAAGCTTGCGTTAAAAAGCCTCGTCGATGCCCTGCATCGTCTACGTTTTTTGCCTTGGCTTTCGACAAAATCTCTATCTCCAAATGGCAGACTTATTTTTTATTCGTTACTTAAAGTAAATTTTAAACAAATGAAAGTAACAAAAGAACATAACGAACGAATAGCAACAATGACTTTTGCTTCTGTGTATCCTCATTACGTAACAAAGGTGGAAAAGAAAGGCAGAACGAAAGAAGAGTTACATCAAGTAATAAAATGGCTTACTGGTTTTGATGAAGATCAATTGCAGGAACTCATTAACGATAAAGAAGTAACATTTAAGACATTCTTTCAAAAGGCAACAATTCATCCGAATGCTCATTTGATAAAAGGTGTAATCTGCGGTTATCGAATTGAGGAAATCGACAATTTACTAACCCGACAAGTACGATACTTAGATAAGTTGGTAGAAGAATTAGCAAAAGGCCGTAAGATGGAGAAAATTTTACGAGTAGAAAAAAACAAATGATTTAAAATCTTATAAGCCGATTCTTAAATCGGTTTTTTTCGGAATATAAAGGGTTTCTCTCGGAACTTCTAAAGATTCCAATTGATTGTTTTCTACATATTGTTGTTGCTTTTTTACGAAGGGAGTAATATCCTCAATGTGTTGGATATTTTCTTGTCCAAATCGTCTTAAGGTTTCTCCTTTCATTCCAATCTGTATCGCTTTTCTTGTCAGTTTATTTCCCTTAGGGTGGTGCGCTGGATCCCATTGTAACCTTACCTCACTAGTAGACAATTCTTCTTTCCATTTTTCTCTTGTACCATAAATGTCTTCTTGAAAAGAACTAAATACTGCTTTTCTTAAAATGTCTTCCCAATCTTCTTTTTTTATCCAAATGGCTAAAACCCGTTCTTGATTTATTTTTGTTGCCCAACCACAACGATACATCATCCACAGAAAATTAGGTTTGATCCAAGACATTCGATTATAGCTAAAGTCTTTTCCTCCAAATTGTTGATGCTCGACTGCGTAGCTAGCAATAGATGGTTTGTACGCTTGATAAACGATTATTTCTTCTTCTGTTTGGAATCCTACGATGTGTCTTCCTTCTTTTGGTAGTCTTGTTGAAAAGGAAGGATAGTTTTCAAGTTGTATTTGCTGTTCAAATTTTAATGACATGTTTTTTTTTTGGTAATTTTTATTCCAATTTTTAACTTATTAAGTTAGCGCTTAAAATATTCATCTTTACTTAGGGTATACAAAAAGGTTCGATAATTTCTATTCAAGGAATTGATGTATTCCAATTCTTTTTTTAATCCTATTTTTTCGGCGACTTTCCAAGACCCCACATGATCGTGCGACATATTGGCGATAATGCGATCAAGTCCTTTTACTTCAAAACCATACTTTAAGCAAGCTTGGGCGACTTCTGTCCCGATTCCTTTTTTCCAATATTGATAATCAATTATATAACCTAGATCATATTCCATTTTGTCATTTACTCGGGTATGAAAAATACCAGCATCGCCAATTAGTTTTTCATTTTCTTTGAGTATAACAGCCCATCGACCCAATCCAGTTCCCCGATTGTCTTCTATTTTAGATTGTATCCATTTTTCGACATGATCTTCCGAAAACAAAAAGGGCCAGTGCTGCATTGTAATTGGATTGCCTAAGATAGCAGCGAGTTGTGTCTTATCTTCCTCTGTATATTCTCTAAGGATTAATCGTGGCGTTTCGCAAATTATCATAACTTATTCCTTAACTTTGAAAAAATTGTTGGAGACAAAGATTAAAAAAAATGCTGAAGAAACTAAAAGAATGGATGAATCGCCGTACAAAAGAAATGGAAGAGACGGCTTCGATGCTTGGTATGGATTATCAAGAGAAGGATGAATATGGCATGCTTAGTTTATTAAAAGACTTTAAGCTTTTCAAAAAAGGAACGAGCAAACGAATAAATCATATCATCCGATCAAAGGATTTAGTTGAAGGCTTGGATATCAGTATCTTTGATTATCGATATACGATTAGTACAGGAAAATCAGCGCACACTTATCATCAAACCGTATTTTTCGTTCAGTCAAAAGACTTAGAACTTCCTGAGTTTTATATGAAGCCTGAGCATTTTTTCCATAAAGTAGCAGCTTATCTAGGTTGGGAAGATATTGATTTTGAATCGCATCCTACTTTTTCAGACCAGTACCATTTGAAAGGTGATGATGAAGAATCTATCCGTAAAATGATGAATGAAGAAGTGCTGCATTTTTTTACGATTGAAAAAGAATGGTCGCTTGAAGGCATTGGTTATTTTTTGATTTTTTATCGAAATAAAAAAAGGTTGTCAAAAGAAGAAATAAAAGAATTTTGTAATAAAGGAATTCACATTACGCAATTTCTGAAAACAGATAAAGAGGAAAGTTGAATGGAAAAACTACTAGAACAAATACAAAGAAGAACAACGCTATCTGACGAATTGAAAGCAGCCATAGAACAAGAGTTTGAAAAACAAGAATGTTCAAAAAGTAAGTTGGTATTGAAAGAACATCAATATTGTAGGAAACTTTATTTTTTAGAAAATGGAACTGCTCGTACCTTTTATTATCATGATGGAAAAGAGGTTACTTCATGGTTTTATAGAGAGTCTCAATTTTTTTCTGCTTGGTATAGTTTTTATAATCAACAACAAAGTTTTGAATATATAGAAGTGCTTGAAGGAGCTATCATCTATTCGATAGATTATGATCGCTATCAATTTTTGTTAAAAACATCTCCATTTTTTGAACGCTTTGGAAGAAAATTGGCGGAGGAGCAAACTGCTTTTATCGATCAATTTTCAAAAGGTTTTATGTTTATGACTGCGAAAGAAAAATATGATCTACTGTTGGAATATATGCCCGACATAACACTTCGTGTAAACCTCGGTCATATTGCTTCTTTTCTTGGAATCACGCAGGAAACCTTGAGTAGGATTCGGAAGAAATAAGACATCGTCATTTTGTATGACAAAATGACGATGCGATCATTATAAGGCAAATTAATGAATTTTAGTGAAACGCTTTATAACTCGTTCTCCTTCTACTGTTTGACAAACAAAAAAGTAAAGACCATCTGCAAGTTCACGGACACCTATTTGTTCTAAAATTTCGTCACCAATCATTTCTCGAATGATAAGTCCATTTGCCGTTGTTATATATGCAGATGAAATAGGCATATTTCCATAGTTGATGTTGATGAAATTGGTAGTAGGATTCGGATAAACTTGAATATTCCATTGTTGTTTTGGATCGCCTCCGTTGTTATCGCTTAAGCGAGCTAAAGAGCTTGTTGTGGTAAAATCTTTTTTTGTACTCCAATTTGTCCAAATATTACTGGCACATTTTGTCTTGACCTTATATTTGTATTTTGTATTAGCTAATAAAGCTGTTAATGTAAGATTGTCGATAGTAGGATAGAGGAATGACCAAGAGCTTGTGCCTGCCTGCTTAAAAGCCAATTTATATTTTACATCATCTGTCTTCGAACTCCAAGATACTTTACTAGAGTTGCTTGTAATTTCAGTAGCGTTATATAAGGTTGGGACATCACACAAATCAGATAGGGTAGTAAAGGTCTTTATCGAAGACCAAACCGATGCATCGTCAGTACATAATGTTTTGACCTTATATTCATAAGTGGTATTTGGAGTCAAGTTGTTTAGGAAAAACAGATTCGTATTTGGCAATCGTTCCGTCCAAGAAGAGGAGCCTTGTACTCGATAATGAAATTTATATTTCTCGGCGCCTTCCATTGCGTTCCAACTTAGCTTCACGGTATTTCCGCTAACGACGGTTGCTTG
>JAHDIP010000220.1 GCA_020630735.1 Saprospiraceae bacterium | reverse complement strand
GGAATCAAAGAGCGAAGAGTTTATTTGTCCTAGCATTTTGGTTACTTTTTGGCAATGAAAAAGTAACTCGCCGAAGGCAATAGCCAAAATCAACGTTCCGAAATTCTAACTTTAAATGAACGCTTAAGCAAAGAACTTCTTAGGTTGATGAAATACATTTATCATATAAACTCTTTGTTAAACCAAATCAATCAGAATATTTAAACATATGAAACAACAGCCTCAAAACAAATACGCAAAACTCCATCGTGAATTAATAGAAAACGCTAATGGAATCGTAGACGATATTTTTGTCCTCAAAACAGGCGTAATGATCACCAAAAAAAGCCAAGTGACTTCTGACGCTTTAGCTTTATTTGAAAAAATGAATATTGATACAGAGCGTACAACTCACGAACAACATGCCGAATTTAATAGTCGAATAACCTATCTTTCCTTTCCTGAAGAAAAACAGAGTGCTAAAGAATACCACGAAAAACTAATTAAGAAATACGGACATCGAAGTATCTACAATGATGAATATGTTACTTTTCTAATTGCTGGCTGTGCGGTAGAAACTGCATTAGAGTTTACGGCGCACAATGAAGCGACTATCGCACGCTTGACTTCTTCAAAAACGAATGCTCAGAATGCTCCATTATTTAAACTCTTAGGAAAAGATAAAACCTTTCACGAAAAACAGAAGCAGCTGATTTATGATGTTCTAAGTTATAAAAATGCTTTGGAAGGAAATGAACGAGAAGAAAAACAGAAAAATGAATTTTGGAATATTTTGAATCTTGGAAGCAAAGTTATTTCTTTCACGATAACCATGTCAATAAAAGATTGGCACAAAACATTAATCGGTCGATTAAGTCAGCATGGTGTCGAATCAGATATGTTAGATATTATGGAAGAAATTGCTAAACAATTAAAAGAAGCATATCCATTATTTTTCAATGAAATTGCAGAATATTATCAAATGGGAAACCAACAAAAATATGAAACAGAGTAAGTCAATTGTTACTTAATCGTAAAACCGAATCTTCCGACCTTTCAGCCAAGCACCAATAAAAAAGAAAAAGAATAAAACAGAGAGAGCGACCAAAAAATAATACATCTTCGGAGAAGCCGCTGCATCAAAAGAAGCGAGGTAATAAGTATTCGTCAAAAACAAAATAGCGTACAAGATTTGCTGTCCCAATCTATAGAGTAGTTGCATACCTGCTGATAAGTCAGATACTTTTAATTCTAATTTTCCTTTGTTTGCTTTATTCAAAAAACTGGACAAATCATTTGGTAAAGAAATAGCCGTAACGACTTGGTTCTTGAGTGAAGAAATAATAAAATTACTCAAGCCGCCTTCTTCTTCTAAAAGGTGTTCTTTGATATAGGGACGAATCGTATGGACGGGATTTAAATTTGGTGCAACTTGGTTCGATAAGCCTGCGACTAATACTACCACACGGTTGAGCAATACCCAATCTTTTGGAACTTGAAAAGTCTGCGTGAGGTTGCTAATGTCAAGATCATTTATGAGGTTGACGATGCTCGTAGGGTTTACATTTACTTCAATATTTAGGTTATCAATTTTGACTTCATTTTGAAGAAAATCTTTTATCGTATTTAAAAATTTATCAGCAACTTTGTTGGCATCTTTGCTCGTACTTATACAACCCATTTTGCGCATTGCCTCTACCATACGTTCATTATCGTTTTTGAGAATAGCTTGTAAAAGTTCTGGTATTGCTTTTTTCATTTCAGGACTAAGGCGAGCAACGGCTCCAAAGTCAAGTAAAATAATTTCTCCCTTTTTGTTCACCAAAATATTGCCAGGATGTGGATCTGCATGATAATAACCATCCGCTAAAATCATTTTGCAGTAAAGCTTAATGAAACGTTCAACAAGATCATCATGATCAATATCCCAATCTTTCCATTCGTCTAAATGACCGATATTTGTTCCTGTACAAAATTCAGTAACGATAACTTTAGAGCTGCAATACTCAGCAAATACTTTTGGGATGACTACTTTTAGTTCAGGATTGCTGGCCAAGTTTTCTCTGATCGTTTGCATCGAAGTAGCTTCTCTAGAGTAGTCCAATTCTTCTTCCACCATTTGGCGTACTTGCAAATATAGATTGTCGATACCTCCAATATTCCAAAAACGAGCCATTAGTTTTACTAGATTCTCAATGATATTTAAATCGGCTTCTGCAACTTTTAAAATATTAGGGTGTTGTATTTTGACAGCCACATCGGTCTGACCTATCTTCGCTTTATGCACTTGTCCGATAGAAGCGGCTGCAATAGGCCTTTGCTCAAAAGAAGTAAACAGCTCTGTAGGTGTTTTTCCAAATTGACTTTTGATACTTGCTTCTACTTCTACGTAAGGTCGAGCAGGGATTTTGTCCTGCAAGCTTTCGAGTGGTGTTCTAAATTCGTCAGGTAAGATATTAGATAAAACAGAAATAAGTTGTCCAAATTTAATAAAGAGCCCTTGTAATTCTAAAACGGTTTTCTTTATGCGTTCAGCATTTCGTTGATTAGTAAGTGGTAGTTTTTCTTCATAATATCGTTGTCCAAACAGTTTACCTAAAAAGCCTAGCTTCATATAACTGCCAAAAACCTTGAAGGCAGTCCAGTATGCTTTTCGTCGTCGAACGCTAGGTTTATAGATTTTATTGCTCATAGCTTACTTAAAATTTGAGAAAAAATTAAAGGCAATTTCGATACATTTTTTAATAAAACATGTTAAATTATAATTTTTAAAATTAATTGTATTTTAGAATTTTATTGGGTGATTTGTTTTTATTGCCCAATGAAAAAAGGATTAAAAGTTAAATAATAGTTTTTAACAAATCCTTAAGTTTTATTCCAAATTCTTCCCGTCATAATGGTACAATTTTGGTCATCAATATAATAGCCTTGCTAATTTTAAAAGATTAAAAAGGCTGTTGAAAACTCTTACTCCCCCCTAAAACGACCAATCTAACTCCAAATCGACAACAATGATTTTAAGAATGGTTCTAAACGTATTGTGCGTTTTAGAATAGCCTGAATATTTCTATAACACAAAAAAAACGATTATTGAGATGAATTACAAACGTAACGTACTTACTTTTGTTTTAATGATTGCACTTGGTTTTTCAAGCCAACTAGTTGCACAAAAAAAACACTTTGTTTCACAATATTTAAATATCATTCATACCAAGAATGGTCAGGAAACAGAACGAATGTTTTTAAAAGGTGAAGAAGCCTTGAATTTTAATGTAGAAAATTTTATCACCCAACATATACAAGATTCCGATATTTTAATTAGTGGTTCCTTTAAATCACCAACTGAAATTACTCGTTTTACTTTCAATAGTAAAGACTTAGCTAAAGATCAAACATACGATAAATTTTGCACAACTGTAGAGTCTATCGAGAAAGTTCCTTTCTTAGGAGTAGCGACTAGTCCGATGGAAGATTTTGAAGGTGTGTTGGTAGAAAATGTTATCGAAGGTACGATTGCTCAGCAAATGGGGATTGAAGCTGGCGATGTCATTACTTCTATCAATGATGCAGAAATTCGTTCTGCTTGTGATTTGACTATGGCGATCAACTCATATGAAGTAGGCGACATGGTGGATGTACAAATCCAAGATGAAAATAAAGGTAAAGAATTAGCATCTTTAGGCTACCGTATGAAAAAAGTAGTTACTTGGGTAGGATGTAGTGAGGTGGCGTCGAGTGAAGTATTGGTAGAGCAAGTTGCAACGACAACCGATCATGCCGCTTTAGATTTATTTCCAAATCCAAACACAGGAATTGCAAATATCAAATTTTCATCTAATGTAGAAGGAGCATTGAGTTTGTATATTACAGATATTGCAGGCCGTGAAATTTACAGAGAAGAAGTGAAAAACTTTGATGGTTTTTACAACGATTATATCGACATTTCTTCAGAGGCTGAAGGTCTTTATTTCTTGAATATCGTTCAAGGAAATGAAATGCATACAGAAAAAATCGTTTTACAAAAACCATAAGATATAAAATCTAGTTTCAGCAAAACGGTCTATAAAACAGTACAAAAGCCTGTTACATCTTATATTGATGTAGCAGGCTTTTTTAATCAATTTTATATGTAGCAGGATATTTTCCTTCAAGACGATCGACATATTCTACATCGCCTAAACGAAACTTGATCGGAAATTTAGACGCTTTTTCGAGATCAACTTCTACCTTACAGAAGAAAGCTAAGTTCTCATAATGATAAGCTTTTGGTATCTCGATAAGACTGTTTGATGTTTTAATATCTATGAGTTTGGTAGGGTGGAGGATGTGTTGCGCAGGTACTTCTTTTTTGTCGAGTAAAGATATAAAGGAAATATCTTCAGCAACTAAGCCTACTTGTGCACTAAGCTGCAAGAACGAAAACGAACATAGAAAAAGAAATACCTGCTTTATCTTCATATATGATCTTTTTAGAAAGAACTTGGATAAATGAAAATGAAATATTTGAACTTTTCACTTTCATTTTCACTAACTAGGTTTGTATTACACCAACATTAAATTTTTCTACAGGTGCATTATTAGCCGCTTCGATTCCCATAGAAATAAACTTACGCGTATCTTTTGGATTGATAATGGCGTCTACCCAAAGTCGAGCTGCAGCATAGTATGGCGTTGTTTGTTCGTCGTAGCGATTTTTGATTTTATCGTAGAGTTCTTTTTCTTTCTCCTTATCCACTTCTTCGCCTTTTGATTTACTAGAAGAAACTTGGATTTGTGTTAATACTTTAGCCGCTTGAGCACCACCCATTACCGCAATTTTAGCAGTAGGCCAAGCTACGATCAAACGAGGATCATAAGCCTTGCCACACATGGCATAATTTCCAGCACCATAAGAGTTACCTAATACAACACTAAATTTTGGAACGGTTGAATTGGAAACAGCACTTACCATTTTTGCACCATCTTTGATAATGCCACCATGCTCTGAACGTTTACCCACCATAAAACCTGTAACATCATGTAAAAATACTAAAGGAATTTTTTTCTGATTACAGTTCATAATAAAACGACTTGCTTTATCCGCAGAGTCAGAATAGATCACACCACCAAATTGCATTTCGCCCTTTTTATTTTTGACGACCTTTCTATTATTGGCAACGATACCAACCGACCAACCATCAATACGAGCATAAGCACAAGTGATCGTTTTGCCATAACCTTTTTTATACTCCGTTAATTTAGAGTCATCCACTAAGCGATTTAAAATTTCATAAGTATCATAAGGCTTCGCTCGATCTTCAGGGAAGTGTTTGAATAATTCTTCAGGATCTGCTTTTGGTGGTTTTGCTTCAATACGATCAAAACCAGCGTTTTCGAAGCGACCAAATTTATCTACCAAATCTCGAATGGTTTCCAAACAAGTTTTATCGTCAGGCATTTTGTAGTCCGTCACACCAGAAATTTCTGATTGTGTGGTAGCTCCTCCTAATGTTTCTTTATCGACGGTTTCACCTATCGCAGCTTTTACCAAATACGGACCTGCCAAAAAGATAGAACCTGTACCTTCGACAATTAATGCCTCATCGGACATAATCGGTAAGTAAGCACCACCAGCTACGCAGCTTCCCATGATAGCTGCAATTTGCGGAATACCCATGCTCGAAAGTTTAGCATTATTTCTAAACATTCGTCCAAAGTGTTCTTTATCAGGGAAGATTTCATCTTGCATCGGTAAATAAACACCTGCACTATCGACTAAGTAGATAATCGGCAATCTATTTTCCATCGCAATTTCCTGTGCCCGTAAGTTCTTTTTACCAGTAATCGGAAACCAAGCACCAGCTTTTACTGTGGCATCATTGGCAACAATCATACATTGTCTTCCCTTCACTAGACCAATACCCGCTACTACGCCACCAGCAGGACAACCGCCATGGTCTTTATACATTTCGTAACCAGCAAAAGCGCCGATTTCAAAAAAATCACTATCCTTATCTGTAAGTGTGTCTATCCGTTCACGGGCAGTTAATTTGCCTTTACTGTGTTGCTTTGCAATTTTCTTTTCGCCACCACCAAGATGAATGGTATCTAATCTTCGTTGCATTTTAGATAGCAATAACTTCATTGAATCGTCATTGCGGTTCATTTCTATATCTTTTTCTCGCATATTATTAAGTTCGTTCTTATTTTAAAAAGGACTCAAAAATAAGAAAAAGGCCTGATAGTATGTTCATACATCAGGCCTTTTTCTTGTTCTATAGTATCTGCTATTGTTTATATCGGAAACTTATAATAGTATTCGCCAGGGAAATTTTCGTAAATACCTTCTAAGACAATCATTTCGTCAGCACTTTCTAACTCTTCGATAACATCGTCGATAGTACTTACTTTTTTTCCATTAATTTTGGTGATTATAAAGCCAGGGTCCATATTCGTATTTTCGATAGTACTACCTCTGATTACACTTTTTACTTTTACACCATTGACTCCAACCGAACGGATTTCGTCACGACTTAAGTCTTTGAGTTCAAAACCAATAGATTCTAATATTTTATCGTCTCTTATTAATGTAGTAGTATTACTTTTATTTTTGAGGGTAACATCTGTCGATAATTTTTTACCATCTCTAATATAAGTAACTGTGATCGTATTGCCAGGGCGAAATTGAGCTACTAATGCTTGTAATTCTGGAACAGAAATAGTTTTGTTTCTATTGATACTAATAATTACATCTCCCTTTTTCAAACCAGCTTCTTCTGCAGCACTTTTACGGTGTACTTTATTGATGTAAATACCTTCAGCATTCGCCATGTCAAGCGATTTTGATAATTCATCTGAAACATCTTCAATACCTACACCTAAAATACCACGTTGAACAACACCAAAATCTTTAAGATCTCTTACTACCTTTCTAGCAAGATTGGCAGGAATCGCAAAGGAATAGCCTTCATAACGACCTGAGCGAGTGATAATCGCCGTATTGATACCAACCAATTCTCCATTGGTGTTTACCAATGCACCACCACTATTCCCAGGGTTTACAGCTGCATCCGTTTGTATAAATGATTCTATAGAGTAAGCATCTTCTAAGATATTGATGTTTCTACCTTTAGCACTAACGATACCAGCGGTTACAGTAGATTCCAAATTAAATGGATTACCAACAGCAAGTACCCATTCACCTACGAGCACATTATCAGAGTTAGCAAAAATAAGGTGAGGGAGATTGTCATCTTTTATTTTAAGCAAAGCTAAATCAGTCGAATTGTCAATACCTACTAATTCTGCTTCAAATTTACGTTTGTCATTGAGGGTTACTTCAATTTCTTTTCCTTCTTCGATTACATGATTGTTGGTAACAATATAACCATCGGGAGAAACAATAACTCCAGAACCAGAAGAACCGCTATAGGAGCCGCTTCCCCAAAAATCAAAATCACCACCTGCAGATGCTCTAATGTTTACAACAGCAGGAGTTACTGCTTTGGCTGCTTCCGTAAAACTAGTAGGTGCAGCAGAAGTATAAGTACGATTTTGATCAGAAAGAATTTTATCTGTATAATTGGTATATCGTGCATTACTACCTTCTTTGATGATTACTTCTTTTGGAGGAGCAAAAAACCTGTACATCGTTACAGAAAAGAAAGCACTAATTAGAGATACAACGACAATTAAACCTATATTTTTCATATGTTGATTTTTTCGAATATTTATATTCGGCAATAATTTAAACAATATAGTAATACTCTTTGGAAATATCAATAAGCTGTTCATAAAATAACGACAAAATGGTCTCAAAGTTATACGAATATGCTTTTTTTAATTTCTGTTAACATATAACAATAAACTTGAATATTTGTTTTTAAAGCTTATTTTGAAATTGTTTACCCATTTAGGAGTGATTTTGTACCTTCGTTTTTCTATATTTTTGAACATTCCATAATTATCTACAATTATGAAACGTAAAGATCAAGATCCGATAAAACCGCCTTGGGATGAGTGGGACGGAGAATATATCGGAAATATGTGGGGTTGGAAATTTTCCCTATTTGCTTTAGCTTTAATTCTAGCTTTGCTAGCTATCGTTTTTTATCGCTATTACGTATTGGGTATTCCTTTTGATATCAATGCTGGAGCAGAGCCAATGATATTGAATGATTCTATTCCGTCAAAGAAATAATAAGAATGCTCCTTTGCTATAGTTTTGAGATGAATATAAGATAGGGTGTTTCTCGAAGAAACGCCCTATGTTGAAATAATATTAATTCAAATATAAAAATGAAAATTCCTTTTTATAAATATCAAGGTACTGGAAATGATTTTGTAATGATCGATAATCGAACTACAAAATATCTTTCTAAAGCAGATACCGATATCGTTAAACAAATTTGCGACAGACGATTTGGCATCGGAGCAGATGGTCTGATCTTATTGCAAGAACGAGAAGGCTACGATTTTGAAATGGTCTACTTCAATGCTGATGGAAATGAAAGTACGATGTGCGGAAACGGCGGACGATGTATTGTTAATTTTGCTCATTTTTTAAACATCATTGAAGGTACCTGTCATTTTTTAGCAATAGACGGACCACACGATGCTAAAGTAGAAAAGGATGATTGGGTAGAACTCAAAATGTCGGATGTCAAAACAGTAGAAAAAGGTGATGGTTACTATTTGCTCAATACAGGTTCGCCGCATTATGTTATCATGGTCGAAGATGTAGACGATATTGATGTTGTCGAAAATGGTCAAGCCATTCGATACTCTAAGCGATTCAAAGACGAAGGAGTAAATGTCAATTTTGTTGAGCGAACAAAGGGAGGCATCATCGTAGCAACTTACGAAAGGGGAGTAGAAGACGAAACGCTTTCTTGTGGAACTGGTGTAACTGCTGCCGCTATTAGTTATTATTTAGAACAACAACATACCGCTGGCTTGAAAGTCCAGATCCAAACAAAAGGTGGAGAACTAATGGTTCGATTAGAGCCAAATGGAAAAGATGCTTTTCAACATATTTGGCTTTGTGGAAAAGCAGAACAAGTCTTTAAAGGTGAGATAAGTATTTAAAATACCCTTTTGTGAAAAAGAGTTTCAAAGACATCACCCAAGCCTTACTATTTATCTGGCGAAGTAGCAAGCAATGGACAATCGCCCATTTATCCTTGCTCGTGTTACAAGCCATCCTCCCTTTAGCAACGCTTTATTTGATGAAGCTCATTATTGATAGTATTACCTTTCATAGTGGAGCGATACAAGACATTAACTTCGAACAAATCTTATACTACATTGTATTATTTGGAATTGTAACGCTTAGTGTTTCGATTGTAGATATCTTGTCCAACTTAGTAAAAGAAACACAGCAGCAGTTGGTCACCGATTATATGGCTACGCTCATTCAACAAAAATCTATCGAACTAGATTTGGCATACTACGAAATGCCCGATCATCGAGATACTTTTCACCGAGCACAACACGAAGCTATTTACCGACCAATATTTGTATTCGAAAGTGTTACGAATATTTTTAAAAATGGACTCTCTCTTTTAGCGATAAGTGGCTTATTGATTTACTTACATTGGGGCATTGCTTTGGTTTTGATTTTGACCTCGATACCTTCCTTTATGGTAAAAATAAAATACGCTCGAAAAATTTATGAATGGGATCGAAATCAAACCCAGCTAAATCGGAAAGGCAATTATTATAATTCTTTACTCACTCATTCCTATTCGGCTAAAGAACTTCGAGTATTTAATTTGGCTTCGATCTTTAAGCTAAAATTTAAGGAGATACGAGAACAGTTATTTGCCGAAAAGTTTCGGATTCTAAAACATCGCTCGATGTTTGCCTTACTTGCTCGGTTAGGAGAGGTAATTGCCGTTATTTTGACCTATGCATTTATTACCTACAAAACGGTGCAAGGCAATATTACCGTCGGTGATTTGGTGATGTATTTTCAGGCCTTCCAAAAAGGACAAACCTATTTGTTGCAGTCGATGCAAGGCCTTGCACAGTTATATCAAAATCGCTTGTTTTTATCTTATATCTTCGAATTTTTTCAGTTAGAGTCAACGGTAAAAGAAGTGGAAGCTCCTACCACATTAAATGAATCGATGCAAGAAGGTATCCGATTTGAGAATGTCAGTTTTCAGTATCATAGGGCTAGAAAACCAGCCTTGAAAAATATTTCATTGAACCTAGAAAAGGGAAAAGTAATTGCTTTAGTCGGTGAGAATGGTTCGGGAAAAACGAC
>JAHDIP010000012.1:34647-50835 GCA_020630735.1 Saprospiraceae bacterium | reverse complement strand
CAGCAGAATTAGACGCCCCATTACACTCTGCATTAAAAGGTAAAGCAGGATTCGTGATAGTAGGAGGTGTGTCATCAATAATGATGAAGTCAGCCTCCGCAGTAGCGATATTTCCACAAACATCTGTAACAGTAAAACGATAAGTATCATTACCTGTTAATCCGCAACTATCAATTGTACTAACCAAATCATATTCCCAAATTAAAGTACCAGCACAGTTATCAGTAGCAATGGCGTTTCCATTAGCTAGAAGCCAAGCGTTGAGTTCAGCAATATTCCCACCAGCATCACAAGTAACAACTTCATCAATTGGTAAACTGGTAAAAGTAGGGATCGTTTGATCTGTAGTAATATTAAGTGTATAAGTGGCCGTACAGCCATTAGATGTATTTATCGTATGTGTTATAGCAAAGGTTCCACATGCAATTGGTGTAAAAGTTGCACCTGTTCCAAGTCCATTATTTACAACACCAACACCAGTGAAAAAGCCACCATCCGTAGCAGGAGTTAATGTTACTAATTCGCCGATACATGGATTCACTATATCAATGGTAAAAGCCGCATTTTGTGTTGTTCCGTCTTCTACATTGATTGTCACATCATAAACTTCTGAACAGACACCTGCAGGAATGGTTCCACAAGCATCGTAAGGAATCTCTTCTGTTAGTCTTAACACAATTGCTCCTACACCAGTAACCAAAATTTCACCATTAAGAGGGTCATTGATACTTGCATTGCCCGAAACAATTGACCAAGTAGTATTTACTGGAGTATCATAAATAGGACTATTGATGATTGGAGTATATAAATGAGCAGCATCTCCATCGCTAAGGCAAACTTGATCTTGAATATCAAAACTAGGTTGAGGCTCTTCACTTATTAAAATAAAAGCGTTTTGTGAAGCCGAGCAAACACCTGTAGCACCCACATATTGGTCTGCAACGTACATTACTTCAAAACATCCAGAAGAACTATAATTTAAAGTATTACCACTTACCGTTCCAGTCCCAGTAGTTCCAACAAGACTAAAGGTTCCGCCAGGAGTTGTAGCCGCAGTGAAGAGGCTAGATAGGCTAATATTTCCTGAGGGATTAGTTGCACACGAAATATGTAAATCATTTAGAGATGCATCGACAGCTCCAAAAACTTGAACAGTAAGAGTATAGACATTAGTGCATCCATTTGGAGAATTTAAGGTATAGGTAATATTGTAATCTCCAGGTGTAGCACTTGTAAATGTACCTTCAGTTCCTAATGTATTATCAGTGACTCCAAGACCTGTGAAAATCCCACCAGTTGTGGTCGGAGTTAATGTGATAATATCTCCAGTACAAATAGGATTCGCAGTGACAGTAAACGTGGGGTCCAAGTTTGTCCCATCTTCCACAACAATAGTTTGACTATAAGAGCTTGAACAAGTATTAGCACCTGTACAGACACCTTGAGTAGTAGTGATCGTTTCTGTTAAAGTAACAAGCATTGTTCCTGTTGCACTGATGGTAAAACTACCATCTGATGTATCAAAGGTACCACCAGTAATATCTGTTCCAGTCATCGACCAAACTCTATCAACTACACCCGTATATACAGGACTTCCAATTACGGGAGTAACGACATTAGCGGGATCACCATCACTCCAGCAAGCTTGACTTTGCATATCAAAAAGAGGCTCTGGTTGTTCGGTTATAAAAACAGTACTCGTGATATCGAAATCAATGAAACAAGGAGATCCAGTATTTCCAACCACTTGAACTTCATAACATCCATAATCACTATACACAAAAGCTCCACCAACAATGCTACCTCCACTTACAGTATAGGTACTCACGGCTAAAACATCTACAGGAATACCAAAAAATAATTCTGTCAAAGCGATTTCGCCAGATTCATCTAATGCACAAACTATATCAATTTCAACAGGTTCTGGAATCAGAGGTCCTGTTACGACTTCAATTACCTCACAAATTGTAAAATCAGGAAAACAGGCAGCAGCACCTGAAGAGATATCTGCACAAACGGTATAGTTACCCACGGGAGCACCATTAGAAAGAAAAGTAGCGGTAGCTCCATCATCTACAATAAAAGGTGCAGCAGCACCCTGGCCATACCAAGTAATTAAATCTGGATTGCCAGGAATATTATCACCTGTTAACTCAATGCCTGAAAAATCGCCCGTATTACAAACTTCATTTGGGCTTATAGCAACATTGGTAGGTGTACCTAATACATCGATGACAAGATCTTCACTAAAAGTAGTTCCAGCACAGACATAAGAAAATGTCGTAGTAAAACTACCTGCTCCAGAGACGTTAGGATCAAAAGTTGCCATATTATTACCTGTATTTGTCAAACCTGGTACCGCTGAAAATGTGCCTATATATCCGCATGGGACACTTGCCATAAGTGTTCCTGCGGGGTCACCTTCACAATAAGTGGTCATCCCTGAAAAAGTAATATCCGCCATTGCACCATAATATAAGGTATCAATTCTAGCAGCAAATCTCATTTGAACCTCACAATTTACCGCATTATTTATTTGATCGGTTGCATCAAATAGAATGTCTATAAAACCATCTGCTACAGCTGCTTTTGCAGCAGTACATGGAAAGATGACATCAGCACAAATTTCCTCACAGGTACCTGTACCATTACTGAAATTAATTATATCGGTATTTCCTATGTTTAAACCTGTTGTCACTCCATCTAGAAATATTTCTGCAGATTCATCATTGGAAGGAACTGTACAACCAGCCGTATTACAATCACCATCCACATCTCCTCGTACACAAACAGTCATAAATATATCTGTTGTGATACATTCTTGCACTGGGATTGTAAAAGTCAGATCATTAGGTTGGTTAGAAAAATTGGAGACCATTTCTGGAGCTGAGGTGCCAAAGTCTTGGGCATGACTATAAGTTGCATTTGCAAAAAATAATACACTACTCAAAAGTAGAATTTGGTAAATTTTTTTCATGAGGATTATTTTATTTTATCGATTTTTAGATTCGATTGATACTTAAGCTCTTTAAATCTATTCTAATATTGTTCGTTAATTATTTTTCGTATTTATTGTTAGGACAATACAAACTTAGTCCAATATAGTAGCACTACTATATTGAAACCAAAAGATTACCTAGTTATTGTTAAACCAATAAGCTAGGTTTTTGCAATAAACATTCTATAATAAGAGGAGCAATACAATAAACTAGATTGATCCAATTATAATTTAGTGGGTCTGAAAATAAATCGGTAAGGGAATGGTTTTGGAGAATTTTTTTAATTGTGAAATTAGTGGGTAAGAGTTCTACAAATATAGAACTATTTATTGGTACTTTTTTCTTTTATAAAAAAAAAGCATTAAAATTACGAATACTGTGTTATGGAAATAATGCCTAATAATTAAATGTTTATATAGGTAAACTACTTGTAATTTAAAATAAAAACATATTTGTTAATCATTGATTAATAAAGGTTAAGATCAAGTAGTAATATATTCTTAAAACAATACTTCATTTCTTATTGATCTGCTGACTTAAGCTAATCAATACAAAAATGCAAAACGGGGTGATCACTTTTAGCGATCACCCCGTTTTGCATTTTTGTATTGCAGTTTTACAAAAATACCTCTCCCTTCTTTTCTTTAATCTCTTTTGTAATGGCTTTGATTTCTTGTTCTTTCGATTTTGGATAGATGAGTAAAACATCTTCTTCATCTATGACGATATAATCATCCATATCTTTGAGAACGACAAGTTTATCAGCAGGAACACGTACTAGACAATTGGATGTATCATAAGCCAATACATTTTGGCCGTTAATGACATTACCTTTATCATCCTTTGGTGCTTCAGCGTGTAGTGATGCCCAAGTTCCTAAATCAGACCAACCAAATTCAGAAGGAATAGTATACACATTATCCGCCTTTTCCATGATCGCATAATCTATCGAGATACTTGGTGTTGTCGGATATTTTTTATCAATGAATGTTTGTTCAGAAGCCGTATTATAATGCTCATGACCAACAGATAAAATATCGTAAATTTCAGAAGCGTGCTTTTGAAAGGCTTTCGTAATGGAATTTACATTCCATAAGAAGATACCAGCATTCCACAAGTAATCACCACTTTCTAAAAACGTTTTGGCCGTTTCCAAATCAGGTTTTTCTCTAAATTGCACTACCTTATGGATACCATTATCATTTTCTGAATGGTAATTGATATATCCATAACCTGTATCAGGACGAGAAGGTTTGATACCTAATGTTACGAGTGCATCATTTTGAGCGGTGAAGTCTAAACCTTGTTTGAGGTAATCAATAAAAGCATCTTCTTTCAAAATAATGTGATCGGATGGAGCGATGACGAAGTTAGCATCAGGGTTTAAGCTTTTCAACTTGAAGGAAGTATACGCAACACATGGGGCCGTATTATTTCGAGAAGGCTCACACAAAATCTGATTGTCGGTAATATCGGGCAAATGTTCTTTGACCAAATCTTTATAAAGACCATTGGTGACAATCAAGATATTTTCCTTTGGGCATAGTTTCAAAAATCGCTCATAGGTCAATTGGATTAATGATTTGCCTACGCCTAAAATATCTAAAAATTGCTTTGGTCGTGCTACTCGGCTACCAGGCCAAAAACGACTTCCAATTCCTCCAGCCATAATGGCTACATAGGTATTATTTCGATTGAATCCGCTCATATATTTCAGTTATTTAATTTCATGTTTTTTTAGACCGCTTCGCTGCGAGAGTAGAGATCATTTCAGCAAAGCTGAAATTGCGAGAAGTCAGACTAATTAATACGAGAATCTGACTTCTCGCAGTTCCAAAGGAACGGTCTCACATCTGACAGCGAAGCGGTCTCTACTCCATCATTTTCAATAAAGCAATTTTATACAATGAAAGCTTACTCAATAATTATCAGGCAACTGCTTCTTCCCAAACAGTATCTTTCACATCATTATAAACCATTTGGACACCTTGCTCTAGAGAGATTTTAGGTTCCCAACCAAACGATTTTAATTTATCGATGGTCAAAAGTTTTCGAGGTGTACCATCGGGTTTGCTCGTATCTAGTTGAATTTCGCCTTCGTAGCCAACTGTCTTTTTGATCAGTTTTGCTAATTCAATAATTGGAATATCAACACCTGTTCCGATATTGACTAAACCAGCCTCATTGAAGTTTTGCATCATATGGTAGCAAGCATCTGCCAAATCATCGACATGCAAAAACTCACGGCGTGGCGAACCTGTTCCCCACATTACTACGTGTGGCGTGTTATTTCGTTTCGCTTCTATGAATTTTCTCATCAAAGCTGGTAATACGTGCGACTTTTTCAAATCATAATTATCATTCGGCCCGTACAAGTTAGTCGGCATTACGGAGATGAAATTGCAACCATATTGCGCTCGATAAGCATCACACATTTTGATCCCTGCAATTTTTGCAATGGCATAAGGTTCATTGGTTGGCTCAAGCGTATCCGTCAATAAGTAATCTTCTCGTAAAGGTTGCTTTGCAAATTTTGGATAAATACAAGAAGAACCTAGGAACAATAATTTTTCGACACCATTCACATAACTAGCATGAATGACATTATTTTGGATCATCAAATTATCATAGATAAATTCTCCACGATAGGTATTGTTCGCTAAAATACCTCCAACTTTTGCTGCTGCCAGAAAAACATACATTGGTTTTTCTGCTTCAAAAAAAGTATTAACAGCTTCTTGGTTACGCAAGTCAAGTTCTTTAGATGTGCGAACGACGAAGTTGGTAAATCCATCTTCTTTTAGGCGGCGCATAATGGCCGAACCTACCATGCCTCTATGTCCTGCGATATATACTTTTCCGTTTTTATTCATGATTGTTTTCTTAAAAATGTTACTCTATTAATTCTAGAACTTCCTTTTACTTTTTCTCGTTATAGAGTGTATACGTAACAAGTAGCGGGAAGCTCGGACAAATACTGTTTGACCGGAGGGAGTTTATTTGTTCTAGATTTTTGCCTTCTTTTCATCGATGGAAAAGAAGGACGCCGTAGGCAAATGCTAAATAATGTCTCCTATCTCCAAGCTTTAGAAAAATACTAAAGGAACAAACCTCTTTAAGTCGACGATAGTTCAAAGTAGAGTTACTAAAAAAGTAACTACGATTCAAATTCGTTTCTAATGGCAAAGCCAGACTCTTTCAAGTACTTATCTTTTGTGAATAGTTCCACATCAGATACGACCATTTCGCTAACAAGTGCTTGTAAGTCGTACTTAGGAATCCAGCCTAGTTTTGTATTTGCCTTTTTTGGATCACCAATTAAAAGTTCCACTTCAGTAGGGCGGAAGTAGCGAGGATCAACAGATACAATCTGCTTCCCAACTTCGATTTGATAATCTGGTTTTGAACAAGAAACGACATGTGCAACTTCTTCTACGCCTTCTCCAGAGAATTTTAATTCAATGCCTAATTCATGAAATGCCATGCGGACAAAATCACGAACGGTTGTTGTTTTACCTGTTGCAATAACAAAATCTTCTGGCGTATCTTGTTGTAACATCAACCACATTGCCTCTACATAATCTTTTGCGTGGCCCCAATCTCTTTTTGCATCAAGATTTCCTAAATATAATTTTTCTTGTAAGCCCATGCCGATTTTGGCAGCAGCTCTTGTAATCTTACGTGTTACAAAGGTTTCTCCTCTAAGCGGACTTTCGTGGTTAAACAAAATACCGTTTACTGCATACATATTATATGCCTCTCTGTAATTTACTGTAATCCAGTAACCGTACATTTTTGCAACAGCATATGGAGAACGAGGATAGAAAGGTGTTGTCTCTGATTGTGGAATTTCTTGAACCAAGCCATACAACTCAGAAGTAGAGGCTTGATAAATACGAGTTTTTTCTGTTAAGCCTAAAAGACGAATTGCTTCTAGCAAACGAAGTGTACCCAAAGCATCTACATTGGCCGTATATTCAGGCGTATCAAAACTTACCTTTACATGCGACATTGCACCGAGGTTATAAATTTCATCAGGTTGAACTTCTTGGATGATTCGGATGATATTTGTCGAATCGGTCAAGTCACCATAATGAAGTATAAAGTTACGGTTATCAATATGTGGATCTTGGTATAAGTGATCAATTCTTGATGTATTAAAGGAAGAACTTCTCCGCTTGATACCATGGACTTGGTAGCCTTTTTTCAATAATAATTCTGATAAGTAGGCACCGTCTTGTCCTGTGATTCCTGTGATAAGTGCTTTTTTCATTGTTTATGTTTTTAAAATCTATTTTATTTTAATACTGCTTCGTCGTTTGATAGAGTGAAAAGAAATTTTATACCTGTAAAAATATTACGTAACAAGTAGCGGGAAGGTCGGACAAATACTGTTTGACCGGAGGGAGTTTATTTGTTCTAGATTTTTGCCTTCTTTTTATCAATGAAAAAGAAGGACGCCGTAGGCAAATGCCAAAATCATTGCTCCCGATGTTTTGATTTAGATTAACACTAAAGCAAAACATTCCTTAATTTCAATACACTCTATATATGTTTAACGGGAACTTCATCCCAATTGATACGTTCGTTCGCTTCTCTAAGATCAATAAACGTAAAATCATCCAAAAAGCTTTTGAGTTTGCCATAGCAACCACCCAAACCATAATAAGATTTAAACTTTCGAACAAGTGACAATTCTTTTATCATTGGTTGTTCAGGATCAAAATCTCTAGGATGAAAATAAGTCATTAAGTAATTTGTTTTGTGTGCCATTGATTTGATCATCGGGTAGGGGAGAAGTCGAAAATATCCACCACCAGAGAAAATCAATTTGCTACCCAAGATATTACTTAGGTTAATTGGAAATTCTTTTATCGTATGTCCGTTGACATTTATCAAACAAGGTTCGGCAATACCGAATTGTTCAAAACCTCCGTGTGATCGTTTTGCTGGAAAAACAGAACAGTCAAATTCAATTCCATTTTCTGCTAAGACATCAAAGACCCATTTGTTTTCTTCTTTCAACGAAAAACCTGGGGCACGGTAAGAGATCACTTTTTTTCCAATAATATCTTCCAACGATTTGATCGATCGTTCTAAGTCTTTGCTATATTCTTCTTTCGATTGCTCATAGGCCAACTGATGCAAATCAGAATGTGTACCTATTTCGTACCCTGCTGCATCTATTCGTTTGATGACATCAGGATATTTTCGAGCAATCCATCCGAGACAAAAGAAGGTGCCTTTAGATTGTGTATCTTCCAGTAAGCGGAAAATACGATCCATGTTTAGATAAATACGCTCTTCAAATTTGTCCCAATCCTTTTCAGTTTTGGTGGAGTTATTATCTAAAATATGAAACCATTCTTCTATGTCGAAGGTTAGTATATTCACTATTTTTATTAATTACTTTTTGATTCCAAAATGGTTATTTAACTAAAGTAGTTTAAACGCACCAAATCCTTTTTAGCTTAAATCGTAGTCTTAATATCTAAGCCTTATTGATTTTTCTTGGTACTCGCCTCAAGCCGGCTGGGCTTTCCTTTTTTTCATTGCCAAAAAAAGGAAGAAAAAACGCTAGAAAATATAAACTCCCTCCGGTCAGACAGTATATTTTCGGGCATCCGCCACCACAGTTAACGTATTTTTTGATGCGTCTAACATATAATAATACGTCCTTCTTTTTTAATAAAATCGTTTTCCGTTGTTCAAAAACTCGACAACATCCTTTCGTTGAGGTCGAGAAAAATAGGTTTTCTCTTCTTCAGGATTCGGGATGAGTTCGTAGCCACCATGATGAATTTTTTCGATGGATTCAATAATGGCATCCATTCCGAGTTTTTTTGTTTTGACGATCAACTGCTCCTGTGTCATATCTGCAGGAATGGGGACTCGTTTTTGAACGAGTATTGGTCCACTGTCGATTCCTTCATCTACAAAAAAGACAGAAACACCTGTTTCCTTTTCTCCGTTTTTCAATACCCAAAAAGAAGGCATTAGCCCACGGTATTTAGGCAACAAAGCGGTATGCAAATTTAAGCAACCTTTAGGAGCTAACTCAATAATCGGCTTCTTGAATATTTGATTTCCTAAAATAGAGATCAACAAGTCTGGTTGATACTCTTTGATGAGTGCAACAGAGTCTTTATGGTTGATCTTTTTTTCGAGCTTGATAATCGGAATTTTATGTTTTTCCAAAATATGCTCTACTTTTTTATTTTTATCCATTTTATTACGAACGAAGCGCATGCCATAACGCATGAAAAAGGAGAAACCAAAAGTTTGGTAGGTGTCCTTTGCTTGTTCGACTAATGGTCGTTTTTTACCAAATGGCTCTGAATCAAATACGACGCATCCTGTTATTTTAGAATGAGCTGGCATATTAGAAATCAAGTAATCCAGATTTTCAGCCAAGTAAAATGGGGTATCCTGTGTTAAAATAACAACATTCATGATTATCCTCTTGAGAAAAGTTGATGGATTTTTGAAATAGGTTTTAGCCAAAGCGTATAAAAACGAGGCTTAAGGTCGTTCATTACCCATGCTCTTCGATCTTCTTTATTTGCTGTAATTCGGTGTTGGAAGCTAGCATTACTAGTTCCTCCTGCTCTCATTGTGATCAAAAGTTTGGGCAAATAACGGGAACTTATTTTATATTTATATAGCATCCGCAACATTAATTCATAGTCACCCGAACATTTAAAGGTAGGATGATACAAACCATGTTTATCGTAGATAGATTTTTTTAGGTAAAAAGACAAGTGTGGCGGCATCCAACCTTTTTCGAAATTAAGCGGATTGAATTCACCAGCCTTCCAGTAGCGGACTACTTTTTCAGTATCAATAGGGTCAACATATTGCTTATCGCCATAGAGCGAATCGACATCATATTTTAGAAAGGCTTCTGCCACAGAAGAAAGTACTTGATTGTTGGGGTAAAAATCATCGGCACCAATAATACCGATCACATCGCCAGTAGCTGCTCGGATACCTTTGTTTATAGCGTCATAAATTCCTTTATCTGGTTCAGAGATAAATTTATGGATTCGATCACCAAATGAATTGACCACTACATCTGTTCCATCTTTTGAGGCACCATCTACTATAATGTACTCCACATTTGGGTAGTCTTGGTTGAGTACACTTTCAATGGTTTCCTTTATCGTTTCAGCACTATTGTATGTGGCTGTGACTATTGAAATTTTCATGTGTTTAAAAATTTATATTCCGCTTAGCGAAGTTTGTAACTTCGCTTGACTATTTCGCTGTTTTTAACAGTATCTTTTGCACGATGCTAAAGAGTAACTTCCTAACTTCGTTGCTAAACTGCTTCCGAACCAGTGTGTCAGAGACACGCATTATATTCGTTTTCTGTCAGAGACAAAAAACAGCGGAATAAATTATTTACTATCGCTCTGCTATACTTGAAGCGACTTCCTCTTTTTTATGTTGTTGTATTTGTTTGTAAAAACTAGCATGCTGTTGTGTACAGATTTTTAAGTCTAATTTATTGATGGCTACATCACGTGCTTTTAGTCCTAGTTTTTTTCGATAACTTTCGTTGTCGATCAATTGTAAGACCTCTTCGGCTAATCGGTCGTAGTCTTTTACAGGAACGACTTTACCACAATCGTTTTGCTTAAAAATAGTATACACATCTCCAACATCAGTTGATACAATTGCTTTTTGCATGGCCATCGCTTCCCAAATCGAAATAGGGGAGGCCTCGAAGTCTGACGAACAAACATAAATGTCTGATACGTTTAAGATATCTTTGATATCACTTCTATAGCCAAGGAAATGAACATTGTCTACCTTCAATTCTTTGCAAAGCGCTTGTAGTTTTTCGTAATATTGCTGCTGACTATCGAATACGGTACCTGCCACAAAAAAGTGAACAGGTTGTGTGACTGCACAATTTATTTTGGCTGCCATTCGAATATAGGTTTCTAATCCTTTATTCGGATTGACATAACCTACTGTTGTAATTTTTAAACCTTTGTAAGCAGTAATGTCTTTCGGAATCGCATCAGGATCAATATTAAACTTCTCGACATTAACAGGTGCTTGAATCTCCATGGCTGGTTTGTTTCCTAGCGGAGAATCTTGCAAGTAAAATTGTCGAGTACGATCAGATGCTACAATAAATCCATCTGCAAATATTTTCGCAATGACATTAAAAATCATTTTGACAAATTTGGGTTGATGCATATCGTTGAGATGCCATACCGCTTTCGCTTTGGTAAACTTTGCGGCAATCATTCCCTTTATTTGCCAAGAACCATTCGCATGCACGACATCAATATTGTGCTTGTTGATGATTCGGATAAGGCTGTAAATTTCAGGAATAAAAAACAGCACATACTTTAACAAGTGTGTTGTGTCTTTTGTCAATCGGTGTAGCCGAATAGCTTCAAAATCGACACCCACTTTTCGTAAGTTCTTCTGAAAATTTTCTGAACCTTCTGCAGGAAAAGCAACAATGGTTTCGATACCTTGAAGCTTTAGCAATTGTGCAACTGCTGCAATCCGTTTGAGTGGTCCGCCACCTCTACCTTCTTCCGTTATGTTGAGTATTTTCAAAATGCTGTATTATGTTGCTAGACTAAATAATTAAACTGTAGCAGATTTCTTAACAAAAGAAAGTACTGTTTTTTCAACGCCATCTTCTAGAGTAGTAGATGATGTCCAACCTAAAACATTTTTCGCTTTTGTTGTATCAGAGAAGTTACGCATAACGTCACCCAAACGAGGATCAGTTTTGATCACTTTGATATTTTCAATACCATGCTTTTCCATGATTGGCACCATAATATCAACTAACTCATTTACAGTAGTTTCTTTATTCGTTGCAATTTGGAAAACTTCACCTCCTATATTTGGAGTAGTTCCTGCCTTATAAATAGCATCTAGTAAATCACCAGTGAAAATGAAATCACGTGTTTGTGTTCCGTCACCATAGATTTCTAATGTTTCGCCATTCATTGCACGACGAATGAATTTTGCTACAACGCTACTTTTATGTGTAGAACCTAAACCATAAACATTACCAAAACGAAGGGCAACAGTTTCGATTCCAAAAGTACGAGCATAAGCAGAACAATAGCCTTCGCCAGCCAACTTGGATGCACCATAAGGTGATACAGGATGCGCTGCTAATTCTTCGTGAATAGGAGGGGTGCATTCTCCGATAGGAGCACCACTTGATGCAAAGACAAAACGCTTAACGCCGTTGATTCGACAAGCATCTAAATAGTTGAATGTACCAATTACATTAGTCGTACAATCCATTCTTGGATTTTCGACAGAAGGACCTACACCTGTATTCGCAGCTAAGTGTACTACTGCATCTGTTCCTTTTGTAACGACATTAGCCAAGGCATCATCCATGATGTCACCAACTACTAATTGAACAGCATTATTATTCCAAGCAGCAGCATCTGCGTTTACTTCAGTGAAGGTACAAACAGATGCTAAATCTTCTCTTGATCCCACTGATAGATTATCCAAAATTCGGATAGAGTAATTTGGGTCTCTTTGTAGTAATTCGGCTACTAGGTTTTTTCCAATGAAACCGCATCCGCCTGTTATTAACCAATTCATATCTTTTATTTAATTTTTTTTTTAAATGATTGAAATTATAAATTGACTAATTAATAAATCTATCAATCAGTCAATTTATAATTTATAAGAAACGCCTAAGCCGAAACAGGCTTCTTTGTTTCTTTATTCCATTTCACACGAGGCATAATTTTGTACTCGTCGATGTTGTCTTTAAATTGTAATACTTTAGACATCATGCCAACTAGTACATCTTCCGTCATGAAGTTTGGTTTTAATCCCATTTCCATTAGACCAGTGTACACAGGATTGTAGTAGTGCTCTTCTGGCTCTTTACGTGGATTAGGAATAGATTTTACTTCTACATTGATGCCTAATTTAGCACCTGCTTTTTGTACATTATCAGCTAATTCGTTTACTGTAAATGTCTCTGTTAATTGGTTGAAGATTTTTAACTCTCCAGCTTTAGCAGGATTCTTCAATGCTAAATCAACACATTGTAAGGTGTCTTTAAGGTTTAAGTAACCTCTGATTTGACCACCTTTACCATATACGGTTAATGGCACACCAGCAACTGCTTGAACTAAGAAACGATTTACAACTGTACCAAAAATATCATCGTAGTGGAAGTTTGGTAATAAGCGATCATCTAAATCAGATTCTTTAGTTGATAAACCATAAACAGGTCCTTGCATCAAGTCTGTTACTTTGATCCCGTGTGTACGAACATAGAACCATAATAAATCAGTATCTAATACTTTAGTTGTGTGGTAAAGACTACCTGCTTGACGAGGGTAAACAAATTTTTGCTTACGTCCTTTGTGTTCTACTTCTAACCAACCTTCTTCAATATCAATATTAGGCGTACCGTATTCACCCATTGTACCTAGTTTTACTAAGTGACATTCAGGTGCATGTTGTAGTACTGCCCAGATAACATTATGCGTTACCTCTAAATTATTTTTTAATGTAAAGTGCGCTTCTGTATATCCTTTCATAGAGTAAGGAGCAGAAGGTTGCTCTGCATAGTGCACAATCGCATCAGGCTTAAAGTCTTTTACGATGCTTTCGAAGAAGCGGTAGTCGCATAAATCACCGATAGCAATTTCTACAGTTTTACCAGAACATTCTTTGAAGATTTTAGCACGCTGTTCTAAGTTTGGCGTTTCCATCAAAGCCTCAGAACTAGTTTGCATAGCAATATTACGACGAGAGTAATTATCGATTCCAATAACGTGGTGACCTTTAGCTGCGAGGTCCATACAAGTTGGCCATCCCAGATAACCGTCAGCTCCTAATACAATAATTTTCATAATTGTTGAATTTATACAAGTTGATTATCTAATAAATATTTTTTTACTTCTGCTACAGTCATGGTGTTTTCTAAATCAGATCTGTAAATTTTGTTTACAGGTTTCTGAGTACCACCAAAGTCGTAGTTAATGTCTTTGTAAACAGATTTGAATGCAGGTATGACGGCAAAGTAATTGTCAATTTCGAAGGTTCTTCGAATTTCTTCTTCGTTGATGAGTTCTTCGTAGAGTTTTTCACCAGGCTTAGCACCGATGATTTTTATTTCAATGTCTTTGGTAATTCCTTCTCGTTCTTTCAGTATTTCGACCATAGCTACCGCTAAATCTTTTATTCGTATTGTTGGCATTTTTGTTACAAATACTTCACCACCATGTGCGATAAAGACAGATTCCATCACTAATTTTGCGGCATCTGTTAATGTCATTACAAAACGTGACATCCCTTCATCTGTAAGTGTAACTGGTCCGCCATTTAGTATTTGACGTTTGAATAATGGAATAACAGAACCATTAGAACCTAGTACATTTCCAAAACGGGTAGAGGCAAAAATTGGAAACGGTTGACGTTTATTGGCATTAGCTGCCGTCATCAAACGTTCACCCATTAGCTTAGAGGTACCCATTACATTAGTAGGGTTTACCGCTTTATCAGATGAAGTAAAGACAACTCTTTTGACACCCATTTCTAGAGCAACATCAATGATGTTTTGTGTTCCTAATATATTGGTATAGATGGCTTCTGCTGGCGCTAATTCGTTTAAGATAACATGCTTTAATGCTGCAGAGTGCAGGATAATATCGATACCATCAAAAAGTGATCGAAGGCGTGAAGCATTTCGGATATCACACATATAGAAGTGCGCTTTATCATTATTGCGGTATTCTTCATTCGTAAAGAATAAGGCACTTTCGTTATTATCAATTCCGATTACTTCAGCAGGGTTTAATTCTAAAACTTGGCGAAGTAATTCGGAACCTACTGTTCCACATACTCCTGTAATTAGTACTCGCTTTTGCGACCATTGATTTTCCATATTCTATTTTTAGTTTATTGTATTTTTATTGACTTCTTATAAAAGCCTATTGTATTAAAACGATTTTACTTTAACAGCTTTGAAGCCTTTATATAGATCAAGCTGTTTGATAATTGATTCTTTTAATCGGTGTTTTGGTTCCCATCCTAGTGCTTGTAAATAGTTCTCAGTTATCTCAAAACTGTAATGATTGCGTATGTCTTGATCGGTATAGATAAGACGTGTATCTTCTTGGTGTCCTGTAATGTATTCTGATATTGTTTTAATCGAAAAATTATCTTCTATTACGTTGAATGATTTGCCAATGGTTTTGTCGCTATTTTCTAGACAGTAAAAAATAGAACCGATAGCATCTTGTACATTTATAAGTGGTCGCTTTTGTTCGCCACTACCAAAGATGGTCAACATTTTTTTAGTTGCTGCTAATTGAACAAAGCGGTTTGCTACTGCGTCAAATCGCATAACGGGTGCGACACCATATACTGTACCTAGTCGCAACATCGTTACAGGCAATCCTCGCTCTACATAGGTCTGAATGGTTTGCTCTGCATTATACTTTGAATGGGCATAAGCTCCAAAGGGACGAAACTCATGTGTTTCCTTTCCGACGACTGTTGGTCCATAAACGGCAGTAGAACTAAGGTGTATAAAGTGGTTTACCTTTTTGGTTAGAGCTGCCTCTAATAAATTTTGTGTTCCCCAATGGTTGACTTGTTCTAGAGTAGTCGAGTCGCCAAAACTCATGGGTGTTTTTACAATGGCTGCTAGGTGAATGACAATGTCAACATCATTCAAGGCATAATCTACTACAGCAGGATTGAGGATATCACCTTCGATTAATTCGTACGAACAATCTTGAGGCAAATTCATTAATGCTTGATAGGTACCACTTGAAAAATTATCAAGAATACGAATCTCTGCTCCTTTACCAAAGTAGACACAAGATTGGAGCAGTTGTGATCCAACATAACCGCAAGCCCCAGTGATTAATATTTTTCGTTTGTTTGACATCCTATTTTATTTTGGGGATGATTGATCATCTTTTTTGCCAATACCTGTATGAATGCCACATTCTGTTTTGCAGTTATCTGCCCAACGTCCAGAGCGTTCATCATTCGGATCAGTTGTAGCCTTTGTACAAGGAGCGCAACCGATACTCATATACCCTTTTACGAAAAGGGGATGCATCGGCAAATCATTTTTGCTATGGAATGCCCATAAATCTTTTTTTGTCCATTTCAGAATTGGACAAATTTTTACTTGACCATTTTCTAAAATATC
>JAHDIP010000012.1:32174-34547 GCA_020630735.1 Saprospiraceae bacterium | reverse complement strand
TATAACAAAGGGACACTCTGCGTCTGAAACGAAGAAGTCATCGTCATGCTATCGCCATAATTTTCCCATGCCCAGAGGAGAACTTCCTCTGGAGTATAGGCACTAATTTCTTTATTGATCTGTTCAATCTTTATGTGTTCCATATCATCTTAAGCGACAGCTAAAACTGCCTTTTTAGGAGCTTTCTTCTTGACGGTATCTTGCCAAGGATAAGCTCTTACAGAGTGAAAAGTTACTATCAACATATATTCGAGGCACAAGAACGCAAAGCAAGGACCTGTAAAACTTCTGAAAATAAAGACTACAATCGTTGCTGTTGCAAATGCGTTTAAGGGCGTTAAATTATGCCTGAGTTTGGCTATCGCAAAGGCGAACAAACAACGTATGCCAAGCAAATAAAACATTAGGATATAGGCACCTGCTCCAAGGAAACCGGCCGCTAATAATGATTCTAAAGCGGAGTTGTGTACATGGGCAATACCTCTATTGGTATGATAGTTCATTACATCAGCATACTCAAAAGCGAGTTGCCGAGATTTGGCCATAATGCCATACCCAATCGTTGGGTTTTTCTGAATGGCCATTACAGCTGCTTGCCAAGTAAATACTCGGTGACTCATATTCGAAAGCTCTTCTGTCGATTGTCCTTTGGTTACCCATGTTTGAATCATTGGTCCCATGACGACCAGAGCGGCTGTTCCGAGTACAACGGAAATGACGAGTCCAACGACAAATTTGTATTTTATTCGATTAAAGAAAATTAATCTAAATACAATGCGTACTACCATAAGACCGATTAAGAAAATAATGGCCACAAATGATGTACGAGATTTGGCAGCTAATAGCATGAAAAATAGCAAGGCTAACCAGAAATTTTGGGTCATCTTTTTTTCAAACAACATGAAGTAGGCATAGAGCAAACTTGTTAGTGTCCAGAAGCCTACAGAGTTCGGATTTAGAGGTGGAAATATTCCCCTGATTTGACCGTTTCTAAATCCTTCTGTTGGATCTAAAATAGCCGAGAATAAGATCAATATTTCAAGAAAAAGCAATGCTCTGAAAAAGCCATGTATGGCATCATATTTTCCTCGCTCAGATAAATTGAGCGTGCGTAAAGTCGCACCAATGTAAAGTACAACACCAAGTTCAAAAGCCTTCCACACCGAAAATGGATAGGACGAAATCATCATAGCAGAGTAGGAAGATACGAGCAAATACGTAAGTATGATTATATAAAAAGGCTCAGTAATTAAGGTTCTTATGGCAACAGCTTTTCGTTTTACGTCTTTGTAAAATACAAAAAAGAAAATGCACAGAAACGGAATAATACGAGTAAAAATAGAATAGAAAGGTACACCACCTGACATCGTTTCTTTGATGTTCAAGTCAGTCCAAAAACGGGTTGCTGCTATCAAGACGATAGCAAGGCAAGTTCCTAATGTTTTGGCAAACTGATCGTGCTTCTCCAAATTATTTAATTTTCAGGGTAAGGGAAATAATTATCCTTTACCGTCAACTGACTCGCATTATTGTTTATAAAATGTAGAATGTGGCTTACTGGCCATTCCAATATCATATGATCTCTTCGTATGCATAGATCGCTTGCTTCAATTTTTTTGCCGATAGGAATATGACATCCTCGTGTAGCAGAACAACAGGAACGATGTCCTGTTTTGAAAACAATATCTCGTGCTATATTATTGAAAGCCGAAAATTTACCATAAGGCCAAGCGAAGTGTTTGATTTCGCCACAGCGTTTTTGTAAAGCTTCTAAACTTGTTGTAATTTCTTCTTCGGCCACTTCTTTTGATACCTCTCCAAGGTTGGCGTGGTTCATGGTGTGGTTGCCGATTTCGTGACCGTTTTTCATCAGGTCGTGTACTTCATCCCAAGTCAAGTATTCAACAGGAGGGAAGTTGAGGCGTTGACGACTGAAGGTTTTTATTTTTTCAAAATTTGTTTCACCCACAATAGATGGGTTGACGAAAAAACATCCTTTGGCATCAAACTCATCCATGATGGCAGCGGCGCGTAAATTATTTTTAAATGCATCGTCTGAACTGATATTGATGTAGGGTTTATCTATATCGTTATTCAGTATTTTTTCGACTGCATCGGAGTAAGAAATAAAAGTATAGCTCTTACTCAACTCTTGTAGTAACTGACGAAAGGTAGCTTCTTCGTCAGGAAATATATGATGGAAATACAAAAACTGAATTCTATCTTTCTGAGTGTTTTTTGCAATCTTTTCTTTCATGCTCGACAACAGCGAAAGCCCATTTAAGGCTTGGTGCCTTAATGCTCCTCGAAGGTTGGCTTTTTCTTTTTTGACCGTTGCGTATTGTGTTACAAAATCCATATTCAAAAATTAAA
>JAHDIP010000012.1:3101-32074 GCA_020630735.1 Saprospiraceae bacterium | reverse complement strand
TTTTCTTTTTTGACCGTTGCGTATTGTGTTACAAAATCCATATTCAAAAATTAAATCTTAGCTGTTTCTTTTAGCCATGGGCTAGGCGAATCAATTAAGTTTGCGATTAGTTGTCGTTCGTTTTTGTAATAGTTATTTAGTTGTTGTTCGATGTTTGTATTGATGCCTTGTTTTTTTACATCCGTAGCATTTCGGCGGTGTAGCGCAACCAATATTTTTTTAGGAATATAAAACAGGGCAGACAATAGTTTATTTTTGTAAATGTACTTTACAGCAAATTGGCGAAGACTCAAAAATAAATTAGAGACCTTTTGGTTTTTATACTTCACTGTTTTATTGAAGTATTTGAACTCGTAGTTTTCGTAAAAACTAGGTTCTATATTTAAGTCACTAGACATTTGCTGCATGAATGTGCTAGCATCTTTCTTTAAATTTTCGTAGTAGTAAACGTAGACGTTTTCTTTTCCGAAAAGATCGAAGTAAGGCTGCATGTATTTTGAATACAAACCGAACTCTAAGCGACTATAACATTTTTCATCAGACTGGTTATTGAAGTTTTTAGTAAAGTAATCTTCAAAAGTCATCTGCTCATCTATCAAACCGATTTGCTTATCGTAGTTGTACCAACTATTGAAACGAGAAACAGGTTCACGTAAAACGAACAAGATTTTAACCTCTGCATCCTTCAAATATTCTTTGATGCGTTTGGCCGAACCAGCCGAATACATATAAGAAGGTGCCGACTCCATTTTATAAATAGCCGTCTCTTTGCAATCTCTAAAAAAGTTATGATAAGCAGGCTTGTCTTTTTCAAAACGATAAGATGATTTGGTAGAAGTAACATTATCATCATGGAAATAATAGGTCTGTTTGATAAACGAACCACAAATAGATGGATGCTCTTCCAAATATTTGAAAATGGCTGTAGTACCAGACTTATCGGTTCCTGCTAATATGATGTATTGTTCTTTCTTCATCTCTATCGACTCATGCCTTCACGCATTAAGACGTATTTTATTTTATTTTTGATCAATAATAAATCTGGTTTTCGCTTCACCAGTTTTACCAAAAGATTGATATAGTATTTTCCTGTTTCCAACAAATGCTGGATATAGTAATTAATAAAAGCTCCTGCCTTTTGAAGACCGTTTAATTGCTTTGCAAAATAGAGTTCATCTAATTGCGAACGGCTAAGATATTCGATAATATAACCTTTGCCTTTTGGCAATTCTTCTTTCCAAGCGTAGATACGTTTTTCAATCGGTGCCTTTTTTATATTGGCATGAATGCCGCCTTCTTCGTTACTAATGTTTAAATCAGTTCCGACTTCTACTGCTTGAGTGGCTTTGATATTTAATTGCTTAAATAAGGTTTCCATACAAACATCAAAGTTTAGACATAACTCTTCGTACGATACTTCGATAACCTTTTTATCTTTTTTGCTGAGTTCCTTTACTCGACTCACATAGCCTAACCAACGTCTTGACAACAAAATAGGATTTGGTCGTCCCATTGTCTTTCGATTGCTAAAGGCTGCTTTGGTATGGAGTAGGGAAGCCACTGTCCCACGTGCATCTCGTTTGATGTGTAAGAAGGTGCTATCAGGAAAAAGGGCTTTTATTTTATCATACAACCAAAGGTTGGTTCCACTCTTCACTAAAAAATATTGTGCGTCTGCTTTGCCTTGTTTCGTTGCTGTACAATTACAAATAGCTGTGACCAATGCTTTTATTCCTTGTGGTTTATAGCTTTCAATTAGTTGAACTAATTCTTCTTGATCAATGCCTAAGTTTTTCCAACGAGGATCGCTGACTAATAATTTGATGATGTCATCATTAGCCATTTCTTTTATGGCTTCTTCACCTTCTAGCAAAAGAATTTCCATCATTTTTATTTCAGGTAATACCGCAATATCAGAAGAATGGGTTGACATTTTCTGTGCTAAAAAGGTAGAACCTGATCTTGGATAGTACACCAAGAAAATGAAATTAAAATCTTTATTTAGAAGTTTTTTATTCATAAAGTTACTAGTACCTAACTTAGTTTAAATGCAGAAAGTCGAACTCTTGTTCAGTTCTTTTATTAAGTTTAAAGATTCTTATATTCCTCTTAGTATTCGCCTCAAGCCGGCTGGGCTTTCCTTTTTTGCATTGCCAAAAAAAGGAAGAAAAAACGCTAGAAAATATAAACTCCCTCCGGTCAAACAGTATATTTCCAGGCATCCGCCACCACTTTTAACGCACTCATTTGTGTTATTAACTAAGCATCTAATTTCACAACTTACTTTTGATCCGTTGTACAGCATTCGATTTTGTAAACTTTGAAACACCAGGTAAATTTTCTGCCAAGTTGAGTGCAAAGTTGATATTCTTTTTTCCATAAATTGCTGGCGAAAAAAATAACAAAGCCAGCAAGATAATTCCATCTAAAGCGAGTGCGATTAAAAGTGTCAAAAAAATATTTTCGATACCAAAGCTTTTGAACATCGCTAATAGAGCTAGATTTTTGACGATTAATATTGCACCTAATTTTATTGAAGGGATTAATATTTTCAAAAAGTCTAGCCAGTTGGAATCAATTAGCTTGATGCATAAATGAATCATCATAATGGCATGAATGCTAATTGCAACGACCATTGCATATGAAATTCCTGTGATGCCATAGGGTATTGCAAGAATTACTAAGCCGAAAACGATGATTGCAAAAATCAATTTTATGATACTAGATTTGTACAGCGCATTTTTTGCTCGAACCAAAGTATCCGAAAAACGGATAAACATTTGGATGTAGGCAAAGGCTGCAAAAATTCGAAGTATCGGTGCGGCATCTTCCCATTTGGGTCCTAAGAAAGCCATGATGACTTCTTTGGGATAAAAAAACAACACCATTGCTATGACGACCATCATTAGACTAATGACACTCATAAAGCGATAGAAGAAATTTTGAATTTTTGGGATATCATCTTGCACTTTAGATAGTG
Organism: Saprospiraceae bacterium; assembly: GCA_020630735.1. Taxonomy (GTDB): domain Bacteria; phylum Bacteroidota; class Bacteroidia; order Chitinophagales; family Saprospiraceae; genus JAHDIP01. The sequence continues at coordinate 29,094 of JAHDIP010000012.1, read as the reverse complement.
TTGTAAACATCACACTATCTAAAGACTTGCCGAGGTATACTTTTGGGAGGTTGATGACAAACTGAGATCGCTCATACATACCTAATGTATTTAGCGGAAAGAATTTTCCGATGATCAATTTATCAATTTGCATTCCCATGATATTGAACACTCGTAGTAAGGTTAAGCCTGTACCAAAATGTAAAATATCGTTGCGTTCTTTTTTGTCAAAATACATTTTGAGGCTGTGCCCTTTTAGTATAAAAACAATAATACTCGCTAAACCGTGTGTGCAAATCAATGCAATAATCAGTGCCCAAATTTCGTAGCCTAATACCCCAAGTGTAATACCAACTATAAGGTTTCCAACTACATTGGATATGACAATAGCAAAGAATAATTTTTTGAATTCCATCTCTCGGATCAAAAGTGATCGGGAGACAACGCCTAAACTTTTGAGTATGAGTAAACAACTGATTACTCTAAGAGAAAGCGTTGAAAATTTGCTATCAAAATATCCTGATATCCAAGGTGCAACAAGGAAAATAACTAGATAGACTATAGAGCTAACTAGTAGGGTGGTGTAAAAGGCAAAACTTACGTGTTTTTCGTTGTAGGTTTTACGCTGAATCAATGCTGCACCAAATCCGAATTCTGTAAACTTTTCAATGAACGTTAGGAAGACCGTTAAGAGTGCTACTGTACCGAAACTTTCGGGAGCAACTAAACGGCCTAAAACCATTATAAAAATGATATTGATGACTGCTTGAATTCCCAAGGCAGCTACTTGCCAAGTCAATCCTTTAGCGGCTTTCTTTTTTAGGCTCATGTATTTTTTTGATAAAGAACCAAAGCTCTTTTTTGATGAGCTTTGGTTCTTCAATCGTTATCTTTAGATAATCATTCCTGCAGCAACAGTTTCGTTAGTGCTTTCATCCACAAAAATAATACTACCTGTAATTCTATTTTTACGGTAAGCATCTGTAAAGAGCGGCTTTGTCGTACGGATAGAAATACGAGCAATGTCATTCATCTTAATATCATTATCCTCTAGGTCACGGTGTAGTGAGTTAATATCTAATTTGTAGCGAATTTCTTTGACGATACAACGAGCTTCCTGTGTTGTGTGTAAGATGGTATACTTACCTTTCAATTGTAATGGCTTTTCATTAAACCAACAAACCATAACATCAATATCTTGCTCAGAGTCAGGTACGTTATTTTCTCTTACAATCATGTCTCCACGGCTGATGTCGATCTCATCTTCCAATAACATCGTTACAGACATTGGTGCAAAAGCTTCTGCTACCTCACCATCGAAGGTGTCAATTTTTTTGATGGTAGAAGTAAAGCCAGAAGGCATTACCATTACCTTATCTCCTTTTTTGAACACACCACCACCAATACGACCAGCATAGCCACGGTAATCGTGGTACTCATCAGTATTTGGACGAATAACATACTGTACAGGGAAACGGCAATCAATTAAATTGTGATCGCTACCGATGTGTACATTTTCTAGGTAGTATAATAAGGTAGAACCGCCATACCAGTCCATACGTTCAGACTTGTCTACAACGTTATCACCTTTCAATGCAGAGATAGGAATAAAGTGCATATCGTTGATATCTAACTTAGATCCCCAGCTCGTGAAGTCATCCTTGATTTTTTCGTAGTCTTCTTCTCGATAGTCTACTAAGTCCATTTTGTTGATACAAACAACTAGGTGAGGAATCTGTAAAAGAGAAGCGATAATTGCGTGACGTTTTGTTTGTTCTACTACACCATTACGAGCATCAATCAAAATCAATGCAACGTTTGCTGTAGAAGCCCCCGTTACCATATTACGAGTGTACTGGATGTGACCAGGTGTATCCGCAATAATTAATTTACGTTTTGGAGTAGAGAAATAACGGTATGCAACATCTATCGTAATCCCTTGTTCACGTTCTGCTTTTAAGCCATCCGTTAATAAAGCAAGATTTACATCTTCTTCTCCACGACGTAAGCTACTTGCTTCGATTGCAGCATATTGATCTTCAAAAATTGATTTACTATCATATAAAAGTCGACCAATTAAGGTACTCTTACCATCGTCTACGCTACCTGCAGTAGTGAAGCGCAACAATTCCATATTTTGATAATCTGACATTTTATTTTTGTTTAGAATTTTTTTAATGTTGTGTAAAGGATTTTTAAAAAAAGAAAAAATCCTTTTTTATCACTGTACCTTTATTGTCTAAAAGTACCCTTGCTTTTTACGATCTTCCATTGATGTTTCAGAACGCTTGTCATCGGAACGGCCTCCTCTTTCTGTGATTCTTGTACTTGCTACTTCTTCAATAATTTTTTGAAGGGTATCTGCTTTAGAAAGCGAAGCACCTGTACAAGTCATATCACCTATGGTACGGAAACGGACCGTCATTTCTTTTACCTCTTCTTCAGGACGACGTTGGATAACATCAGTTGCTGCTAAGACGATACCATCACGCATGAAGCATTGGCGTTTGTGTGCAAAGTAAAGATTAGGTAAAGGCACTTTTTCCATAGCAAGGTATTGCCAAACATCTAATTCTGTCCAGTTACTAATTGGGAATACACGGAAGTGCTCACCAAACTGTTTTTTACTATTAAAAATATTCCACAACTCAGGGCGTTGGTTTTTAGGATCCCATTGGCCAAATTCGTCACGGTGCGAAAAGAAACGTTCTTTTGCTCTGGCTTTTTCTTCATCTCTACGAGCACCACCTAAAGCAGCATCGTATTTTCCTGTTTCAAGAGATTCTAAAAGTACAGCAGTTTGTAAGCCGTTACGACTAGCATTGTAGCCTTTTTCTTCAGTAACCTTACCATTATCGATTGCTTCTTGAACAGAACCAACGATTAATTTTACACCTAAACGTTCGACTAGTTTATCTCTAAATTCGATTGTTTCAGGAAAGTTGTGTCCTGTGTCGATGTGTAAAAGTGGAAAAGGAATTCTAGCTGGGTAGAATGCTTTTTGAGCAAGGTAAGTCATTAAGATAGAATCCTTGCCGCCAGAGAACATCAATACAGGGTTTTCGAATTTGGCTGCGACCTCACGAATAACAAAGATTGATTCGGACTCTAGTTCTTTTAAGTGGTTTAAATGATAATTCATCTTTTATGTGTTTTGCAAAAAAGAAAAGGGATTCCCCTTAAATTCTAATTTTAGAAATTACAAAATTGTATAACTGATCGACGGACTCCTCAATGGTCATGTCGTTTGTTTTGATTTCAAAATCTGGATTGAATGGAGCTTCGTATGGCGAGTCAATTCCTGTAAAACCTTTGATTTGACCACTACGTGCTTTTTTGTATAAGCCTTTTACATCTCGTTTTTCACATATTTCAATTGGTGTATTGATGTATACTTCAATAAAGTCATTTGCTCCAACAATTTCTCTAGCAAAGTCTCTTATTTCTAGCGTTGGACTAATGAATGAATTGAGGGTAACGATTCCGCTATTTAAATAGAGTTTCGCAACTTCGGCAATACGTCGGATATTTTCTTTACGGTCTTCAATCGTAAAACCCAAGTTGTTGTTAATCCCGCTACGGATATTATCGCCATCCAATACTTGAGCGAAGAAACCAGCGTTGTAAAGTTTGCGTTCGAGACCTTGAGCGATGGTACTTTTACCCGAACCAGAAAGCCCTGTTAGCCAGAAAACTTTAGCTCGTTGTTCGAGTCGTTTTTCTCGATCTTCTCGTTGTAGTAAGCGATCGAAAATAGGATGAATGTTATTTTTTATTTCCAATGTTTTTTAGTTTTTATCTATTTAAATGATTACTTACTAATACCAATTGATTTACGGATACTACCTCTAGGGACTAATTGCCAAGCTCGTTCGTGCAAGTAGTAGAGTAGGAGTTTGATGAAAAATTCAATCGCTCCAATTTTTAAGGCGTCACCTATTTCTCCAGTAGTGAAATAAACAATGCAGATAATAGTAGAAGTAGCGACTATTCTCCAAGTCAATCCTTTAAGGATACTCCGTACGTGCGATTCTTTCTGTACAGATTCTTCAGCAGGAATAGTACCTACTGCTTTATCATTAGATTTCATAATTCATTTTTTCTAAAATATCTTTAAATGTTTCATTGACAAACTCAATTGTTTCTGGCTTCAATTTATCTGCAAAATCTCTAGCCTTTATACTTCTTATGTGCGAGTGCACATCTTCCTTTTTTGCTTTGAAAGAAGTCTGGTCAATGAATTTTTGAATAAGCTCAGTATTTTGGTCGAGTTCTAAATGAGTTGCTAATTTTTTTAACCAAGGATCAAATTCGACAATCATTTCTTCATACCTCAAAAAGAGAACATTAGGTTTTCCTAAAACATGATCACAATAGTTTTGATATATATTTTGGAAACGGCTAGCATTTTCCATTACATACTCATCAACTGTTTGGTTTTTAGCTCGGTCTCTTGCTTTTTTTACATTGTCATTAACAACTAAATGGCTATAAGCCATCGAAAAATAATGAGATGTAACGACATCACGAGGATCACGTAAAACTAAAACTGTTTTGTATTGTGCTAGATTTGGAATTGGACGATAACGACGATAAGCTCCAAAGTAATATCCTGTCGGACGATAAGCTTTGTTCATGAAATTTGCATCGTCAAATTGATCATACTTTTTAGCATCGAAGCCTGTAAAATAGCTTTCAAAATCAATATGAGTAAGACCTTTATCTTGAGCTAATTCTGCAATGATAGGATTGACGAGTGTAGAAGCACACTTATGTGCAGTGAATAACACGACACTCTTTTTTGTATTGTCGGAAACGTGTTGACCCTTCTCGAGTTTACGCTCATTTTTATAGCGCATAAATCGACTCAAAGGTTTGAATACAACAGTCATTGCAAGATTAGGGTACTTATTCACCAATCGTCTAGCAATAGAGTTATGTTTCAATTTTTGTATTACCGTTTCTATCATCTTTTTCTTCATTTAATTAGGAGTTAGTTTATAAACTCCAATACATTAATTCTGGGTCATTGTTCTCATAGATGGTTTTAAGATCGAGTAATATGGGTTTTTCTTTCATGATAGATTTAAAAAAAGTACTATCATAGTTTTTATATTCATCGTGATTTACTGCGACGACGACAGCATCGTAGTCTTTAGAAATATCACTTACTAATGTCAAATCATATTCGTGTGCAACATCTGCTGCTGCTGCTTGTGGGTCGGTTACTTCTACTTCCACCGAAAATTGCATCAACTCTTTTACCAAATCAGCTACCTTAGAATTTCGGATATCCGAAACATTTTCTTTGAAGGTAATACCCATGACTAATACCTTGCAGTCTTGAGGATTTTTTCCTTCTGACAAAAGTAGTTTCACCAATTTATTTGCCACAAACATGGGCATATTATCGTTGATTCGGCGACCACTTAAAATGACCTGTGGGTCATAACCCAACTGCTTTGATTTGTGTAAAAGGTAATACGGATCAACTCCAATACAATGCCCTCCAACTAGTCCAGGGTAGAATTTTAAAAAATTCCATTTCGTACCTGCTGCATCGATCACCTCCCTTGTTTTGATGCCCATTCTATCAAAAATCATAGAAAGTTCATTCATAAAAGAGATGTTGAGATCACGTTGTGTATTTTCAATTACCTTGGCTGCTTCGGCTACTTTTATAGAAGGAGCTTTATAGATACCAGCAGTTATGATGGCACCATATATTTGTGCAATTTCTTCTAAAGCTTCGTCGTCGCTACCCGAAACAATTTTGATAATCTTATCAATAGTATTCACCTTATCGCCAGGATTGATGCGTTCGGGAGAATAACCTGCTTTGAAATCAGGGCCTACTTTTAGGCCTGATATATCTTCTATAACAGGGATGCAATCTTCTTCGGAGCAACCAGGGTAAACGGTCGATTCAAAAATTACATAATCTCCTTTCTTAATTACATTTCCGATAATGGAAGATGCGCTTAATAAAGGATTAAGATTTGGGACTTTATGTTTATCAACAGGAGTCGGGACAGCTACTATATAAAAGTGTGCTTGCTTCAAATCATTTTCATCTGCTGTAAAAAGAATGTCTTTACCTTCGAATTGATCTTTTTCGATCTCATCAGAAGGGTCGATTCCTTTTTTCATAAGTTCCACTCGTTCACTATTGATGTCAAATCCGATAACACTAAAATGGTTTGCAAATTCGAGTGCTATTGGTAAGCCAACGTACCCAAGGCCGATGACTGCTATTTTCTTTTCTTTATTTCGTATTTCCTGATACACGTGTTTTATTTGGTTTTCAGGTTTTTAATTTTTTGCACTATTGTAAATGCGTTCTATAATGTCAACAACTTTTAGTCCTTCTAAGGCATTGGTTGTTGCCATTTTTCTACCTTTCAATACATCAATTACATTTTCAAAAACGTAGTGATGATTGGCGGCTGAACCTTTATAATGACCATAATCATTTGGCGGGTTCGCTTTAGGTAAAGTCGGCATTTCATAATTTTCAATATGACAGTATTCTACTTCATTCATGTATTGGCCACCAATTTTTATGGTGCCTTTGCTTCCTTGAATGGTTAGGCTACTTTCAAAATTTTTATCCCATACTGCTGTGGAATAAATAATGTTTCCCATTCCTCCATTGACAAAATTGAAATGTACAATGCCGCTATCTTCAAACTCTGTAGAGTGCTTGTGTGTAAAATCAGCAAACTTTACTTCGATATCTTTGATATCGCCAAAGAGCCAGTACATAATGTCAATGAAATGAGAAAACTGTGTAAAGAGTGTTCCTCCATCTGTTTTTTTGATGCCTTTCCACTCGTGTTTTTTTCCATCTTTAAAGTAGTAGCGATCGTCACGATTCCAAAAGCAATTGATTTGAACCATAAAAATATCGCCTAGTTTTTTTTGCTCAACGATTTCTTTGACCCAAACCGAAGGTGGCGAATAACGATTTTGCATAACGCAAAATACTTGCTTCGACACATTTAGTGCTTTAAAAATAACTCCTTCACATTCTGCTTTTGTCAGACCCATTGGTTTTTCACAGACCACATGTTTTTGGGCATCTAATGCCTTGTTGCACTGCTCTGCATGAAAGCCATTTGGTGTACAAATACAGATAACATCGACTTCTAAATCAGCTGCTAATAAGTCGTCGATGGATGAAAAAAACGGAACGTCAAATTGTTCGATAGCCAAATCTTTTTTTGGCTTTATGTCGCATAATGCGATTAATTCACATTCGCTATTTTGTTTGATCATTGTCGCATGACGTTTGCCAATATGACCACAACCCACAACAGCGAATTTTATTTTCTCTGCAGTTATTGTCACGTCTATAGTTTTCTTACAGTAAGATTGTTTTCTAAAATATATAGCTCGCCACTTTCTGAACAAGTTGCTCGCCCTTCGCTATCAAATTTAAGTCGTTGACCATACTCACTCATCCAGCCAATATGTTTGGCAGGATTGCCAACTAATAAGGAGTAGGGTAGTACTTCTTTAGTGACTACTGCGCCTGCTCCGATAAATGCATATTTGCCGATTTTGTTACCACAAACAATGGTTGCATTTGCTCCAATCGTTGCTCCTTTCTCGACATAGGTTTCTTTAAATTCATTTTTTCTACTAACAGCAGATCTTGGATTGATGACGTTGGTAAACACCATTGAAGGTCCAAGAAAAACATCGTCTTCGCAAATGACTCCTGTATAAATGGATACATTATTTTGTACCCGCACATTTTTGCCTAAAACAACTTTTGGAGACACGACAACGTTTTGACCAATATTACAGTTTGCGCCTATTTTGCAGTTGGGCATAATGTGACTAAAGTGCCAGATTTTTACGCCTTCTGCTATTTCGCAGCCTTCGTCTATGATGGCTGATTCGTGGGCAAAGTATTTTTTTTGGTTTGTCTCTTTTATCATTTAATTATTTGTTCATTTATCTTTAGGCATAAGGCAAAGCACTTAAAATCATGTCTACAATACCAAATCTTCAAATATTTATTTTGGTATTCGCCTCGAGCCGGCTGGGCTTTCCTTTTTTTCATTGCCAAAAAAAGGAAGAAAAAAGTCTAGAAAATATAAACTCACTCCGTTCAGACAGTATATTTTCGGGCAGCCGCCACTACTTTTAATGTAATTACTTGGCTCACAATATTTTTTCTCTTATTAGCATAAGAAAACTACACTGCAATTTTTGCTAGAGCTTTTTGTGCGATAGTTTCGCCGATAGCTAAAGAGGATGTTGCAGCAGGTGAAGGAGCGTTACAAACATTAATGATGTTGGCTTCTTCGAGGATGAGGTAATCATCTACCATGCTACCATCTTTGGCTAAGGCCATAGCTCTTACGCCTGCACCTCCTTCTACTAAGTCTTCATTTTTGACTTCAGGAATGAGGTGTTGCAAGGCTTTTACAAAAGCTCTTTTTGAATACGAGCGATATAGTTCTCCCAATCCATCTTTCCAATATTTCAATGCAAGTTTTTGAAAACCTGGATAGAAAAGTGTTTCCGACAATTCATTCCAATTAAAATCCCAACGACTATAGCCTTCTCTTTTGAATGCTAGTACGGCATTAGGGCCTGCTTCTATTCCTCCTGTTATCATTTTGGTAAAATGGACTCCCAGAAATGGGAAGTTTGGATTTGGGACAGGGTATATCAAACCATTTACAAAATATTCTTTTTCTTTTACCAATTTGTAGTATTCTCCTCTGAATGGTACTATTTGAATATCTAGTTGCTGAACACTGAGTTTAGCCAATTTGTCAGAATAAAGTCCTGCACAATTGATGAGCAGATTTGTTTTAATTTCTTTTTGATCGGTACATATGGTCACGTTCTTTTTTTTCGTAAGAATATCGTGTACTTTATGACTGAAAAAGATAGAGCCTCCCATTTCTACAATTCTTTCTTGATATTTTTCAGCTACTTGTTTGTAGTTGATAATACCTGCTTGGGGAACCCATATAGATTCTACACTTCTGACATGTGGTTCTTTTTCTTTTGTTTCGGCTGCACTTATCTTTCGAATACCTTTCATCCCGTTGGCAATCCCACGTTTATATATGGTGTCTAGATAAGGTCGTTCATCTTCGCTCGTAGCAACGATTACTTTCCCGCAAAGCTCAAAAGGAATATCATTTGTTTTTGCAAACTCTAATAAGTACTGATAACCTTTTTGGCAATTGGTAGCTCTCAAACTTCCAGGTTTGTAATAGATACCTGAATGAATAACGCCGCTATTGTGTCCTGTCTGATGTTTTGCTGCAGTCTCCTCTTTTTCTAAAATGCATAATTTTAATCGAGGATTTTGTAGCAAGAGTTGATAACCAGTTGCTAAACCTACAATACCTGCTCCTATGATTGTTATGTCAAAATTCACTTGAGTATTATTTAGTCCTTTGACCAAAGTAATAATGGTTCGGGTTCGAAAGAGGTCCAATCAATTTTATTAATTTCATCCTCATTATAGATCAAGTAACGTATTTTTCTATTGATTAGATTTTCTGCTTTTTCAATAAGTGTGATTAGGTAAGCTTTATCGATATTACCGATAAAAATGAGATCGATAATTTGGCTATCTAATCCTCTTGAAAATTCTCCTGCAAGAAATACTCGTTCTACATCACCAAGACGTTTGATGACGTTTTCGATAATACGATCAAGCCCAATGTGCTTGAGTAAGATATTATGGATTTCATCAAATAATGGATGTCCTGTATTGGCTTTGAATATTTTTTTATTGCCTTGCATATGCGAGGAGAGCATTCCAGCATCTTCAAGCTTATTTAATTCAAGGCGTATAGAGTTAGAAGAATCCCCAAATTCACTTTCAAGGCTACGTAAGTAGGCCGTAGTTTTGCTGTTCAAGAAGAATTTTAGCAAAAGCTTGATGCGTGTTTTTGAAGATATTAAGGTTTCTATCATTTTTATTAATTGAGTAACAAAATTACTCGTTTTATGTGTAAAAAGCCAAAAAAAAGCGCAAAAAAATCAATTTACAGTGTGTTATGAATCTGTTAAAATTTTATATTAAAAACTAATAGAGTAATAATAGTACTCAATACTTAGCCTATTATGTTACTAAGTATTTGAAATTAGGTGTTTTATGCAGCACTTAGTTGGTTAGAGTGGGGGCGGAGATTTTATGAAAAGGTTATTATCCATTATTGAATGTTAATCTGCTGAAAAAGCATCTCGAAAAATTTTACGAATAAATACAAAACCAACACCTAAAATACCTCCAATCATTAATCCTGTGATTATGGCCATTAAGATGGAACTCGATTGAGGCTTAAGTGGCGCTATTGGCAAATCAATAGCTTGTATAAAAGGTGTTTTATTACTTAGAGCGAACTCTGCCATTTCTAAATTTTTGATTGATTCGCCATACATTACATTTAGCATTCGAACATCTCGTTCCAATTGCATTTCTTTCAACTGTTTGGTTTTAAGGTAAAGACCACGTTGGGTATCTTTGAAGTTTGCTAGTTGGTATTCTTTAGAATCTAGTACTCCTTTTATCGAATCGGTTTTGCTTTTGATGAGTTCGTAGGTTTCTCGAGATTTTTCTACTGTTTTATCAACATAGTATTTGCTGAGTTTTTCGTAGAGTAATTTTAAGAAACGAACAGAAATATTTTGATCGACAGATGTAAATGATAAGGTCAAAATTCCTGATAAGACAGTAATTTCACTTTCGAGCATACTTGGCTTGCCTTCTGCAGGATTACCGATGATGTCGCTATATAAGATTTTGAGTACTCGATTTTCAGGATTGGTAAAAGCATCGATATTATCTCGGACGTAAAGGAAGTTTTTGATACCTGTAGTATCGTCCGCCCATTTTTCATGATAGTCATATTTTCTAATCAGGTGATTAGCATAATAATCTTCTTTACCATCTATCGTTGTTTTTTCGAAAAGAGCAGACTGGATAATTTTTCTAGACTTTAGGAGTTCGATGATCTTATCTAGGTCATAAGTTGTACCTCCACCTAAACCGAAAGAACCAAGTATGTTGGCCATGCCGCCAAGTTTAGGGCCAGCATCTTCTTCAACCATAAAGGTCAGGTCGGCCTTATAAGTAGTAGGTGTTGTAACTGCTTGATATAAGAAGAATGCCAATATTGGCAATGCAATCAAAAGAACTAGCCACCAATTTCGAAGTATTTCATAGAAGTATTCTTTCCCTTTTTCAAAGAGATCCTTCATTGATACTTCTTCGTCATCAACAATAATAGGCTGATTTGATTCCGTCATTTTTTGTGTTTAATAGATTGTATACAATCTAATTGACTCGTTGTATAAGTAAGATTAATGATAAAACGGCTGTAGCTTGAGCAATAGAGTCGGCTAAAACTTTACCCCAGTCTACATCATTTTCCTTTTCACCTTCTGTTTTGATTTGTTTAGGTTTTGCACCAACAGTGATAATTGAACCTTTTCTTACTTCTGGATATTTTCGGAACAGAACATAATTTTTGGTTCGTTCTATTTGACCATTTGGATGCTCTACAGAAATTAATCGGCGACGGCCTTTGTTTCCGACACCAGCAGCATATTCGTCGATATAGAATTTTGCTGTTTTACCTTCGTGGTAGGCCACCGTAATTTTGTTACCAGCTAATAAAACTTTATCAGGGTATAAATCTGAAGCACGGGTTGCACCTCTAATCGTAACAAGGTCTTTCTTTTTTGGTATCTCTATTACATCACCATCTTTCAAGATATAATTGTGTCGAGAATCGGATTTATCAAGCGCATCTTCGAGATCCATCACAACATAACCAACGCCTTCATCAGAACGATAAAGGGTAGCCCCACCTTCGAATGCTTCTTCCGTAATTCCTCCTGCACGACCAATGACACTAGATATACGTTCATTTTTATTGATCAAAGCATAAGGACCAGGATATTTGATTTCACCTTTTAATATGATCGTTTGTTGAAATTCAAAATCGGGAACTTCTCTAACCACAATATGGTCAAAAGGGAAAAGCTTAAATCCTCCACCTTCACTCATGAGATCCTCGTTGACTTCCAAGGTTGCAACAATAGTTTGGGTTGGTTCATCATTGGTGAGAACGACTCTAAAAATATCAATACGGTTAGAAGCAGCTTCTAATTTTAGACCACCAGCTAAGGTAAGTACATCTCGCAGGTCTAAACTTTCATCGTAGCCATATTCACCTGGTTGACGAACTGCACCTGTGACTCTTACAGAGGTTTCATCTGTATAAGTAATATTAGAATAAACGAAAAGGGTATCAAAAGGTTTAAGAGCAATATTATCAATAGAGTTAGGACTATCAACTGCTTTGTCTAGTTCTACTCTAATATATTCTTTTTGCTTTTTGAGTTTTGGATCTTTACGATGAATGTATGCAAAGCTAGTTGCATCAGGTCTTAATCCTCCTGCTAAAATTACAGCATCACTAATTTTTAAATTTTCAGAAGGATCGAAAGGGTGTTCGCTTGGTTGGCGAACGGCACCATCTACATATATGGAGGATTTGTCGACAAAGGCAGCTTGAGAATAAATGATTAATTTATCTTTTGGTGCCAATTCTATATTGTCACTTGCACTTGGATTTTGAAGAACTTCTGCAATATTTACTTTGATATACTTTATCGTACCATCGGGGTTTGATCGTTGGATAAATGCGATATCTGTACGAGCATCTTCTGTGAGTACACCTTTTTTTATCAATTGGCTTACACGCATTCCTGAACTGATTTCGTATTTTCCTTCAAGATCTACAGCACCTTCTATAGTAGCAAAGTTTTTATACGGTTTTGGAATGATGTTGACAATAACTTCATCACCCGCAAATAATTCGAAATCACGACCAGATTTCATGAGGTCTCTAAAGTTTACATCCTGAATAACTTCTCGGTCATCGGCAAATCGCTTGACTTGGATATTAGATTGGTAGGCATTGTCTTTGAAGCCACCAGCGTATTCTACTAATTTTTTCAAATTCTCCCCTCGGATCAATTCATAAACGAATGGTCGCTTTACGGCTCCTGTAACTGAGACAAGTCGGTCAACAACTGGAACATGGATATAATCGTTATCTTTTAAGTAAAGACTTTCTTCAACGGAAGGATTGGTCATAAATTCATAAATATCAATTCGCTTAGCTTGTTCACCTGGGCGGACAAGTTTGATATTTCGAACACTACCGATATCAGAAGGGCCACCTGCAGCTACTAATGCATTAAAGGCTGTATTGGTAGCGGGGATATTGAAACTACCATAGTTCATGACTTCTCCGACAATATTTACAGAAATCGTTCGAGCGTAATTAAGAGAGACTTCGAAGTCTTCTTTTCGGAAACTATAAAATTCGCCAAAATGACTTTGGAGTAATTTTCGAGCTTTACCCAATGCAATACCTTTTAGATAGATACGAGGCATTTGGCTTGGCTTAATGTAACCGCCGTTGTCAATAGTATATGTTGCACTTTCTTGAGATCGGCTACCCCAGATAGAAATGGTAACTACATCACCAGCTCCCAATATATAAGTATCTAAAGCTTTAACGTCTTCAGACTTGGTATATAGCTTGATGCTTTTATTTCTAAAAATATGTTGACCGTAAACACGACTTTTAGGTAGTTCTTCTTGTGCGTCGATAAGTTCTTCAGATACTGCTTCTTCAATAGAGGTACCATCTTCGATGGCTTCTTGTATTTCTTCGGCTGCTTCTTTGGCTACTTCTTCGACGGCCTCTTGAGCTGCTTTTTTAGCTTCTGCCTCAGCTTCCAATCTTTTTTCTTCCTCTAATTCTTCGACGGCTTCTTTGAGTGCTTCTTCGACTTGGCCAATATTACTGGGGTCAATATTGTCAATATCAATACCTTTTTCTTCTAGCTTTTTTCGAATTTCATCATCGCCTATACCTCTTTCTTCTAGTTCTTTTCTAGCCTGATCCTCGCTAATTTGTGCGATTGTTATAGTGCTGCATAGACAAAAGAAAAGCAGGAGGCTGAATATTTTTTTCATATGTTTATTTCTATTTTCCTGATGCTTACATGTTTGTTAACCATGATTGATTTTTTTTTTAACATGGATGTTTCATGTAGATCTATGTATTTTGTCTGTTTTAAAGAATTAAAATTTTCGCAAAAGTAATAGATTATCACTTATTTTAAGCATTATACATAAACTAAATATGTTCTAGAGCAGTCTTGCTACAATAGCAAATGCCTTAAAACAATGCTTTAGTTTAAAATTCTATGCAAAAGATAGAAGTCCCAAGATGTTAATTTAGCTTAGGGGAATAAATACAGAATGGTATAAAAGAACAATGCACACTCCTATAAAGACGCAGTTTATAGCATTTGGTAACACAAAAATAGATAATATTTTAATCCAACACCTACTTCGTAAGTGTATACGGGGTATATGCAGACAGTAACCTAATAGACAACGTCTAAAGATCTATTATCGTTGTCTTATACATCATAATTAAGGCTTGGAGCTAACCAACGCTCAGCCTCTGCCTTTTGCATGCCTTTTCTATTGGCATAATCTTCTACTTGATCTTTAGAAATTTCACCTAAAGCGTAATATTTTGAGTCAGGATGTGCGAAGTACCAACCACTTACAGAGGCTGCTGGATACATGGCGCAGCTTTCGGTCAATTTGATACATGTATTTTCTTCTACGTTGAGTAGTTGAAATAAGGTTCGCTTTTCGGTATGTTCTGGACAAGCAGGATAACCAGGCGCAGGTCTAATGCCTTGGTATTTTTCGCTAATCAAGTCCTTATTTTCTAAATCTTCTGTAGGTACATAAGCCCAAAATTCTTTACGTACCCGTTCATGCATTCGTTCAGCGAAGGCTTCTGCAAAGCGATCAGCCAATGCTTTGAGCATAATGGCATTATAATCATCATTGTCTGCTTCGAAATGTTTGATCCACTTTTCGATACCAATTCCAGCCGTTACAGCAAAAGCTCCAACATAATCTTCAACGCCACTTTCTTTAGGAGCGACAAAATCACTTAGAGAATAGTTAGGTTGACCAGGTGCCTTCTTCCGTTGTTGACGGAGGTTATATAATAAGGTGTCAACTTCTGTACGTTGCTCATCTTTGTAAAGCTCTAAATCATCATCATTGACACTATTGGCTGGATAAATACCAATAACTGCTTTTGCTGTTAGCCATTTTTCATCAATAATTCTACGAAGCAGGCTTTGTGCATCATTGAATAATTTTTTAGCTTCAACACCAACAATCTCATCTTCAAAAATGGCTGGGTATTTTCCTCTTAGTTGCCAGCTAGAGAAAAAAGGCGTCCAGTCGATATAGTTGTATAATTCTTCTAAAGAATAATTGTCAAATACTTTGGTACCAACAAATGTGGGTTTTGCAGGTGTATATTCTTTCCAGTCAATTTGAAATTTATTGGCTCTGGCATCTTTTAATGAGATATATTTTTTGTTTGCTTTACGATTTCCTCTAGCTAATCGAACTTGTTCATATTCTTTTTTGGTAGCGGCAACAAAGTCTGTTTTATTTGTGTCACTTAATAAGGAGCTAGATACTGCTACACTTCGGGAAGCATCAAGTACATGAATCGTTGGACCAGAATATTGAGGTTCGATTTTTACAGCTGTGTGTGTTTTAGAAGTTGTTGCTCCTCCAATCATTAATGGAATGGTGAAACCCTGTCGTTCCATTTCTTTGGCTACGTAGACCATTTCATCAAGCGAAGGTGTGATCAATCCGCTTAGACCGATGATATCGACATTTTCAGCTCTAGCTGCTTTCAAAATTTTATCACAAGAAACCATGACACCCAAATCAATGATTTCAAAATTATTACAACCTAAAACAACACCAACGATGTTTTTACCAATATCGTGCACATCACCTTTTACAGTAGCCATCAAAATTTTACCTTTTGAGGAAGAACCACTTTTACTTTTTGATGCCTCTATATAAGGTGTAAGGTAAGCAACCGATTTTTTCATTACTCGAGCACTCTTGACCACTTGTGGTAAAAACATTTTACCAGCACCAAATAAATCTCCAACGATATTCATACCATCCATCAATGGCCCTTCGATAACTTCGATAGGTTCATCAAATAATTGTCGAGCTTCTTCTGTATCTTCTTCTATAAATTCTGTGATCCCTTTTACTAAAGAATGTGCAAGACGTTCTTTAAGCGGTTTTTCTCTCCAGCTCAAATCTTTCTTTAGTACTCGACCGCCACCTTTTACACGTTCAGCATAATCTGTTAATGCTTCTGTGGCATTACTATTTCTATTGAATAAAACATCTTCGACAAGTGTCAACAGATCTTTAGGAATTTCTTCGTAGACTTCGATTAGACCAGCATTTACGATTCCCATATCCATTCCAGCTTTGATGGCATGGAATAAAAAGGCAGAGTGCATCGCTTCTCGTACTAAATTATTTCCACGGAAGGAAAAAGAAATATTACTTACTCCACCGCTGACTTTAGCTCCAGGGCATTGTGTTTTGATTTGCCGAGTAGCTTCTATAAAGTTGATGGCATATTCGTTGTGTTCTTCTATGCCCGTAGCGACAGCAAAAATATTTGGATCAAAAATAATGTCTTGAGCTTTGAAGCCAACATCTTTTGTAAGAATGTTATATGCTCGATGACAAATTTCTACTTTTCGTTCTATCGTATCTGCTTGTCCTTTTTCGTCAAAGGCCATAACGACAGCTGCTGCCCCATAGCGTCGTACAGTTTTTGCTTGACGGATAAATTCTTCTACCCCTTCTTTCATAGATATAGAATTGACGATACATTTTCCTTGAACACATTTCAAGCCTGCTTCGATCACGCTAAACTTAGAAGAGTCGATCATGATAGGCACTTTTGAAATATCAGGTTCTGCAGCGATGAGGTTTAAAAATTCAACCATTGCTTTTTCAGAATCAAGTAAGCCTTCATCCATATTTATATCAATGATCTGCGCACCTGCTTCCACTTGTTGTTGTGCTACACTCAATGCTTCGTTAAAGTTACCTTCTTTGATAAGTCGAGCAAATTTTCTAGAACCCGTTACATTTGTTCGTTCACCGATATTGATAAAATTCATACTCGGACGAATGATGAGAGGTTCTAATCCACTTAATTGGGTATAGCCATCTACTTCTGGAATTTGTCGAGGTGTAATATCTTTAACAGCTTCTGCCATTGCACGGATATGGTCGGGTGTTGTTCCACAGCAACCACCTATAATATTAATGAAGCCACTTGATGCAAACTCTTTGATATAGGCTTGCATCTCTTCTGGATCTTGATCATATTCTCCAAATTCATTTGGAAGACCAGCATTAGGATAAGCACTTACATTACAGTTCGCTATTTTTGACAAGACCTCGATATGTGGACGCATCTCTGTTGCTCCTAGGGCACAGTTTAAACCTACGCTAAACAAATCTATATGACTAACAGAAATCCAAAAAGCGTCTACTGTTTGACCAGAGAGGGTACGACCACTAGCATCAGTAATTGTTCCAGAAACCATGATTGGCCATTTTTTACCAACCTCTTCGTAATATTTGTCAATGGCAAAAAGAGCAGCTTTACAATTAAGTGTATCAAAAATAGTTTCGATCAATAAAAGATCAGCACCACCTTCGATTAAGCCTTTTGCTTGTGTATAATATGCGTCTACCAATTCATCAAAGGTAACCGCACGGTAACCAGGATTATTTACATCTGGAGATAAAGACGCTGTTCTATTTGTTGGCCCCATTGCTCCAGCTACAAAACGAGGTTTGGATGGATCTTTGGCGGTATATTCATCAGCAGCTTTTCGAGCTATTTTAGCTGATTCAAAGTTAATGTCATAAGCAGCAGATTCTAACTCATAATCTGCTTGAGCGATAACAGTACCACTAAAGGTGTTGGTTTCAATGATATCTGCACCAGCATCCAAATAAGCTTTATGGATAGCTTCGATAATATGTGGCTGGGTGATAGAAAGTATATCATTGTTTCCTTTTATATCTAAATGGAAGTCAGCAAAGCGTTCACCTCGGTAATCCTTCTCTTCTAGTTTATACTCTTGAATCATAGTGCCCATAGCACCATCAATCACAAGAATTTTTTCTTTTACTACTTCTTGTAAGGTCTTCTTAGTACTCATAATTATTCTTTATTTCTATCTGGATAAACGACATTTAGCACTTAGGGGGTGCAAAGATAAGCGACTATTTTATTAAACACCAGTAAAATGCCAGTTTTTAGGGCTTTTCTGGTAGCTTGAATTTAACAAATGGAGTGAAAAATGGTTTAAATAGAGTAAGATATCATACAAAAGATGTCAAATATATGTCACCTTGGAAGTTGATGCTTTTGGGAACAAAAAGATAAGCTTATATTAAAGGCATTATTTTTCAATTTAAGTACTCATTTATTCTTCACCCCATAATATTCAATTTCTAGCTATGCAAAAAATAAGAATACTTCTTCCAGTTTTATTTACTATCACAGGCTTATTTTTTTTCTTTAATAAGGATACTGATGATCAATTAGTGCCAGATGAGGAAGTTGTAGAAGAAAAACCAGGCGACTGGATGTATTGGCAGCGAGCCTATCCATATAATCGAATAGATGAAGGGCAATACCATGCTGCAAGAAGGCAGACTAATTTGGCCAAACAAAAAGCACAAAGTCGCAACCTCAATGATTGGGAACTTGTAGGACCTTATAATATTGGAGGTCGAGTAACTGATCTTGTATTACATCCAACAAATCAAGACATTATTTATATAGGTACATCAGTAGGTGGTGTTTTTAAAACAACGGATAGTGGAATGAGTTGGGAGCCTATCTTTGATAATGCAGGAAGTCTTTCTATTGGTAATCTAGCTATTGATCCTCAAAATCCTGAAACTATTTATGTAGGAACTGGAGAAGCGAATGGGTCGGCTACTTCTGGCGCTTTCTTTGGCGATGGTATTTATAGGTCTACAAATGGTGGCGCTACTTGGGAAAATATTGGCTTAGAGGATTCTCAGCATATCGGTCGTATAGTGGTTGACCCACAAAACTCCAATCGAATCTTTGCGGCTGTGGCTGGAACACTTTATGAAAAAGGAAATAATAGAGGTCTGTATCGTACAGATGATGGTGGACAATCTTGGACTAATGTATTATTTATGAGCGATTCTACTAGTTGTATTGATGTTGTTGTACATCCAGAAAATCCGAATATTGTTTATGCTGCAACTTGGGAACGTATTCGATACGCTTACCAACGGGATTATGGCGGACCTACTTCGGGACTGCATCGTTCAACTGATGGTGGTAATACTTGGGTACAGTTGGAAAATGGTTTGCCTCCTAGTACAGAAGAGACAGGTCGAATAGGTCTTACGATTTCTGCTTCTAATCCAGATATCTTATATGCGTCGTTTACGACTAATCCTATTTCTAATCAATTTGAAGGAATTTATAAGACGACGAATGGAGGTGATAATTGGACACAAACTAATGATTATGATTTATTAGGACTATATGCTTCTTTTGGTTGGTTTTTTGGCAATATTCGAGTTGATCCTAATAACCCAGATATTGTTTATGCTATGGGGGTTACCAATTATCGCTCCTTAGATGGTGGTCAATCTTGGGAATATTTTTTGGATGATGATATGCATGTTGATTTTCATGCTTGGGAAGTACATCCTCAAAACTCTAATCGTATTGTAGTTGGTAATGATGGTGGGGTTTATATCTCTGATGATATGGGGCAAACATGGCAGCATCCTCAATTGCCTATTACTCAATTTTATGAATGTGAAATAGATAATAGTTTACCTTATAGATATTATGGAGGTACGCAAGATAATAATACCATTAGAACACTGACAGGTGATGGTGATGATTGGGATCGAATAATAGGTGGTGATGGATTTCATGTTATCGTAGATCCAACCAATAATCAACGAATTTATGGTGAATATCAATTTGGTAATCTTCGACGTTCAGAGGATGGAGGGGATACTTTTGATGATGCTACAGAAGGTATAGATCCTAGTGATCGGCAAAATTGGAATACACCTGTGGTGATAGATCCTTCTAATCCTAATGTATTGTACTACGGTTCGAATCGTTTGTATAAAACAACTAACTATGCTGAAAATTGGACAGCGATTAGTGGTGACTTGACCAATGGTCAACATCCTAGTGGCAGTGGTTCATTTGGAACACTTACAGCGATTGCTGTGGCGCCTTCTGATCCGAACACCATATATATAGGTACCGATGATAGTAATGTACAAGTAACTTTTGACGGTGGGGAAAATTGGACAAATATTTCTGCCGATTTACCTGATCGTTATGTGACCGAAGTAGCTGTCGATTACGAGAATCCTCAAATTGCTTATGTGACATTTTCTGGCTATAAATACATAGACTACATGCCACACGTATTACGTACTACAGATGGAGGAGCGACTTGGGAAGATATTTCGGGCAATCTTCCTGAAGTTCCTGTTAATGATATTATTATTGATCCTATCGTTGAAGGTACTTTTTATATCGCCAATGATATGGGCGTTTGGTATACTATTGATGACGGAATTACTTGGGATGTCTTATCGCCTGTAATGCCTACAACAATAGTAAATGATTTAAGTTTTCATCCAGCTACTCGTACTTTATTGGCAGGTACTTTTGGGCGCTCACTTTATAAAGTAGTTGTTGATGAAACGATATCTTCTAAAGATATCGAAAAAGCCGAGCGTTCAACATTATCGGTATTTCCTAATCCTGTAAGTGGGGAAAGTACGATTAAATTTGAACTTAATAAACGATCAAAAGGTGTTTTACAAGTAGTTGATCTTGCAGGACGAATGGTTCAAACGGTTGCTATAAATGATTATAATATTGGACAAAATGAAATTATCTGGAATGCTTCCATGCTTTCAAATGGTACATACGTAATTCGACTACAGTTGGAGGATAAAATTTTGACTCAAAAAATTAGTGTCATCCATTAGGCGTTCAAAAAGGGCATTTTCGTAGACCGAAAGTGCCTTTTTTTACAAAAAGAATGCTTTTGTTGATCAAAAACCAAACTTTTATCCTTTTAAACCCAACTTCCATTGGAATAGCCTCGTAAATTTTAATAACTTTAATAAACCAACTGGATTGGATGTATCGGAATAGATTTGTGAGGAATACAAATCTATTTTGAATAACTTCTACAAGTAAAAAATTACAATGATGTTTGCTAGAGTCGCATTATATTATTTTAGGCTTCTCTTTTTTATTGGGCTATTATCAATAGGTGCTTGCGAGTATCCTGCTGACATAGAACTCCCTATGCAACGTACGACGACCACAGTGCTTAGTAATTTTAAACCTGCCGAACCGCTTACTATTGAAGTCTCAACCATTGGAGGAATTGCCGATAGTACTAAAATAGAATATCCGAGTGATGCTTCGATAAAAGTTTTTACAGGAGAAGATTTCATAGAAACGCTTACTTTTTTTTCCAATACCTTGGAGAAGAACGCTTATTATCAAAGTTTAGATCTTATTCCTGAAGAAGGAAAAGAGTATTCTATAAGGGTAGAAGTAGAAGGTGTAGAAGCAGTCGAATCTTCGAGTATAATTCCTATTGCGGTGCCGATTCATTCTGTTATCGTAAGAGATGTAGAAAAGAGCATCAATCCAACAAACTCTTCCAAATTAGACTATACGGTTTCCTTGTCATTAGAAATAGATGATCCTGCAGATGAAGTCAATTATTATCGTTTACCAGATATCCAACCCCAAATTTCTGATTTCTTTGTCTCTGGTTCACCTCCAGATACAGACACCATTCGAGGACCAGCAATCAGAATAGCTGTGCATTCTTTTGTAGCTGAAGATGTAAGTAATGATGGTTCTGCCATATACCATTTTGAAGCACCTGATTTTTTGATCAGTGATAAACAGTTTAATGGTCAACGTAAACGATTTGATTTTTCGTTTAAATTTTTCTTGTTTAAAGATATTGAACTGTTAAATGAAATACATATTAGTCTCAAAACACTTTCGGAAGAATATTATCTATACCATACTTCGCTGATTCGTCAACGTGCCGTTGAAAACGATCCCTTTGCAGAACCCGTTTTATTATTTAATAATATTAATAATGGAGTAGGAAATTTTTCTGGCTACAGTACAAGAGTTGATACCATTCGGTTTTAATTTCAAAAAAAAACGCTGGTTACATACTAAACCTATGCTTAAATTCGTACTATATCGCATAAAACGAAACGTATTTTTCATTTCTCATTAATATTAACTGCCTATACTTCAAATTAGCTACATTTTACAAACCAACATAAAAACAGTTTGCATATGTCTAAGCTAATAAGCAATGCCCTTTTGTTAGGGAGCTTTTTCCTTGTTTTCCAATCTTGTAGAAAAGATACTGATTTTGATGTAATAGAAGAAGAAAGAACTACAAATGATTTTGTAGAAACAGTAAAGTCTTACCCTGGAGTAGACAGAGAGTTGTGGATTTATTTTCAACGGTTTGAAAATGAAGGTATTGAACGTGGAATAAACATCGATCTTATTGACTCAGAAATCACTGGTATTATTTCAAATATTGAACAAGAGCACGTTGCTGGCTTATGCAATTATAGTTCGAATGCTCCAGAGCATGTAACGATAGATACCGACTTCTGGGAATCTGCATCTGACTTATACAAAGAATTTGTGGTGTATCACGAATTAGGACATTGCTATTTAGCACGAGCTCATAGAGAGGCGGAACATGCAGACGGTACCTGTGCGAGTTTGATGCGAAGTGGTCTGGGTACATGTAAAGACAACTATAATTCTGTATCAAGGGCAGATTATTTAGACGAACTCTTTGATCCTAATCATTTCTAAATCATAACCATATCCTATTATAAGTCTCTGTTCGTAGCTTCTTACTTGTAAAAAGGTAAGAAGCTATTTTTTTTGCATATTTTTACACTGAAGTTTTTTAACAATAGCTTACTGGCTTCTAAAAAAGTCTAATTTTATAACCTCAGCACCCATTGCTAAACAACTTCAACTTAAATACTTGAGAAATGGCAAAGAAAAAGCAAATACTTGATGTCGATGGTCTAAAGGTTAATCTTATTAATGACGGAATAGCTGAATATATTAGCCTGACAGATATGGCAAAAAGCGCTAATCCTAGAACAGATATTGTTATCCAAAATTGGCTACGAAACCGAAATACCATTGAATTCCTAGGCTTATGGGAGCAAATGTACAACGTCAATTTTAACCCCATCGAATTCGATGGGGTTAAAAGTCAGACGGGTTTAAACACCTTTTCTATATCGGCCAAACAGTGGATTGAACGAGTGGGAGCAATAGGAATTACTTCCAAAGCGGGACGATATGGTGGTACTTTTGCTCACAAAGACATTGCTTTTGAGTTTGGTACTTGGCTAAGTCCTGCATTCAAACTATACCTGATTAAGGATTATCAGCGCCTTAAGGAGGAAGAAATGGGGCAGCAATCGTTGGAATGGAATGTAAAACGACTGATGGCCAAAGTCAATTATCAAATCCATTCAGAAGCGGTAAAGGAATACCTTATTCCTCCGACTCTTAATACCAAGCATAAAGAATGGATGGTCTATGCCTCTGAAGCCGATTTGCTTAATATTGCTCTTTTTGGAATGACTTCTAAAGAGTGGCGTTTGCAAAAACCCAAGAAAAAAGGAAATATGCGAGACGAAGCTTCTACTTTACAGTTGCTCGTTTTGGCTAATTTGGAAAGCCTCAACGCTAAGCTAATAGAGTGGGGGTGCGATAAAGAAGAACGACTTAATATTTTGAACAAAACAGCAGTCGATCAAATGCAAACCTTACTTTCAAATTCCTCGACTAAGAAATTAAATGATGGTAAAAGTGACATCAAGAAATTAAAATAAATGAAATACAATCTTATCTTACTTTGTTTATTATTCTTTGCCTGTTCGCAAGATAATTCTCCGACAAATACTGAAAAAGAACCTCCTAAAAGTCAACTACAATCTTCTAAGGAGAAGGATATGTTATTGATCCCAGCAGGTATACTTCATATGGGGGGAGATAATAAGCAGGCAAGTAAAGATGAATTCCCAAAACACGAAGTAGCTGTTGATGCTTTTTGGATGGACGAAACAGAAGTAACTAATCGACAATTTGAAGCATTTGTAAAAGCAACAGGTTATATCACAATAGCAGAGCGTCCACTCGACTGGGCAGTTCTTTCCAAAGAAGTACCACCAGGAACGCCTAAACCTCCTGATAGTTTGCTTCAGCCAGGTTCTTTAGTTTTTCAACCAACTAGTCAACCTATTCCGCTCAATGATCCTTCTCGATGGTGGCATTGGACGTTAAACGCCAATTGGCAACATCCAGAAGGAAAAGGGAGTTCCATCGAAGATCGCATGGATCATCCTGTGGTACAAGTAGCGTGGGAAGATGCCATGGCTTATGCCAAATGGAAAGGCGGTCGTTTGCCAACTGAAGCAGAATGGGAATGGGCATCAAGAGGTGGTTTGAAAGACAATATTTATCCTTGGGGAAATGAGGATGTCAATGAAGGAAAACCGAAGGCTAATTTTTGGCAAGGTATTTTTCCGTACAAAAATGAAAATAAAGATACTTACATTCGAACAGCACCCGTGAAATCTTTTCCACCTAACGCTTATGGTTTATACGATATGGCTGGCAATGTCTGGGAATGGTGTAGCGACTGGTACAAAGATGATTTTTATAAAGACAAAACAGCTTCTTCTGCAAATACATTAGGACCAGTAAAAGGGAATAATCCGTACAATCCATATCAACAAGTAAAAACCGTTCGTGGTGGTTCTTTTTTGTGTAATGATGATTATTGTTCGGGCTATCGAAACGCTCGGCGCATGCATTCTAGTCCTGATACTGGTCTAAGTCATACTGGTTTTCGTTGTGTGAAAGATACTGAAAAATAAAGCCTATAATGCAATTTATGTTAAATAGATGTTTTGGTACTTAATTTTTTTATTAGGAAGCTATTCCTTTTTGTTTGGGCTGCTAGTGTGCTTGGCTAAAGCACTGAAAAAAAGAATCAAAAATTCAATCAAAGTAAAATTTAAAAATATTATTCTAATTTATATGTAATTTGCAACCTACATTTTGTATTAGACTCTTATTCTTACCTTTTAAGAAATATTATTCCGTTTCATTTGTGTTTTGCATCCCTAAAAAAACTTCAAAGTATCCTCTAACCAAACTTTTTTTCAAAAAAAACAACTTTTGAATAGGGGAAGTGTTTTGAATTTGTGTCAACTATTATACAAAGACCCTCGACTATTTACCTAAATCAAAAAAAATGTCATGGATGTAACTAATAAAAAGACCGCTTTCCTAATGCACTTTCCTTTATTTGATGTGCTGACTCCGGATGAAATGACCTTGCTTACCCAAATGGTAGATTACGAAGTAAAACCAAAATATAGTTTTATCTATCTGCCTGATGAACGTTCAGATAAAATTTTCTTTCTTTCGAAAGGAACAATCAAAATAGGAACACACTCTAGCGATGGTAAAGAGGTGATCAAATCTATTCTGCATCCAACGGCTATGTTTGGCGAATTATGTGTGGTGGGAGAAGAAAAACGGAAAGATTTTGCAAGAGCAATGAATAATGAAGTACACTTTTGCACCTTGCGTGTAGAAGATTTCAGAAAGTTGATGCAAACTAATTTTAGGTTATGTACAAAAGTCTTGTCTTTGATTGGTACTCGTTTACAACGTGCTGAGGATCGTTTAGAAGCATTAATCTTTAAAGATGCTCGTACTCGTATCATCGATTTCATAAAAGATAGTGCAGAAAAGCGTGGTCGTCAAGTAGGTTTCGAAACCTTACTAAAGCACAGTCTTACACAACAAGATATCGCAAATATTACAGGAACTTCACGTCAAACAGTCACGTCTGTTTTGAATGAGTTGAA